>CALUPR010000065.1 GCA_944322705.1 Candidatus Gastranaerophilales bacterium
AATTTAATTTTTGGGCATATAAACTTATAGGATAAGCTTTTTGAAGCTTTAGCCAAAAATAATTGTAAAAAGATTGGCATGGAAATCTATAAAGCTATTTATTTTTTTTAATTTAGTTCTATGATGAATATACAAAAATCTTGGGAGCGGGGATAGATACATTTATCCATCTTTTGCTCTAAAATTATACATCCTTGGAACGATTAAATAGTGAGTACAATTCGTTAAAATAAGGATAGAGGAACTTATCAGTTTATTGGAGGTAGTGAGTCGTGTTAGAGCATGGTTATATTCAAATTTACACAGGAGACGGAAAAGGGAAAACCACGGCTTCTTTAGGGTTGGCATTAAGAGCACTGGGACACGGCTGGAAAGTTTTAATTATTCAGTTTACAAAAGGCGACAGCGCAACATCTTACGGAGAAATTGTTTCTTCTTCAAAATTCCTTCCGAACCTTGATGTTGTTCAATTCGGAATGGACAGAGTCTGCTATTCTCACAACGTTTGTATGGAAGATTTTAAAGAAGCACAAAGAGGATGGGAATTCGCTAAAAAAGCAATTAATTCAGGTGAATATCAATTGATTATTCTGGATGAAATTAATATTTGTACTGCGATGAACATGATTAAAGTTTCTGATGTAAAAGATGCACTTTTACATAAACCTGAAAATCTTGAAATCGTATTAACAGGACGATATGCTCATCCTGAATTAAAAGCAATGGCTCATCTTGTGACTGAAATGAAACCTATCAAACACTACTTTGATATCGGTGTTATGGCAAGACAGGGTATTGAATATTAAGATTTTACCAGCCGCCGGAGATAACCTGCGGCAAACGGTAAAAAGGTGATGAAAAAGATTTTTTGTACAACACACAATATAAGTTAATGTAAATCCTTTTTGTTTCAGAAAATGAAATGCCGGACTAGCTTTTGATAGTCCGTTTTTTTTATTTGAAGTGAATAGGTGAATAAGTCATTACGGTGCGCGAAGCGCACGAAATATTCTCCCTCTCCTTTACAAGGAAAGGGAAGTTTATTGCCGCTATCACGTCATTGCGGACAGCGAAGCTGATCCGCAATCGCATTATTAACTAAAGTGCACGATTTTGCGATTCCGTGTCAAGCACGGAATGACGGTATAATTTTATGCTCAGACAATAGCCGGTGTTGTTTCGCAAACATTGATTGTTCACTTCGTTAAATGCCGGATTATTTTTTCTGTTTTACGTGTATTTCACGCACCGTAAAAAACTTAACGTACGCCTTAACATCTTATCATCTTTATATTGTAATAAAACGCAATAATAAATTTGCATAAAGGCATGTTTGTATTATTATAAGATTGGTTACACTAGTCTGATAGGTTTCGCCCTAGTTCAGGGGGACAGGACAAGAAGGGACACAATAAGAAACCCTCCGGTTATGAAGATTAAAGACGGTCAACCCCTTGAATGAGACAGTATAGCCCGTAGTACAACAAGTTAAAAAAAAAGGAGAAAACCGATGCCAACAGCATCTATGATTGAACTTTTAGAAGCAGGTGTACATTTCGGACACCAGACTCAAAGATGGAACCCTAAAATGAAACCGTATATTTACGGTGCAAGAAACGGTATTTATGTATTAGATTTGCGTAAAACAACAGATTTGCTCGATGAAGCTTACGCTGTTGTAAGAGATTACGCCGCTAAAAATAAAAACGTTCTTTTTGTAGGAACTAAAAAACAGGCTGCCGAAGTTGTAGCAGAAGAAGCTTTAAGAGCCGGTGCATATTACATTAACAGAAGATGGTTAGGCGGTATGCTTACTAACTTTGATACTATCAGAAGCCGTATTAACAAACTCAGAGAACTGGAAGACTTTATGAATTCCGGTCACGCTGAAAAATTACCTAAAAAAGAAATCGCTAAATTGAACAGAGAATTAGGCAAATTGAGTAAAACATTAGGCGGTATCAAAGATATGAGAGGCTTGCCGGATATTATCTTTATCGTTGACCAGAAAAAAGAAGATATTGCCATCAAAGAAGCTAATAAATTAAACATCCCTGTTATCTGTCTGGCTGATACAAACGCTGATCCGGACGGTATAAATTATATTATTCCGGGAAATGATGATGCTATACGCTCAATTAAATTAATCACTTCAAAACTTGCTGACGCTGTTTTGGAAGGAAAACAATTGAGAGAAGCTAACGCTAACACTAAAAAGGTAGAAGAAATTAAACCTGAAGATGCCGGCGTTTCATCAGAAGAAGTTAAAGCTTCCAAAGAAGAAGAAAAAACAGAAACAGTTGCAGAATAATTACAAGAAGACCGGAGGGCAGAAAGGCAGGAAGACAAGCCAAATAAAGACTAATATTATATTAAACAGCTTGACCTCCTGACATCTGTACCTCCTGACTTCCGATAAATAAGGAGATTATAATGAACATTACAGCTCAAATGGTAAAAGAACTCCGCGACAAAACAGGCGCAGGTATGATGGATGCTAAAAAAGCTCTTGTTGAAACTGACGGAGATATGGAAAAAGCAATGGAAGTTCTTCGCCAGAAAGGTATGGCTTCCGCTGATAAAAAAATGGGCAGAATTGCAGCAGAAGGTTTAGTCGCAGCATCTATTCAAGATGATTGCGGTGCTATGGTTGAAGTCAACTGCGAAACAGACTTTGTTGCTAAAAATGAAGAGTTTAAAGAATTAACAAACGGACTTGCTGAAGTTGTTGCAAAAACTAATCCTTCAGATGTTGACGCATTGTTAGCTTCTACTTGCCCTAAATGCGGTAAAGTTATTTCTGAAGTTATTAAAGAAAAAATCGCTTCTATAGGCGAAAAAATTACTTTCAGAAGATTTGTCCGCTATGAAGGCAATACAGCATCTTATGTTCACAACGGTAAAATCGGCGTTCTTATCCAAACCGATAAAAAAGATGCCGAATTAATGAACGATATCTGCTTACATATAGCTTCATCAGCTCCTGAATTCATTACAAGAGCAGAAATTCCTCAATCAGTTATTGACCACGAAACAGAAATCGAAATGGGTAAAGAAGATTTGTTGAAAAAGCCTGAACAAATCAGAGCAAAAATTGTTGAAGGCAGAGTAAATAAATTAATGGCATCAAGAGTACTTCTTGAACAACCGTTCATCAAAAACCCTGATGTAACCGTAGGTCAGTTGATTGAAGGTAAATTGACAGTACAAGCTTTCACCAGATTTGTTCTCGGAGAAGGTCTTGAAAAACGTCAAGAAAACTTTGCTGACGAAGTTATGAGCCAGATTAAAGGTTAAGTTTAATCTTAATAACAGAAAAAAGTCCGGAAAATTTTCCGGACTTTTTTGTTAACAAAAAATAAAATTTACGGATTTTAATTCTCCGGAGGGTTGAAATTCCTCAAAAATCTGTTATCATATAATATACAAGCTTGAAAGGGATTATATATGAATGATTTAAAAATAAAAGAAATTTCGCGTTTCACTGAAAACGATGTTGTAAAAACACGTCTGATCATTTCTGAAAACGGTAAAGATACCGAAATTATCCTTGAAGGTGACGGCAAACTAAAAACTGCTGTTGAAGTATAAATTTTCTAACATCCTAAAATTTCAATAGACAAAACTTACTGTTTTAGCGAGTTTATATTATTGTCACGAATTTCCGATTCAATCATTAACTTGTCAGGAATATTAAAGTTACTTCCGTTATCAAATGAATCCAATTGAATTCCGGGAAATTCTTTCATTGTCTGAGGAATTGTTCCGTCATATAAAACAGGCTCAGATCTGTTTACAACAGCAGAAATTCCACCTTCTGTATTTTGCATATTTTGATATTTTGAACTTACAGGTTGTTCCTGCTTGTTATCAGTTTCTATAAAATCAAGTATAAATTTAGAATCTTTTGCAATAACACCGTTTGCCGGAGCCTTAGATTTAGAATCAATCATACCGACAAATTTAGCCGGGAAATTACCGTTGATTTGGAAAACTTCATTATGAAAATTTTGGAATTTTACAGGCATGAATACAAATGTAGAATTTGAAACATCCATAATTTGTCCTAAAACATAATAGCCTTCATGCAGCATAACATCGTCACCAAGCTGTACATTAGATAAAATTTTAATAAGCAATGTTTTTGAAGGATTCTGTATAGAAAAATCCTGTAAAGTCTGTACCGGAGTAGTTTTAGCAAATACCGGCTGCACTACTAATCCAAATAATAACATTGATATGAATAATATTTTTTTCATAATATTTTTCTCCATATTAGGATAATAACATAATTTGCAAAAACAGTCAATTAAAATACATTATATAGTCTAGTTGTCAGTTTCTTTGGAACTTGTATCTTTCAACAGCTCCTAATTTATTTCTGCCGGCAAAGTATTATTGTTTTGTATATTATTTTCTTTCGGCAACAATTCATATTCGTAATTCGGTTCTTCCTCTTCTTCAGGTTCACCCTTTGCTTTAAAGTTCAATAAAAATAATTGATCTTTTGCAATTACAATATCTTGACCTTTTTCCACAAAAGAAAACGGAGAGTCTTCATATACTGCATTTACACTTGATTTAAAACGGTTATCCTTTTCATTTTTAACAGCACCTTCTATGGCACTGTACCCCATTGAAAGTCCTTTTACAAAATAATTACCGACACTTAAAGCAGCAGATTTTGCAAGTTCGCCTTTATTTAGCTTAGTTGTATATTTGGCAGGGTAATAACCGTTAATTTCAATTACTTTACCATTTTCTTCTTTATAAGATAAAGGTATAAATTTAAAATTTGCATTTCTTTTAAGCCTTTTCGGACTTTTTACATCAACAATCTGCCCTTTTATAATACTGTTACTTTTTATAGTCAAATCCTCATCTAGAACCAGATCATCCATTGCTTTTACGGACATATACTCAGACGGGGCTTCCGTTGTAAAATCACTCAATGCCTGAACACGAATTGTTTCAGCCATTGCGGGATAACAAGTCAGACACATTACATAAGCAAAAATTATAAATAACTTATTCATCAAAACCCCGCTTTCATTTTTTTTAGAGAATATCATTCTTTGAATGCATTTGTCAATATAGGTTTAAGATACTGACCGGTATAAGAAGCTTTACATTGTGACACTTCTAAAGGAGTACCCTGAGCAACAACCTGCCCACCGCCAATACCGCCTTCAGGTCCTAAATCAATTATATGGTCAGCAATTTTTATGAAATCAAGATTATGTTCAATGACAAGAATTGTATTACCTTGATCTGCGAGTTTTTGTAAAATTTTAATAAGTTTATCAAGGTCATACCAGTGCAGTCCGACTGACGGTTCATCAAGAAGATACAAAGTTTTTCCTGTTGAACGTTTATTAAGTTCCGAAGCAAGTTTAATTCTCTGAGCTTCACCGCCGGATAATGTTGTTGCACTCTGACCGAGTTTCATATAATCAAGTCCCACATCATTTAAAGTTTGAAGCTTATTTTTGATAGACGGAATACTGTCAAAAAACTCCAAAGCTTCTTTTACGCTCATATCAAGGACATCTGAGATTGTTTTACCTTTATATTTAACTTCAAGAGTTTCTCTGTTGTAACGTTTACCTTTGCAAACATCGCATTTTACATAGACATCAGATAAAAAGTTCATTTCAATTTTAATTAAGCCGTCACCTTTGCAAGCCTCGCAACGTCCGCCCTTAACATTAAAGCTGAATCTACCCGGTTTGTAACCTCGTAACTTTGCCTCATTTGTTTTTGAATAAAGCTCTCTTATATGAGTGAACAAATCAGTATAGGTTGCAGGGTTTGAACGCGGAGTCCTGCCGATGGGCGATTGGTCTATATCAATAATCTTATCAATATGCTCAAAACCTGTAATCTCATCTACTCCCTGAGGTTTAGGTTTATTGCCGCGAAGTTTATGTACGGCATATTCATAAATTAAATCCTGCATTAAAGAGGATTTTCCCGAGCCTGAAACTCCAGTAAGGCAGACTATTTTACCGAGAGGAATATCAACATCAATATTTTTAAGGTTATTTATATGCGCATTTTTTACATGTAAAAAGTGTCCGTTGCCTTCTCTTACTTTTGCAGGAATGGGAATATATTTTTCACCACTCAAATATTTACCTGTTATAGAAGATTTTACCTTAATAATATCATCTACACTTCCGCAGGCAATGACTTTTCCTCCGTTAACACCTGCTTTCGGACCGATATCTACAATGTAATCGGCATTCCTTATCGTATCTTCATCATGTTCAACAACAATAAGTGTATTCCCGAGATTTCTCAATTTTATAAGCGTTTTGATTAATCTATCATTATCACGCTGATGCAAACCGATTGAAGGTTCATCAAGTACGTATAACACTCCGGACAAGCCGCTGCCGATTTGAGTCGCAAGTCTTATTCGCTGTGCCTCGCCGCCGGATAAAGTTCCTGCTCTGCGCGCAAGATTAAGATAGCTTAAGCCTACATCTTTTAAAAATCTTAAACGGGCACGTATTTCATCAAGAATTTGTTTTGCAATATGGAGCTGAAATTCACTTAACTCTAAATACAAATCAGATATAAATTCCAATTCGTCATCAATAGACATCAGAGTAAATTCATAAATGTTTTTACCTTTAATTGTTACAGCAAGCGGAAAAGGTTTTAATCTTGCACCTTTACAAGCAGGACAAGGGGTTGTTGTCATATATTTTTCGATTTCTTCGCGCCAGTATTCGCCGTTTGATTCGTTATAGCGTTTTTCAAGGTAAGGAATTACACCGTCAAATTTTCGGTATTTTGTTTCGTAACGGTGGGTGCCAAAACGCATTACCGTAAATTTTACAATGTCATCGCTTCCGTAAAGAATAATTTTTTGTTCTTTTTCTGATAATTTTTCAAATGGTTTGTCCATATCTATGCCATAATGTGAGCATACAGATTTCAAAACATCTTCATAATAATTCGTAGAAGTCTTTGACCATGGATATATCGCACCGTCATTAAGTGATTTTTTTCTGTCAGGTACAATTAAATCAGGATCAATAACAAAATCCGCACCCAAACCGGAACATCTTTCACAGGCTCCGTACGGGGCATTAAATGAAAAAATTCTCGGTGCAAGTTCTTCAAAACTCAAATTACATTTCGGACAGGCAAGTTTTTCACTATATATTATCTCTTTATTCCCTACTGCATCAACAACAGCAATCCCGTCAGCTTTTTTAAGTGCAATTTGAACACTGTCAGCAATCCTTGAACGCGCTTGCTCTTTTACTACAATTCTGTCAACAACAACATGGATTGTATGCTTTTTATTTTTTTCAAGTTCAATTTCGTCTTCATCAAGATTATAAATCTCACCGTCAACTTTTACGCGTACAAAACCTTCCTGCCTTAATTCTTCAAAGACTGATGTGAATTCTCCTTTCTTACCTCTGGCAACAGGCGCTAAAATCTGAATTTTCGTTCCTTCACCAAGTTTCATAATACTGTTTACAATTTCATCAACAGTCTGCGGCTTAATTTCCGCTCCGCATTCCGGGCAGTGCGGAATTCCGGCACGTGCATATAAAAGCCTTAAATAATCATAAATTTCCGTAACAGTTCCGACAGTAGATCGCGGGTTGTTGCTTGTAGACTTCTGGTCGATTGAAATTGCAGGTGAAAGTCCGTCAATATATTCAACATTAGGCTTGTCCATCTGCCCTAGAAATTGTCTTGCGTAAGTTGAAAGACTCTCAATATAGCGTCTTTGTCCTTCCGCAAAAATAGTATCAAACGCAAGAGAAGATTTGCCCGATCCTGATACCCCCGTAAAAACTATTAATTCATTTTTCGGAAGTTGGAGCGAAATGTCCTGTAAGTTATGTTCTTTAGCACCCTTAATCGTAATCGTATCTAACATAACTATATTATTGCATGTAAAAATCGGATTTCAAATTATTTTCTTTTAGTCTTTGGTGCAGTCAGGTTAAAACTTGTTTCAATTAAAGCATCAAGCAGATCTTTCGGGGATTTGTTCACATCAACCGTTATCCAGTGAACTTTATTCATATGCCACCCGGGGGTTATAAATTTGTATTCATCCCGCAAAATCGCCGAATCAACAGGATTACATTTTAAATTTATGTACAATCTATCTTCAAGAAGAAAAACAAGTCCAAACCATTTTCCATTA
>CALUPR010000066.1 GCA_944322705.1 Candidatus Gastranaerophilales bacterium
AAGACGGTTGGGTAATGGACTATTAAACCTGTTTAATATCATTACGGATTTGATTTTTGAGAGCGTCGAGAGATGGAAATTTTTTCTCAGGGCGTATCATTTTATTAAATTCAACATTTAATGTTTCGCCGTAAATATCTTTGTCAAAATCAAGTATATGAACTTCTAAAAGTGTTCCTTCCCCCTTAACCGTAGGGCGGGTTCCGAAATTTGCAATACCTTTGCCAAAATTGGTTTGAACCGAATAAACTCCGAACGGCAGACTGATGAGTTCAGCCGGATAAATCATATTTGCTGTTTTATACCCTATTGTCCTGCCAAGCTGCTGACCTTTTATAATTCTCCCTGATGTATAAAATTTATACCCGAGCATTGTATTTGCTTTTTCCAGTTTACCTTCCGATAAATATTTCCTTATTGCAGAACTGCTTACGATTTCGTTGTTTATTTTCTTAGGAGGCAGCTCAAAATATTCGTAACCGAATTTTTTAGAGGAGTCATGCAGAAATTTTGCATTTCCGCTTTTTTTATACCCGAAATTGTGATTCCATCCTGTTGAAATTGCACAGGGGCTGAAATATTTTACTAAAACATCTTTTAAATATTCTTCAGCCGTTAATCCTGAAATACTTTCAAAATCAAGTTCATACAGGTAATCAACTCCGAGGGCTTTAATTCTGTTTTCGCGTTCCTGTCTTGTTAAAATGTATTTTGGACATATTCCGTAAAAAAAACAGCAGGGATGATCTGTAAAAGTAATTACAGCAGATTTGCCACCATTCTTTTTTGCATAAGCAACTGCATTTTGTATAACTGTTCTATGACCGGAATGTACCCCGTCGAAATACCCCAGGGCAATTGATAAATCCGGATTTTTATTCAATTCTGTAAATATCTGCATAATTTGATTATATTACAAATTTACATAGTGTTACATACCGGCAAAAATTTTTATTTGTGATATTTATAAAAACAGGTGAAAAGGAGAAATAATGAAAATTCAATTTAATCCGAAGGACAAACAGACTTTTACGGGTCGCGGTGTAAGAAACGTAGGGCAGTTAATGAACAGATTATATGAATCTGCATATCAAAAAAATTTATTTGACGAAATACCTGATATTATTCAAATATCGGCAAAAATGAAGGACGGTACAGAAGTTTCTGCTATAGCAAATTTTGATAACGGTCATTTTCTGGGTATAAGATTTCCTTTTGAGCATGTACAATATAAAAATGAGTTTTGCAAAACTATTATAAAAAAGTTCAATAAAGTAGTTACAAAAGGTAAATCAGAAAAATAAAAAGCCCCGGTCAAAGGGCTTTTTATCTGTTCTTTCTTTTATTTATGTGCGGTACTCTTTAAATGCAATTCTCTCAGTTGCTGCAGAGAAGCTTCGCCCGGTGCATCTGACATAAGATCTTTTGCCCCTGAATTTTTCGGGAATGCAATTACATCTCTGATGCTTTCAGTTCTGCAAAGGAGTGCAACAAGTCTGTCTAACCCTATTGCAAGACCTGCATGCGGCGGTGTGCCGTATTGCAGCGCATTAACCATAAATCCGAATTTTTCCTTTGCTTCTTCTTCTGTTAAACCAAGAGCTTTAAACACTGCAGATTGAACATCTGATGAGTGAATTCTCACAGAGCCGCCGCCAAGTTCCGTTCCGTTATAAACAATGTCATAAGCAATTGATTTTACATTACCAAGGTCACCCGATTTAAGTTTATCCAAATCTTCCATACATGGAGATGTGAACGGATGGTGCATTGCCATAAATCTACCTTCTTCGTCGCTCCATTCAAACATCGGGAAGTCTACAACCCATAAAAGATTATGTTTGCTTTCGTCTATAAGATTTAATCTTTTTCCGAAATAAAGTCTTAATCTTCCCATAATGTCATAGACAAGTTTTGGTTTATCCGCAACAAAGAAAATAATGTCGCCTGCTTGGGCGCCTGCGCGATCTTGAATTTGTTTTGCCTGTTCTTCGGTTACAAATTTCAAAACAGGAGATTTAGCAGTGCCGTCTTCATTGTATATAATATTTGCAAGAGCTTTTGCTCCGAATGACACAGCAAGTTTTGTAATATCATCAATATCTTTTCTTGAGAATTTTGCTCCGCCAGGAATTCTGATACCTCTGACAATACCACCGTTTTCAAGAGTATTTTTTACAATTTGAAATTCGGATTGAAGAATAATGTCGCCGATATCAAACAGCTCTAATCCGAAACGTGTATCAGGTTTGTCTGAACCGAATCTGTCCATTGCTTCCTGCCACGGCATTTGAATAAACGGAGGTTTAACCTCGACTCCTGCTGCTTTAAATGTATCAACAATTAAACCTTCTACAACCTTTATTACATCCTGCTGTTCAACAAAAGACATTTCAAGGTCAATTTGTGTAAATTCAGGCTGTCTGTCAGCGCGTAAATCTTCATCACGGAAACATTTTGCAATCTGGTAATATTTTTCAATTCCGCCTACCATCAATAGCTGTTTAAAGATTTGCGGTGACTGCGGCAATGCATAAAATTTACCTTCCTGAACACGAGAAGGTACCAGATAATCTCTTGCGCCTTCCGGAGTTGTCTTAATTAAAATAGGAGTTTCAACTTCCAAAAAGTCAAGGTTATTTAAGTAATTTCTTGCAGCCTGACAGATTTTATGACGTAAAGTAAGATTATGAAGCATTTTTTCACGTCTGATATCTAAATATCTGTATTTTAAACGAACGTCTTCGGAAACATTCTCATCATCCAGCACAAACGGTAGTGTTTTAGCTTCTGATAAAATTTCCACAAATTCAGGATACATTTCAACCTGACCTGTAGCATATTTTTCGTTATAAGTTTCTTCCGGTCTGCGTGTAACTTTGCCTCTGACTGTAATTACGTATTCGGAACGTACTTTTTCAAATACTTTATGTACATCGGGGTTAATTTGCGGGTTTGCAACAAGCTGAAAAAATCCGCTTCGATCTCTTAATTCAATAAACAAAATCCCGCCTAAATCTCTTACGGTAGAAACCCAACCTGATAATGTAATTTCTTCATTGATATTTGAAAGGTTAAGCTCTCCGCAGTTATGGTCTTTCATTTTTGTTTTAATCATCTTATGTTCCTTTTCTCTTTCTTTTTTACAGACTTAATTAAATTCTATCAAAAACATAAAAAAAGAACATAAAATGTGAAGAATATTTTAATTATCTTCTTCTTATTTGTCGATTTTTAGCCCTTGCAATAGCGCTGTTTCCTATTTTGTCTTCATCATCATTTTCTTCGTCTGATTCATCGTAATAATTTTCGTCGTATTCATAATCTTCCGGCAAAATTTCTACAATTTGAATAGTCATAATGCAGGAAATATTGACATGAAGCTGCTGAGATCTGTCAGGACGGAATGCAAGATTTTTTCGGTCTTTAACTTCACAATTTTTAAGTGTTATAAATTGAAAACCACCGTTTAATATATAAAAAAGCATATTATCAGGTATTGAATTGCTGAATCTCATATTTTCCGGCAGTAAAAGTTCTCCTTCTATATATTGTTCATTTGTTGTTATTAATACCTGCATTCTTGGTAAATCATTCATCATCATTGTTTGTTATCCTTTATTTAAAGCGGCAGAATATCTGCCGCTAGATTTTTCTACTTTGCTGTTCCTTTAAACATTTCTTTTATACCGTCCACTGAAGATAAAATTCCGGTTGCTTCGTACGGCATATAAACAACTTTGTTATTTTCTCCGCTTGTGATTGCCGTCATCGTTTCAAGATATTTCATTGCAATTAGATATTTGTCGGGCTGACCTTTGTCTGCCAGTGCGGTAATAATCCGGTTAATTGCTTCTTTTTCGGCATCAGCTTCTATAATACGAGCTTGTGCGATACCTTCAGCTCTTAAAATTTCAGCCTGCTTTTCACCTTCAGCAGAACGTATTGCAGCTTCTTTTTCACCTTCTGCTTTTCTTATTGCGGCTTCTTTCAAACCTTCTGCTTCTGTTATAGTAGCTTTCTTTTCTCTGTCAGCTTTCATTAATTTGTCCATTGATGCCTGAATATCAGCCGGAGGGAAAATATCTTGAATTTCAACACGGTTAACTTTTACCCCCCATTTGTTTGTCGCTTCATCAAGAGTTGTTCTTAGTTCATCATTAATTTTTCCGCGTGAAGTCAATGTTTCCTGTAAATCCATCTGACCTACAAGGTTTCTTAAAGTTGTCTGCGTTAATTTTTCTATCGCATCAGGCAGGTTTTTGATTTCATAAACCGCACTTTTAGCATCAACAATCTGAAAGTAGATTAAAGCGTTGATTGTAATTGAAACGTTATCTTTAGTGATTACGTTTTGACGCGGAAAATCATACATTTGTTCTCTTAAGTCAATTCTGTTTGTCGGCTTCAGGTAATAGTAATTTGTCCCGTCAAGTCCGCGTTGTGAAACTTTTTCCAGTATACCTCTCGGTGCTTCCAAAATTGGGAATATAAAATTTGGACCTGCTGAAAGTGTTTTTTCATAGCGTCCCATTCTTTCTATAATAACTTGTTCCTGTTGTTGTACAATAATTATGCCCTTGAATACATAAATTAACAATGCAACAAGTAAAATTAACAAAAATAAGCTCATATTTTTTCTCCTATAATTTTTCTACTGTTAAAACTAAACTCTCGTTTTTGACGATTTTGACTTCACTTCCGGCAGGAATAGTTTCGTCGCCGTCAACTCTTGCTTCCCATCTTTCATCATATATTGTGATAGCGCCTGAATATTTTGTAACAGGTTCAATTACTTTGACAATTTTACCTATATATTTACCCTGCATGCCTGTTTCCTGCTCTTTATTTTCTTTATGCTTTAAAAGAATCGGACGCAGGAAAAGGATTGATATAATTGAAAGAATAACAAAAATTACCGTTAAATGTATCCAATTATTTAAGAAAAGAGCCACAATTGCGGTTAGAAAGCCTGCCAGTGCAAGGTTAAGAAAAAACATTGAAGGCAGAAGCATTTCTAAAATTAGTGAAGTCAATCCGACAATTGCAAAAATTTCCCATAAAACCATAATTTAGAACTCCTTTTTATTGGAACAATAGTAGCATATTTTTTTATTACCGTCAATTCTTTATTATTGTGTAATATTGTTGTAATATTTAATCATGATTTCATTTGACAGTTTGACACTAAAAATCTGGCTTGAACAAAATAAAGAATATTTAACGGATGCAAGAGTGCAAAAAATACAGCAGCCGACTAGGCGTGATTTTATTTTTTCTTTAAGAAATCTCGGTGAAACTAAAAAATTATATATAAATATAAATCCTCAGTATTATCATGTCTGTTTTATGAATAAAGAAAATGAAGAAAGGCGTCTTATTACAATCCCTGCGCAACCGCCTATGTTTTGCATGCTGCTCAGAAAATACTTAGAAAATGCCAAAATCAAACGGGTTAACCAGCCGGAGTTTGAAAGGATTTTAGAATTTTATATTGAAACATATAATGAACTCTCGGAAAAAATTTATTTGTGTCTTGCTATTGAGCTTATGGGGAAACATTCAAATATTATTTTATACAATTATGACACCAACATAATACTCGGCTGTGCTCATAATGTTGGAGCTGAAAAAAGCAGGGAGCGTGAAATGGCAGGCGGTCTGCCGTATGTTTATCCTGCTGGGCGCCCAAATAGCTGGTATGAAGGTGAAAACTCTTTAGCTAATAATAACGAGAATGACATTAATACGCTGATTGATGATTATTATTCAAACTGTATTTACAAGGATAAAATCAGTCGAATGAAAGAACATTGCCGGCAAATAGCTTCTGTTATATTAAAAAAAGATATAAATTCTCTCAAAAAAATTAATGACAGGCTTGATAAAGAAATAAATTCCGACAAATACAGGCTTTACGGCGATTTGATTATGGCAAATCTTTATAACTTAAAGGATTACCAAAAATATGTGCTTGTTTATGATTATGAAAACAATAAAGAAATAAAAATCGAACTGGATGCAAAAAAATCTCTTAAAGAAAATGCAAATAATTTTTATAAGCTTTATAACAAGTCCAAAAAATCAATTTTAAAACTTACCGAGTTGTCTGAACATTTGAACTCGCAGATAGAATATTATAATCAAATTTTATATTCTATAGAAATAGGAAATTCCATTGATGATTTTCTGGAAATTCAAGCTGAGCTTGAACCTGAAAATAAAATAAAGTATGATAAAAAATCTGCTGTTAGACCTTTGGAGATGTATATTGACGGATGCAAAGTCTGGGTTGGAAGAAATAACAGACAGAATGACTATATAGTATCAAAATTATCAAGAGATGAAGATTGGTGGTTTCATACAAAAGACTGTGCCGGATCTCATGTACTGTTGCGATGTCCTCAACCCTCTGACAGCTTAATTTTTGAATGTGCAAAACTTGCCAAAGAATATTCAAAAGCTAAAGACTCCTCAAAAGTCGGAGTGATTTATACTAAACGTAAATTTTTAAAAAAGCCTCCAAAAGCTAATTTAGGTTATGTAACTTATAAATGTGAACAGGAAATCATTGTTTAATGCTGGAAGAATTTAAAAACATATCCGATAATGTTGATATGGCGCGGAAAAATGTTATAGCTCTTGTAGACTGTGATTCGTTTTTTGTTTCCTGTGAGCAGGCTGTTAATCCTGAACTTAAAGACAAACCTGTCTGTGTTATGTCGGGACGCGGACAGTGTGTAATTTCACGTTCAAAAGAAGCAAAAAAACTCGGCATAAGGATGGGAATGCCTTATTTTCAAATTGAAGGGCAGATGAAAAAAGCAATTTATATCAATGCTAATCATGATCTTTATGCGGAAATATCTGAAAAAGTAATGGCTGTGTTGAAAAATTTTAGCCCGAAAGTAGAGATTTATTCCATAGATGAAGCTTTTGTTGATTTAACGGGACTTGAACGCTTGTATAAAAAAAATTACCTTGAAATTGCGCAAATGATAAGACAGGAAGTAAAAGAAAAAGTTGATATCCCTGTTTCAATAGGGTTGAGTTCTTCAAAGTCACTTGCAAAACTTGCTTCCGATAAAGCAAAAAAACTTGAGGAAGGTGTATTCCTTATAGGTTCAAGAAAAATTATTCCGGTACTTGAAAAGACGGGTATTGATGAGATATGGGGTATAGGTAAAAATTTATCTTCTCTTTTAAGGAAAAACGGAATTTTAACGGCTTATGAACTTGTTCAGCAGGATGACATCTGGTTAAACAAGCAAATAGGAATAAGAGGCCTGGAGATGAAACATGAGTTGCTGGGTGAGATGGTTTCTCCCGTGTCAGATGAGGAAAAACTTCCTAAATCTATTCAAAAAACAAGTGCACTTGCAAAATTTACATCAGATAAAAATTATTTGAAAAATTCTCTGAACTATCATATTCACAGAGCCTGTGTAAAACTCAGAAAAATAAATGCTAAATGCCATGGTATCAGTATTTTTATCAGAACAAAAGATTTTAAAGTTTATTGTGAAAAGAAAAATTTAAATGTAGCGACTGACTTTGAACTTGAAATCTCATCCGTTATATTTGAACTTTTAGATAAAATTTATAATCCTAATATCCTTTATAGAAGTACCGGTGTGATTTTAGATACTTTTGTATTTAATCATGAGGCTCAGATGTCATTGTTTTCGGATACGAAGAGTGATGACAAAAAATCGAAACTCGCTAAATGTTTTGATAAACTAGAGAATCGTTTCGGAAAAGATATAATTCAAACAGGGTTTATAAAAAAAGATGTTTAATAGCCGGCATTGATAAAATTTTAAATATATGTTAAAATAAAAATGTTGTATTAGTACAAACAGGAGTTGGGAATGAAAAGATTTCAAGAATTTAAAAGTTTATTAGGACTTCGATGTGACGGGTCAATCGGCTATACTTGCGGGGGGGGGGCACTGTAAGCTCCGCCGGAGGCAGAGAAGCTGACGGATTAAGATGCAA
>CALUPR010000067.1 GCA_944322705.1 Candidatus Gastranaerophilales bacterium
TTTTTTGCCTGCTTTTTTAAAGCTCTAAATGCTGCTTTCTTTTTGGTTACTTTTTCTTTGTGCTAAAGAAAAAGTAACTGGGCGATACGTGACTCGAACACGTGACCCCCACAACGTCAATGTGGTGCGCTACCAACTGTGCCAATCGCCCGTGCTGTGTTCAGTTGAAATAATTATAGCACAAAAATTTAAAAATGCATAGCATCAACCTGTTTTAAAATATTTTGAATATCTTTTAACAATTCACTTTCCATAAACAACAATTCTTGCTTGTTACAATCATCGTTTTCATACTTCATCCTAGCAAGTTTTGTCATTACGATCTTGTTAAAAACTAAAAACTCCGAGCAATGTTCAATAATATCAACAGCTCTATACGGAACAGGTCTGTCATGGAGCCTTAAAACTGATCTGAAAATAACAACAAGAGTCTTGATTACATTATTTAAAACTTTCTTCATCTCTCTGTCAGATCGAATATTCATTAAAAAATTATTCTTATATTTTAATAAAAGATTTTTCAGCTCTGATTCACATTCCAGCCTGAGAAAATATTTATTAATACCTATTGAAGGTACAAGATTTTCACCGTATAAAAGACGATAATTATCTTTTATATCCGCATACTCAATCCCATAAACATCAAAAGATGAGTACCATTCATCTCTGTTCATAATTACCGGAATAGGGTTTTTAGCTTTAACCCATTTTTGAACAGGTTTTGATATCGCATACAAATTCTCAGCAGTCAACTGATTTGTAACAATCATAAGATTAAGATTATTTTTAGCATCCTCAACATTAGCCTGAGATCCGAATGCAAAAACAGATACTAAATTGTCGCCTAAATTAAGTTTTAAATCTTCTAAAAATGTATCCAAATTTTTCATTCTTTTGCCCTTTCCATCGATATTCATCAGATTTTATATATTATCGTCAGTCACTCACTTACGTTCGTTCCCGCTTTTGCGCTACCGCCAACTATTTTTACCAACTTCCAGAACAGCCGCTTCCGCCAAAGCCGCCTCCGCCGCCAAAACCTCCGAAACTGCCGGAACTAAATCTTCTGCGGCGTGGTGAACATAATGCTCCTAATATCACAATAGGCCAAGCCCACCAAGGGATACTGTCATTATTGTGCGAATTAGAAGCTGAAGGCGATAAAGCCGGCGGGCAAACACCCTGTTTTTTAATTTTTACGCCTTCTGCTTGAGCAACGGTTTGTGCTAAAAGATAAGTACCGCGCCTTATGCCTTTTTCATAATTACTCTGCTTATAATATGGCAGAATATCAGTATTCATTATATTTTCAAGGGTACTTACAGGGATTTTGCTTTCAAGCCCCAGACCTTGTTCAATACGCATTCTGCGTTCATTCAATGCTGTTAAATAAACCATTCCGTTATTTTTACCGACAGCTCCGAGTTTGTATGATCTTCCGATATCCAGTGCAACTTCTTCAACAGTTCTGCCGTTTAATGAAGGCAAAGTAACCACTACAAGATCTGCTCCTGATTTTTTTTGTAAATCCCAAAGCGTCATATTTAAATCATTTTCAACCTCTTCTGAAAGCAAATTTGCCTCATCTGCAATAAACCCGTTAAATTTTAACGTAATATCAGCATTTGCGCTCAATGGTAAAAACACTAAAAGAAATAAAATAAATAACCAACTCTTCTTAAACATATAAGAATTGTAACAGTATATAAAAATTATGTCAATAGTCGATAAATGGGACTTATATCACAGTTTACACTAAAAATAGCTAAAATCGTCACCCCTGAAATAAATTCAGGATGACAAAAATTTTGGTTCGCTTTGTCAAACAAGTTCCCAATGACATTATGGCTACTTTTCAGGAATATCTAGTTAAACTGCGATATTTGTCCCGATAAATTTTAAATAATATTGCGTTTCTTCGCTTACGTTCAAAATAACATAAATATAAAAAAAGGCGACACCCAGATTCGAACTGGGGATAAGAGCTTTGCAGGCTCCTGCCTTACCACTTGGCCATGTCGCCTTGACCGTTTCTTTATCATAAAAAAGACATACTAAAAAGTCAAGATAAACATTGACAAAATAAACAAAATCGTAAATAATAAAAATAAACTTGGAGGTATAAATATGTTGAATAGAGAAGCTTTAAAGTGCCCCCCCCCCGCGAAGATGGTTATATAACTAAGGTTTCAGGGGAAATTTTTTACAGGAAGACAAAAAAATGCTATACGTTTAACAGTTATAGTACGAAAAAAATAGCATTTACTCTGGCAGAAGTTTTGATTACACTTGGAATTATCGGAGTTGTTGCAGCATTAACTATTCCTAATCTTATTGCCGATTACAAGGAAAAAGTTCTTATAACTCAGGTAAAAAAAGCATACTCAGAGCTTGATAACGCTCTGGGACTTTATATGGCTAAAAATGAATGTACTAACAAAGTTTGTATTTCTGACACATCAATTACCAGCGAAGAATTAACCAAAAGACTATTTGAGCAGTTTCAAGGTGCAAAATTTTGTACAACAAACGACAAGTCCAAAGAATGTCAAAATGTTGATATGAAAAGCAGCAAACCTATTAAAGACGAGGAAGGGAATGCCGCTTCAAGTATTTATTTTGCAAAACCATATTTTGTGTCATCAAATGGTGCTGCATTTTTAGCTCGACAACAGCCCAAATGTCCGTTTGAAGCCGAATATTATAAAACCGATGCAGATGGGAACAAAGTAGACGAAGATAATGACGGGCAACCCGACAAAGTTACATATACAAACTACTACTGTGCAAATATATATTTTGATGCAAACGGAACTATAAAGGGACCTAACCAGTTTGGTGCTGATGTTTACAGAATTTCATTAACATATCAGGAAAAAGTTAAAGTATGGGATGATCTTCAAAATGTTCTTTCTACTCAAAAACTCCAGTACACACCATACAATATAGGTGATCCTATTAAATAAACAGTCTTAAAAATAAAAAAGGAACCATTTAAAATGGTTCCTTTTTATTTAACTATATAAAATGTTACTTGGTTTTGTAATAATCTCTTACAACACCTTCATAAGCATCTTTGTAAATAGCTTTGATATCTTCCATCAACGGATAAGCAGGGTTAGCACCTGTACATTGATCGTCAAATGCCAATTCAACCATTTCATCTAATTTAGCGTTAAAGTCAGCTTCTTTTACACCAAAGTCTTTGATTGAATTCGGAAGATTTATAGCTTTCATTAATTTGTCGATTGCGGCGATTAAAAGTTCAACTTTTTCATCGTCATTTTTTCCGCCTAAACCGAGTTCATCAGCAATTTGAGCATATTTTGCTTTTGCATTCGGGAATTTATACTGCGGGAAAATACATTGTTTTTTCGGACAGTCAACAGCGTTGTATTTGATTACCTGTCTGATTAACAATGCGTTTGCAACACCGTGAGGTACATTAAACATAGCCCCGAGTTTGTGAGCCATTGAGTGGCACAATCCTAAGAATGCGTTTGCGAATGCCATACCGGCAATTGTTGCGGCATAGTGCATTTTTTCTCTTGCAATCGGATCATTTGCACCTTCAGACCAGGATCTTTCCAAGTATCTGAAAACTAATTTTGCAGCTTCCAAAGCATTTGAATTTGTGAAGTTTGTAGCCATAGAAGATACATAAGCTTCAATTGAGTGAACCAGAGCATCAATACCTGATGCAGCCGTCAAGCCTTTTGGCATACCGTCTACAAAATTCGGATCAATGATTGCCATATTAGGTGTCAAAGCATAATCAGCGATTGCATATTTAACGTGAGTTTGATCATCAGTTATAATTGCAAACGGTGTAACTTCTGAACCTGTACCTGAAGTTGTCGGAATAGCAACCATAGTAGCCTTTTTACCGAGTTCAGGAATACGGCATATTCTCTTTCTGATATCCATAAATCTCATTGAAATATCTTCAAATACCGTATCAGGCTGTTCATACATCAACCACATAATTTTAGCGGCATCCATCGGAGATCCTCCGCCCAGTGATATGATAACATCCGGTTCATAAGGTCTCATAATTTCCATAGCCTGATTAATTGTTGATAATGTCGGATCAGGTTTAACATCAAAGAAAATCTGATGATCAATACCGACTTCATCAAGCACATTAACAATATGATCAACTGCGCCTGAATTGAACAAGAATCTGTCAGTTACAATAAAGGCACGTTTTTTGCCTTCAAGTTCACGAAGCGCAAGATCAACTGCACCTCTTTTGAAGTAAACTTTCGGCGGAACTTTGAACCAGAGCATATTTTCTCTCCTTTCTGCAACTGTCTTGTAGTTAAGTAAGTTTTCAACACCGATGTTACCTGAAACAGCGTTTTTACCCCATGAGCCGCAGCCAAGTGATAATGACGGTTCAAGTTTAAAATTATATAAGTCACCAATACCGCCCTGAGCAGAAGGTGAGTTAATCAATACACGGCAAGCAGGCATTTTTTCTGCAAACTTATCAACTCTTTCCTGATGACGTGTGTCTGTATAAAGATCTGCAGAGTGACCTGCACCGCCTTTTGAAACAAGTTCATAAGTCATTTCTGTTGCTTCTTCAAAATCTTTTGCTCTGTACATAGTCAAAATCGGTGATAATTTTTCTCTTGAGAACGGATCTTCCCAATCTACAGAAGGTCTTTCAGCAAGTAATAATTTAGCGGTTGCCGGAACTTTAAAGCCTGCAAGTTCCGCAATTCTGTGAGCTGTCTGACCTACAATATCAGGGTGTGCAGTACCGCGTTTCGGATCAATAAACGGAAGATCTATGAGTTTCTTTTCATCGGAAGGAGTCAATAAATGAGCACCTCTGTAGATAAACTCTTTCTTAACTTCTTCGTAAACTTCATCTACTACTACTACAGATTGTTCTGAAGCACAAATCATACCGTTATCAAAAGTTTTTGACATAATAATTGAAGAAACAGCCATTTTGATATCAGCAGTTTCATCAATAACTGCAGCAGCATTACCCGGACCAACCCCTAAAGCAGGGTTACCTGAAGAATAAGCAGCTTTAACCATTCCCGGACCGCCTGTTGCTAATATACAAGCAATTGACTGGTGTTTCATCAGCTGGTTAGATAAATCAATTGACGGAACATCAATCCATCCGATTATATCTTCCGGTGCACCGGCTTTAACAGCAGCGTCTAAAACAACTTTTGCAGCAGCTATTGTACATTTTGTAGCTCTCGGGTGCGGTGAAAAGATTATAGCATTTCTTGTTTTTAATGCAATTAAAGCTTTGAATATTGCAGTAGAAGTCGGGTTTGTTGTCGGTACAATACCGGCAATAACACCAAGTGGTTCTGCAACAATTTTAATTCCGTTAGTTTTGTCTTCTTTAATTATACCGCAGGTTTTTGCATTTTTGTGTTTGTTATATATGTATTCTGATGCGAAATGGTTTTTGATAATTTTGTCTTCCAAAACGCCCATTCCTGTTTCTTCAACAGCCATTCTTGCAAGAGGAATACGAGCTTTATCTGCGGCAGTCGCTGCAGCTTTAAAAATCGCATCAACCTGTTCTTGAGTAAATGTAGAGTAAATCTTTTGAGCTTTCTTAACTCTTTCAATAAGCAATTCTAATTGCTCTGCGTTGTCAACCAGACTGGACTTATTCAAAGTCTTTTCAAGGTTTTCAACGGTCTTTTTGCTTTTTGTTGTCATAATTTAATATCTCCTTGTGCTTTGCACTTTAATAAAAATTTCTTGCTTATTCGTGATTTATTTCACAATTACATTATAAAACAATTTTAGCTAAAAAGCAAGTGTATTTTTTACAATCTTTATACAAATTTAATATTTAGATAAAGGTTGGTATTTGAAGTGAATAAAATGTATTTACAAGACACAAATAATATAATATATTAATATTATGAATATGTTTCAGAAAATCGTTTACTTTTTCTTACAAATGCAGGAAAAACTTCTTGCTAAAAAACTTGACAAACATTTAAAAACCTCAAGTTCCAATTCTACTTCTAAAACAGTGCTTTCAACCGGCGTAACTATGACTCTGAATGCCGAAACAGAGAAAAATAAAGAGCTTGTCAAGAAAAATGTATCAGATATTGTAAAAGGATGTAATAACGATGCAGACAAACTTTTGGCATATATTGAAAGTAAAGGAACAAAAGTTGTAAAACTTGATAACGCTGATAAACTACTTGCCGCAATCAAGGAAGAAGAAGGACTTATAACCGAACTTAAAGGCATTGAAGCATTTTATATCAATTTAATAACAAAATCAGGTTTTTCCTTTAAATCAAAACCAATGTTTGTTATGAGAGATGGGAATATTGATCCCTACTATATGGCACACCAGTTTTACAAGTGGTATGCGCTTGAAATGAAGCTTCCGGGATTTGATTTTATATCTCAAAAACTTTTCAAAATCTATTTGAATTCAGATGAAGCAATACTTTCCAATCTCAATCTTGATGAAATGACAGGACTTAAAGAAGCAATTAACAGGGATCAAGAAGCTACCAATTTTGCCCTTGAAATTGCAAAATCAAAAGAAGGCAGCAAAAAAGTTCTAAATAAGATGAAAACCGATGGCGGAGCAAATATTTAAAAGGACAGTAAAACTGCCCTTAAGTTGTTGTAAAGCGGAAGTCCTCTGTCCAGGTTTTAAAGCCCCCTTCTAAAAGCATGACAGGATATCCGTAATCAGCTAATATCAAACAAGCTTCAGCTCCGAGATGACATTGCTGATTATAACAATAAACCACCGTAATTTCTTCCTTTGAAAGTTTATCTGTGTTATTTTCCAATTCATCTTTAGGAATAGAAATTGCGCCCGGAATATGTGATATTTCATAGTCTGCAGCAAGTCTGACGTCCACAAGCTTTACTTTATTTTCCTCCAACAAATCTTTTAATTCTACAGGACCAAGAGTAAATGCCAACATTTTAGAGAAAAAGCAGCGTGCTTTTTCAGGATCAAATCTCATTTCTTTAATTTTTTCATTCATAAGTTGAAAATCCTTTCTGTTATTACACAGAAAGGATATATCAAACAATTAAATAATTACTTAGCAACATGGTTATAATCAATGAAGCAAGTTTTACGGGGTAAAGACAGTGAGTAAAATTAACCTAAAAATGAAATATGTTTAGGACTTTTACTTGCTCTGTCATAGTCGGGTGAAAATAGTATATTATAAGTCTTGCGAAGTTTAGCGCCTAAAGCGTTAAACATATTCGGATTTTGAACCATATCCGCTCTTTGAGTACGATTTAAATCGTTTTCAAAGTTAATTTTCGCATTTGGATTTTGTAACGAAAGAATCGCTACACTCGGGGTTATATTATTTAAATTACCTTCACCGAAAGTAATTGTTTTAATAGAATTTAATTTTACTGGATTAATTGTTATCATATTAGCCCTCCTCTCGTGAGGTTTTTATTAAGTGTTTGTTTAACACTTCATCTAACACTTTTAATATAAACTATAAAATACATTTTGTCAACCCCTATTATAAATTTTTATTAAGTTGGTTTTAAAACCGCTCTGCATAAGCTCTTTATGAATAAGTGCATTAGTTACACTTATTTGTCTTAAAAATTTGGTTCTATTGTTTTTTGTTAAAAAGGCATGCTTTTATGCATATTTTTTCGTAAAGTTTAAAATATTAATTAAATAGCCTATAAGGGTAATTGTAAAAATAACACTTATTCTGTTAAATATAAACATAAATCTTTTTCATACTTCCAGCTATTCTTAATTCCAACAGGGAGCTATTTAGCTCCCGTTTTTTTTGGAGCGTAGCCGCTACACCTGACACTTGGATTTTACAAAACTTGCAATGATTGGTGGGAACGCAAATGCTTATCCTGCCCTGCTATTTTGATTAGCGAGGGATGGGGTGGGTAACTGTCGGAAGAACAGAAGACCCTCTCCCTTAATCCCTCTCCCGAGAGAGGGAAAAATTTTACGATACT
>CALUPR010000068.1 GCA_944322705.1 Candidatus Gastranaerophilales bacterium
TGCTTTATTTGCCATTGTTTTCCAGTTCACCTGCCCTTGTTTGTGCGTATTTTAAGTATTCATCCTGTTCTGTGTATTTGTCAGTGAAAGTTTTGTAATAGGGCAGTGCATTTTTATACTGCCCTAACGTATCATAATCAACCGCAATAAGGTAATTTACAATTGTTAAATCAGGACTTATATTTATAGCTTTTTTGTAATCCGTTATTGCTTCATTATATTTTTTCTGAGTATCGTATATCATTCCTCTGTAATAGAGTGCGTAAGCGTCATTAGGCTCAACAGAAAGTATTTTATTCAGCAGTGCAAGGCTTTCGCTGTATTGTTCACTTTCAAAAAGATTAATAGCTTTTTCCAAATCCTGAGATGCAAGCTGGGCGTTTAGGCTTTCAAGTAATTCCTGCGCTTGCTTGTTATCTTTGTTTAGTGATAAGGCTTTATCTGCATATGTTTTTGCATTATTATAATCTTCTTTATCTGCGTAAAGCGCACCTATATAGTATGCAATGTCAGAATTTTTCGGAGAGAGATTGAGTGCTTTTTTATAATAAACGATAGCGTTATCAATGTCATTCATGTTTTGATAAGCTGAAGCAGCGCCAAGCATTGAATCTGATGTAGGCGGCTGAATTTTTAGATACTCATTAATAGCGTTTTGGTAATCTTTGTTATTGTAGTATTCGGCAGCAGCAGCAAGTTTTTCGTCAGTTGACTGTGCCTGAATTGATTTTAGAGCATCTTTTACCTGTGAATTATTAGGAAATTTTGTATTCGCCGTGGTCAATGTCATAAGCGCACTGTCAAAATTTTTATTCTGTCCTTGCGCTATTGCAAGATTTACGTAAATTTCAGGGTTGGAAGGGGTTAATTTTATTACCTCGTTATAAATAGCTATAGAATCAGCCAGTTTGTTTTGTTTGTGCAGGTCTAGTGCATAATTGTACAAAATATCCGAGGCATTTTGCGGATTGTTTTTCTTTATGTAGTCAACAAATTGAGCAGTTGTCATTGTTCCGCGAACCATATTTATCATTTCGTTTTGAGCGGTTTTGTTGCCGGGATCTAGTGTCAGAACTTTTTTATAAAGTTCTGTTGCTTTTTTATCTTCTCCTATTGCTGCAAGAGATTGAGCTTTATAAAGGTTGGCAAGTACATTATCAGGATAAATTGTCAGAACCGAATCGTAAGCGTTTATTGCTGTTTTAAAGTCCCCTTTTTGCTGGTATAAAGTCCCGACATTAATTCTTGTATTAACATTTGAAGGATCCAGGTATTCAGCTTTTGAATAGTATCTTAAAGCTTCATCAAGATTTCCTTCTTTTTGCATAATTGCACCTAAGTTTGCAGTTATTGCGGCATCCTGAGGCGAGTCCTCCAATTTCCTTTTATAAATGCGTTCCAGAGAATATAAAATGTCTTTGTTTTCTTCTGTTTTGGAAAGTATATAATTGTATTCTTCAACAGCTTCATCTTCGGAGCCTAATTTATCAAGCATTTTTGCATAGGACAATCTTAAATCAATATCTCCAGGTGCGACAGCTACAGCTTTTTTATAGTATTCTGCGGCTTTCGGATCATTGCCCAGAAGTTTCATAATGTCGCCTGTTTGTTGGAAACTTTCTTTAATCAAGTTTTTGTCTGATAGTGATTGGTTAAATTCATATCCGGCTGCAGCAAAATTCCCCTCTGCTCTAAGTTGTTTTGCTGTATTAAATCTGTTTTGTGCTGTTGTATCAAATTTTAATTCATTTAAACATTTATTTAAGTTTGATGTAACCTGAACAATTGCTTGTGAAGAATTTCTGACCTGATTGGCGTTAGGGTAATACAAAAGATAGAAAAGTGCCGCACGATAGTCATCAGCAGCTTTTGCATAATCTTTATCAGTATTTGCATAATAAGTCCCGCGTGCAAGATAAGAATTTATAAGCCCTATTCTTGCAGAGTTATCAAGATAATTTATTCTCAAGGCACTTTTAAACTCTGTTATTGCTCCTGAATACTGATAATTTGCTAGATATTGCTGTCCTAAATCAAAATGTTCTTTAAAATCCGCAAACACCGGTATTATTGAACCAATAATTCCCACAATCATGCATAATATTTTGATAAATTTGTTCATAAACCAATCCCTCATCATAAACAATTTTAATAAATTTATTATTACACGAACACCGACATTTTACTATATTTTGTAACAAAAAAAAGAAGACTTTTTGGGTCTTCTTTTTGAAAATTTGCTTAAGTTTTAAATCATTCAAAATCTGTTTTTGATACAAAGTTCATAACATCATCAAATAAAATTTGAATTGGCAGTGTCATATCAAACTGCAAATACTCGCCGTTATTTAAATCTATAAAAACTTCCGGCTCTTTGTTTTCGACCATTGCTTGATTCATAATGCGTACTCCTTTTATATATAATGCAGATTCTTTTTGTATATTATTTATCGGAATAATTTTTATAAACTTTAATAGTGAATTTATGATTTAACTCTAAAAATGCCTGTATGTATATATTTAAGGAATTTTCAATTTTTCTTAACATTTTGTTACATAAAAAAATCCTTATAAATATGGTAAAAATCGAATTTTGTGCTACCATGAAACTTGTGAGTACAATATAGGAGATACAAAAATAGCCGCTAACGATAACAGAAACAATAAAAACCAAGTTATTATGAATGAGCGCATTCGCGCAAAAGAAGTCAGATTGATTGATCAAAACGGACAAAACCATGGCGTAGTGCAAACGTCAAAAGCCCTACAAATGGCTTATGATGCTGATTTGGATT
The DNA here is from genome assembly GCA_944322705.1 of Candidatus Gastranaerophilales bacterium. Lineage (GTDB taxonomy): Bacteria > Cyanobacteriota > Vampirovibrionia > Gastranaerophilales > Gastranaerophilaceae > Stercorousia. The sequence goes on from CALUPR010000068.1 coordinate 2,796, forward strand.
TACTTTTAATAAATCCTAATCAAGAACCGCCGGTTGCCAAGATTCTTAACTATGGTAAATATAAATACGAACAGGAAAAACGTGCAAAAGAAGCTAAAAAAAAGCAGCATACTGTTGAAGTTAAAGAGATTAAGATAAGATATAAGATAGATACACATGATTATCAGGTTCGAATAAAAAGTATTGAAAAATTTATTGCACAGGGTAACAAAGTAAAAGTTGTAATAATGCTGCGTGGCCGCGAAATGCAGCATTCAAATCTTGCATTTGATCTTGCTAATCGTCTGGTGGCTGATATGGAACATTTGCCTGTTGTTATTGAGAAAAAACCGCAGCTTGAAGGCAGAAATGTAACTTTGTATCTGGCTCCTCAATCTTAATAAAAAAGTTCTTGACTGAAATTTTTCAGCCTGTATAATAAAAAACGTGGCAATTAAATATTTACAACCATTTATCCCAAAAAAATATTTTTTTGCCTAACATTTAAAAATAAAAATTTTGATAATTAAATAACAAAATGCCGCGTTAGCTCAGTTGGTAGAGCAAGGGACTGAAAATCCCTGTGTCCTTGGTTCGATTCCGAGACGCGGCATTTTTTATGTAAATTTTTATTGCTTAGTAGCAAAAATTTTTTATTTTGATGTTTCAATACTCATTAGGAGAAATTTAATGATTAATAAAATTGGTGTAGTTTTTGATAAAAATCATCAACAACAAAATATTTTATATAATAATAAACAAGCTAAACAACCTGTAAATCAAAATTATTCATCTGTTCCTTGCAGTTTAAGTTTAAACTATTTTGTTCCTTTTCTCGGGGCTTTGTCTTCTGATGATAAAATTAAAGACCCGAAAATGGCAAAGATTTCGGATATCATGCTTTATGCCGATGCGCCGACTAAAAAACTTATTGCCTATTTGAAAAAAGAAGCGGCAAAAGACGGGTTTGACAGCGTTACAACATTACATGTAATTAAATATTCTCTTATGGAGATTGCTGATTATATTGATGATTTGGATAAAGGTAAGCAAAGTTATAGTGCTTCAGGAGACAATCCTGTTTTAGCAAATATTATAGCAGAAACAGCTTTAGCAAATGTTTTTACAGAACCGGATATAAGAAAAAAGTTAAAAAAGCTTGTTAATTCCAGTATAAGTAATATTGATAATTTTTTAAATGAACATAAAACAGTCAGTGATGGTATTTCCTCCGATAAAATAACTTTTTCCGAAGATTTGGCAGATGCCGTCTGGGGAAATATGGATAAAAAAGAAACTATAGATGTTGAAACATTTATTTCAGGTGTTATTAACAGCCCTGATGATATTACCTCTGATTTTGTTGATGATTTTTTTGATAAAGTATCTGATCTTTCAATGAAGGTCACTAAACCTGTAAGCTCTCGTACTCCTTATAGTGTTTATGAAAAGAAAGCGGAAAATGTTCTGAAAAATCTTGAACTTGGTACAAATGTATATATTACTTATGACTCAAAGAAAGAAATCCCGCAGCCTTTTATGGATACGGTCCAAAAACTAATTAATAAAAATGGTAAAAATTATTCAGTTACTGAGCTTAATGATTTTGCAACGCCTGAATATTTTGCAGATGTTGTAGCTAGTCTTGCTAAGGATAAGTCTAAGGAGCATATAGTTATAGCAAATCCTGTCAATATGATTGTACTTGGTGGAAAGCAGATTGAAGGAACAACATCAATTATAATCCCTGAAGAGTTAAGCAAAACTTTGTTAAACCAGCCTTCAAATATTAAATTTTTATTTTATTCCACAAAAGATAATTATTTTGCATTTTGTACCGGCAGTGATTTGTTTAAAGACTTCAATGAAACTTCTTTGCCTACTCTTGCAACCCAGCATATGATACAGGTATTTAGAGAAAATCCTGTATTAATGAAAACTATAGGAAAATCTTTTTCAAAAAATGCATTAGAAAAAACTGTGATGGCATCTGCCCAACTTGAAGGAGTTTTTCCGGTTAAAACAATTAATTTAATGAAAAAAGTTGCAAGTTATTATAGTAATAAAAAAGAGATAAATGAAACCGATGTTGTTAATTTTTTGAAGGAAGCAAGCTATTTGTTTAAAAAAGGGAATGATGACAATTCTGTTGAAATCTTGTTTGATACCGGAAAAAAATTGAATGATTTGGTAGGTAAAAATTCTACTAAGAAAGAAGCTGCATCATTGGTGAAACAAATAAAATCAAATAAAATGGGTACCAAAGGAATTATAATTTATTCTCAAGACGGTTCACCGGGAAGCGGAAGAAGATATACGTCTAAAGCTATTGCCGGAGAAGCAAGGGTGCCATATATTGAGATTAACACAATGGATTTCGGAACAAAAGAAGTCGATATTTTTGGAGGAGGTGCACTTTCGCCGGAAGCTTCAATTAAAAAACTTTTTTCTATTGTTACCACTCAGGCAGAAGCAAACCCTAATAAATCGGCAGTGTTGTTTATAGAAAATTTTGAATATTTTTCGGTAGGAGAACTTGTTTCTTTATATCACCAGAAAGCAATGGCACAATTACTCCGTGAAATGGAAAAAGCCGACAAACTCGGACTCAATATACTTGTAGTTGGCTCTGTTTCAAATCCTGATTTGATAGGAGAAGCTACTTTGAAATCGTTTAAATTTGTTGACAGTGTTGAAGTATCTTCGCCGGCATATAATAAAAATGAACGTGCAGAGGTTATTAAAAAGGTATTAAAAGATGAAAAAATAAAGTTAGACGGAACAGAAGAGCAGAAGCAAAAAACAATTGATGCTGCTGCAAATATAACCAATGGTTTCCCTTTTATATTTTTAAAAAATCTTGTAAAGAAAACTCAATCAGTTGCAATTGAGCGCGGTCATAAAAATTTGACAAAGGCAGATTTTATTGAGGCTTATTTGCAAATTACAACCGGCAGACCGGCAATTAATCATATAGAAGAACATGAAAAACAGGTTGTTTCTTCACATGAATGCGGTCATGCTACCAATCTTGAAGTTATGAACCATATTGCGAAAACTATGGGTAAACCTTGGCATATTCCTGATAAGGTAAACTTTATAACACTTGACCCCAGAGGAATTTATGGCGGTGCAGTTTATCATGGTAAAGATAAAAATAGAGAAATGTCTTTTGAAAATATATTCGCATCAATTGTTTGTTCCTTTGGCGGAAATTCCGCAGAAAGCAGATTTTTCGGCATGGACGGATCGTTAGGAATAAGTAGTGACATGGAAGCCGTAAAATATTATGCTGACTTAATGGTTAAGTCATTTGGCATGGGGGCAAATACAGGAAAAATTGTTGTAGAACCTCATGAAGAATTATCTGAAGACTTGAAAGCTTTGGTGGAGAAAGATGAAAGAGTCATTATAAATAATGCTAAAATAGTTTCAGATTTAATAACGGAAATTTATTCTGATTTTAATAAAGCATTTACTTTAAAATATGCCGACAGAGTTGGTACCGGTGAATGCCTTCTTGACGGTGACGATTTCAGGCATGCACTTAATGAATGGAAGTTAAAGCAAAGTCCTGAAAAACAAAAAGAACTCAAACTGTGTGATGAAGCAATCATGAAAATTATGGAAGCAACTAAAAAAGGAATTGCTGTCAGAAAAGAATCAGATTAATTTTTTTTTGAGATATAGTGTATGCAATCTGTGGTTGTAAGCTTTGTATCTTCTATTATAATATTATACAACATCGGATTATTTTGCTTGATGTATTCTAACACATCTTGAGGATTTTCTTTTAAATCCAACCCGCCTTTAAACACTTTCACTTTGACAAGTTGATAGTTGAAATCTCTAAGCATTGTTAAAGGATAACAAGTTTTATTTTCAAAACTTTTTATATTTTCGGTACTTATCGGAACAAGAGTATTGTATGTAAATTTATGCTTAGTTAAATATTTTGTAAATCCGCACTCATATTTTTCAATAACTTGAATAACTGACGGCTGATTTTTAATATTATTAATGTAATTTATAAAATATTTACTGTTAAAAACATTTTTTTTAAATATACAAAAAAAGGATTGTATATGTGTGTTTATTGCGCTATCGGCTGATAAGCCCCAGAAGTCGCAATTGCAATCGGAAGCGGCGGTGAATATGTTCTCAAAACTCTTTAAAGGTCCGTAGCAGCTGTCGTTACAGAAAATCAGGTTATCGGCATATTTTAGTAAATCGTATTGTTGTGCGAGTTGAAATCCTAGTTTATAAGACATAAAATCATAACCGCCGTGTCTTTTGCACTGCACAATTAATACTAAATCTTTTATCTTTTCAAGTTCAGATTCTAATACGGGGTTGTCTGCTACAAAAATTATTCCGTCAACATATTTTTTTAATTCTTTTAAATAATAGACTACATAATCACTTATAATTCCACTTTTGTTAAAGCCGGCAAATATTGCAAGATTTTTTATTACCGGCAGATTTTGTTCATTAAAATAAATGCTTTTGATTGATTTACAATCAGCCGAAAATTCAACAGGTAAAGGTTTAAGCTTAGGTTTTATAATAAATTCCTTACCAAGTAAAATTAGCCTTTTACTCCGAAATCCAAGATAATTTACAGAGTCAATTGAAAAAAGCTTTTTACAAAATTTTTTAAAAAATTTTCTATAGATATCCGATAATATCATTAATTACCTCTGAATATAAATTTTGCCAAATCTATCTTTATACCTAATATGCATAAGTATGCTTCGTTTTTCTTTTTGTGGAAATGAATATTTACTAAAAATTTTCTGAAAGATTTATATTTTGTTTTGCATTTTATAAGAATTTGTGCAGGTTTTGTTGATCTGGCAGAAGAAATAAAGAGTAACTCAGGCTTTTTACAGAATAAAAAACTTAAAAAATTATAAGAGGGTGCACATTCTTCCGCTTTTGTTTCATCTCCCGTTGCACAGTATGGAATACTGCCAAGAATTTCTGCTGTTTCTTTATCAATTGAATTCATAACATAGTCAAAATATCTGCAGTAAAAGTTTATATCCGGCTTAATTTTTAAATTGAAAAATTCGTTAGTAAAATCTAATATCCCTTTTAGATAATC
>CALUPR010000069.1 GCA_944322705.1 Candidatus Gastranaerophilales bacterium
GGGTCTTGCCTTTACTTCTCGAAAAACTTGACCGACATATTCTCCGATTAATCCCAAACAAAAAAGTTGAATACCTCCAAATACGCATAATAAAATAATAGTCGTTGCCCATCCGTTAGGAGAATTGTGCCAGAATATTTTTTCAATAACCGTTTCCACACCGACCAAAAAGCCGAATAAAGCCATAAAAAAGCCCAAAACAGCAACAAAACGCAGCGGGACAACGCTGTAAGAGGTAATGCCATTCAAAGCAAGAGCCATAAGAGTAAAGAAGTTAAATTTAGATTCACCATCTTCTCTTGGTTTTACATCAAAATCAACATAAGCCGTTTTTAACCCTAATTCGTTAAAAAATCCTCTTAAAAACAAATATTTTTCCTGATATAATTCCATAATCTTTAAAGCTCTTTTGCTTACGAGCCTAAAATCAGAATGATTAGGCGGAATTTTTGCTCCTAGAATATTCATAGTCTTGTAAAACATAACAGCAGTAATTTTTTTCAAAAACGGGTCTGTCTTCCGGCTTCTCCTTATACCTGAAACTATATCAGCACCTTTCATATATTCATCAACAAATTTTTCTATTGCAGTTTCATCCTGCTGCAAATCAGCATCAATTGAAACGGCACAATCACATCCGATTTCCCTTACACTTTCGAGTCCTGCAATAAGAGCTTTTTGGTTGCCGAAATTATGAATAAATTTTGTTCCTTTAACTCTTTTATCCTGCTCATGAAGTTGTTCAATAATATGCCATGTAGAATCGGATGAACCGTCATCAACAAGGTATAAATAGCTATCTGATTTAATTTTATCTTTTTTAATTAAATCATCAAAAACCTCAAAAAGGCGCATAACTGTCTTTCTTATGCACAATTCTTCATTATAGCAGGGAATAATAATCGCTAAGGTTGGTTTGTTCATAATTCCTCTCTCCAGATTTGAAAAATAAGTATATTTATACTATAATATTTGTAATATTAAATCAAGGATTTATTGCGAATGGGAAACAAAAAATTTATACTTAATGCTGATGATTTTGGGATGTCAAAAGCTTTTAACAGAGCAGTACTTGAAGGCTATCTTAACGGTTTTTTGACCAGTGCAAGCCTGTGTGCTAACGGTAAAGCATTCAATGCTGCTGTCAATGAAATTATCCCAGAATGCCCTAATCTCGGTATCGGCGTTCACCTGAATATTATGGAAGGTCGCTCACTTACCAAAGCGCCTATGCTTACTAACAAACGCGGGAAATTTAATAACAGTTATCTTAAACTTATTCTAAAGTCGGGCGACCATCAATTTCTTGAGCAAATAGAATATGAATTCAGAACACAGATTGAAACCGTTATGAATTATACAAAAGTTGATCATATTGATTCACATGTCCATGTTCATGCAATCCCGAATTTGTTTAAAATAACCGCAAAACTGGCAAAAGAATACAAAATTCCGTTTATCAGAACACAGTATGAAGAACTGTATTTTGTGCCCAGTTTAAAAAAACACTTGAATTTAAGATATCCTGCAAATATTTTAAAAATTATTCTTCTCAACAGTTTTACTTCAATTAATAAAAAAACAGCCAGAGAATACGAACTTATGACAAATGATTATCTGATCGGAGTAGGATATACAGGATTAATGGACAGCCAAACAGTTGAATACGGCTTGAAAGTTATTGACGATCCTTGTATTGCCGAAGCACTTATACATCCTTGCAATTATGCGGCATCTCACCACAGAAATCAACACTTTACGGAATTTTTAATTACTCAGAACAAATCTCTTAAAGATAAAATAGACAGACTCGGCTTTGAATTAACAAATTATAAACAAGAATATGCAATGCGCTAAATTAATATCTATTTTCATAATTCTAACTGCATTTGCAGGGTTCACCTGTTTTGAAATACATAGAAAATCGGAAAAATATGTTTTAAATGTTGAACGTGCTGATACTATACAGGTAGATTTAAATGGAAACAAAGTTATTGACAGCGGAGAAACAATATGCATTCCGCAGATACAAATTTTTACTTCTGATTTAAAAATAGATCAAAATAAACTTGCAACAGCACTTTTTTTATCCGATAAAGACGCAATTAAGCTGGGCTACCTAACCGACAAATTTGCCCAAAATCTGCTGGAAGACAAAAAAGTCAAAGTTAAATTTACAGGAGAAACAAACCAAAATTGCAAATATGCTGACATCATAATTGATAATGAATCATATAGAACAAAACTCCTTAATTCGGGCTTAGGCTTTTATGCCGGCAAACCGCTAATTAAATCGGCATATAACGACCAGCTTAATAAAGCAAAAAAATTAAATCTTGTTATTCTAAATCACAGAAGCAGGAAATATCATAAACTTGATTGCAAATACGGACTTGTTGCACGAGATACAGTGATTATTCCGGTGCGGCAGCTCCCGTCAGATACAAAACCATGCAAATTTTGCCATATAGCAAAGAAATCATCCAAAGATCATAAATCCACTAATCTCTCTGCTGCAAATTATCCTCTTGCTATTTCAAACGGAAGTATAAAAATGTATCTGACCGATTTAACTATAAAACTTAAACCGGATAACAAATGTTCTACTCTTGCCTGTAAAGAAGTTTTAAATCAAATAAAAAATACACAGCATACTTTAGATATTGCTTTATACGGATGGGATTCCATACCCGAGATTTATGCGGAAATATTAAACGCAAAATCAAGAGGCGTTAAAATAAGGATTGTTTACGATACAAGTATTAATAACTACTATAAAGACTCAATAGAACTGCTTAAACTGGCAGATGAATCCGTAACTGAAACCCCTCAAATTTTAATGCATAACAAATTCATGATATTTGATAATAAAAAACTAATTACAGGTTCAATGAATTTTTCAGACACAGATTTTTCGGGATTTAATTCAAATTGTCTTTTCTTTATAGATTCTCAAGAAATTGCTAAAATTTATCTTGAAGAATTCAACCAAATGATGTCAGGGAAATTTCATAATCAAAAATCTCAGGTTACTCACAAAACAATCATTATCGGAGGCACTAAAATCACTCCATATTTTTCCCCGAAAGACAAAGTTATTACAACAAGGGTTATCCCGCTAGTTGAAAATGCAAAAAATTATATTTATATTCCTGCTTTTATTTTAACTCATGATGAACTTGCATTATCATTAATAAAAGCCAAACATCGCGGAGTTGATGTAAAAATTATAATTGATGCGACAAATACATTTGCATCCAGAAGCAAAGTTAAAACACTGAGGGATGCAGGAATTCCCGTAAAAATAGAAAATTATGCCGGTAAAGTACATTCAAAAAGCATAATTATAGATGACAAATATATTGTCGCAGGTTCAATGAATTTTACAAAAAGCGGCGAAAATAAAAATGATGAAAACGCTTTAATTATAGAGGATAAAAGGCTTGCAAAATATTACAGAGGATTTTTTGAATATTTGTGGAAGAAAATTCCCGAAAAATATCTAAAACAAAATGTGAGAGCTGAAGGCAAATATTCAATAGGTTCTTGCTCAGACGGTGTAGACAACAACTTTGACGGCAAAATTGATATGGAAGATGCAGGATGCAAAAATTAATAATTTTCAATAATTTTCGCCTCTACTTTTTTAACGCTGTTTACGCTGTTATTTAAACTTCTTGCAAGTTCTGCCGCAGTTTTAGCATTATAAAATTTTCCGCTTGTTACAAGTGATGTACATTCAAGTTGTGACAGGTCATCTTCATCATTTATATTAAATGCTATAACGTCAATTGTTATGTCTTTTCGCATTTTTATTAATTCTAACACATATGTACACGGACTTTCGTCACAGTTTTCTCCGCCGTCAGTAAGCAAAATTATATGTTTCTTGCCGGAATATCCTAAAAAGTCTTTATTTACGGCTTGTTTTAAGGAATAAGTAATAGGTGTCATCCCTCTGGGTTTTATATCAAGCAGGGAATTTCTTATATTAATTCCGTTGGCAATTGAAACCGGATTAACAAGGGTCGATGCCCTGCAGGCTTCAAACGGGGTAAATCCCATTCTGTGCCCGTAAACACGCAAACCAACAGACATATTCCGCGGCAAATTCGGAAGAATTGATTTCATCGTATCTATCATCAAATCAACTTTTTTACGACCTTCCAAATACTCAGACATGCTGTTTGAAAAATCAAGAATAAATAAAAGCCTTTCATCGTCATCTACAGAGGGCAAACTATCCGGCCTGTGAACGTCATATCCGCCTGCAAACACAGGAATTATAGAAACTAAAAATAATAATATTGATAGTAAACCCTTCATATCAAATATTATTACATCACTACACTGTTCACACTTCACTCTTCACTTTACCCATTTGACGATTATTTTTTCTTGCAATATTATAAAAATAATCAGAAATTGGCGGAGAAATTATGAATAGCAAAGAACTTATAAAACAGGCAGAAAAAAGTTTACAAAAAGAATTTGAAATAATAGATGAAATAAGAGATTTTAATCAGGAAAAAGTTTTAAATGCATTTATTGAAAACAGAGTTGCTCCGGAACATTTTTATACGGTTTCGGGTTACGGACACGACGATATGGGCAGAGAAGTTCTTGATAAAGTTTTTGCAGATGTTTTTAAAGCAGAAAAAGCAATTGCAAGAATACATTTTGCATCAGGCACACACACACTTGCCTGCTGCCTATTCGGGAACTTAAGACCAGGAGATAAACTAATTTCAATTGCAGGTTCGCCTTATGACACAATGCAAGAGGTTATAGGAACTGCAGGAGATGAACAAACTAAAGAAGATTCACTGATTGCTCACGGTGTTCTTTATGAAGAAATTCCGTTAAAAAATGATGAAATTGATTTTGAAGCACTTGAAAAAACAATTGATGAAACTGTCACAATGGTTTTAATTCAGCGTTCAAAAGGATATTCCACAAGAAAGTCACTTACAATAAACGATATAGAAAAAATTTGTAAAATAGTTAAGTCAAAAAATCCAAACAGCATATGCTTTGTAGACAACTGTTACGGAGAATTTGTAGAAGACAGAGAACCTTTGGAAGCAGGTGCAGACTTAATTGCGGGCTCTTTAATCAAAAATCCCGGCGGCGGTATTGTTGAAGCAGGCGGCTACATCGCAGGCAAAACAAGGTACGTAGATAGATCTTCAAACAGATTAACAGCACCCGGTATAGGATGTGAGGGCGGAGCAATGTTCAACCAGCACAGATTAATTTTTCAAGGATTGTTCATGGCTCCGTCAGTGGTATCAGATGCGGTTAAAGGTTCTGTTCTTGCGGCTAAAATTTTTGAAGATCTGGGATTTAACACGGCTCCAAAACATAATGAAAAACGTACGGATATTATTCAAAACATAATATTTAATAATCCTGACAACTTGGAAGAATTTTGCAGAACAATTCAATCTTTTTCTCCTGTAAATGGTTATGTAACCCCGATTCCCGAATATATTCCCGGCTATGAGGACAAAGTTATTATGGCAGGCGGAACATTTATTGAAGGCTCGACAATAGAACTTTCAGCAGACGGTCCTATTAGAGCGCCTTACGTCGCATATATGCAGGGCGGATTGAATTACTCCCATGTAAAAATAGCTCTAAAGAAATTTTTAGACAAAATATCTTAAATTTTTAAATTTTTGTAAACTTTTTTAAAGCACTGAATAACCTTATATTACTAATTCTTTTGGATTAGACAATAGATAAATAATAATATTAATTGACTATTTAATTTTTGTGGTATGCTGTTATAGTACCCCAAAATACGGGACAAATAGTTTACATAGTATAAGAAGAGGAAGGTTAATATGTCATTACCAAATGTAGCATATTTCTCAATGGAAATCGCACTGGATCAGTCCTTGAAAACTTACTCAGGCGGTTTGGGATTTTTGGCAGGATCACATATGTTGTCTGCCGGTTATTTACAGATGCCTATGGTCGGTGTTACTATGCTATGGTCTTATGGTTATTATGATCAGCGTATTGCACAGGATGGTCAGGTTGAAGTAGCTTACATCAGAAAATATTATGAATTTTTAAAAGATATTAATGCATCTACGGAAGTTGATATATTCGGAGAAAAAGTTAAAGTTAAAGCTTATCTCGTTGAACCGGAATTATTCGGTGCATGCCCTGTATATCTTTTAACCACAGATATTGAAGGGAACAGCGACTGGGCAAAAAGCATTTCTCATAAGCTTTATGACGGAAATGAAAAAATAAGAATTGCTCAGGAAACTGTTTTAGGTATTGCAGGTATCAGAATTTTGCAGCAAATCGGTTACAACTTTGACGTTGTTCATATGAACGAAGGTCACGCACTTCCTGCTGCTTTTGAATTATTAAGACAATATAACGGCAACCTTGAAGAGGTTAAAAAGAAAACAGTGTTTACAACTCACACGCCTGTTGCTGCAGGCAATGAAGTTCACTGGGTTGACACACTGCTTGAAGGCGGATTTTTTGCAGGATGTTCAAGAGAAACTGCTGTTCAATTAGGCGGTGAAAACTTCTCACTTACAGTTGCAGCTTTAAGAATGTCAAGAATCGCAAACGCAGTATCTCAGCTTCACGGCCTTGTTGCTAATAAAATGTGGGAATGGGTTGAAGGAAGATGCCCGATTCGTGCTATCACAAACGCTGTAAACCTCCACTACTGGCAGGATGACAGAGTTAAAGAAGCCGCAAATAACCCTGAAAAATTACTGGCTGTTAAACGCGAAATGAAAGCTGAATTGTTTGAATATGTTGCAAATGTTGCAGGTAAAAGATTTGATCCTGATGTATTAACTATTACCTGGGCAAGAAGATTTGCTGATTACAAACGTGCATGGCTTATACTTATGGACAAAGACAGAATCACAAAACTTCTTGATGCAAATAAAATTCAAATTATTTTTGCCGGTAAATTCCACCCGGATGATGTTATGGGCAAAGAAATGTTTAACAAACTTCTTAACCGTTCTCACAGCATGAAAAATGTTGTTGTATTGCCGGGCTATGAACTTGAATTATCAGGCAAATTAAAACGCGGTTCTGACATATGGTTAAATACACCGTTAAGACCTTTTGAAGCTTCAGGAACTTCAGGCATGTCAGCTAACGCTAACGGAACAGTACACCTTTCTATCTATGACGGCTGGACTGTTGAAGGCACATTTAACGGAATCAACGGTTACACTGTTGAATATCCGGGACTTGATGATGAAATGCCTTGGGAAGAACGCCACTGGAAAGATCATGAATGCATCATGAACATTATAGAAAATGAAATCATTCCGACTTACTACGAAAATAAACAGGAATGGGCTCGCTTGATGAGGCAGGCTATCAGAACTTCCGAAGCTTACTTTAATTCAGATCGTATGGTAATTGAATATTACAACAGATTGTATAAACCAATTGCCCATAATGATTCAAGTTCTGGTGAAAAGAAAAAAGAAATGAATATCTCAGAAACTCCTACATTTGATGCTTGGACTTTCGCCAACATCAAATAGTTTGATATGCAACACATAGCAGGGCTTTCATTAATTTGAAAGCCCTGTTCTTTATTATGAAATATTACAAAAAGTTTACAAATCTTCCTTAAAAATTAAAGTTTCTCTTTAAATATGCCGACATAAATATTAAAGGAAAAAACGAAAGGAATATCAACAGTCATGGGTATGGCAGCATCTCAAGCCAGATTTTTAGGTCTGACAGCGAGAAAAACAA
>CALUPR010000070.1 GCA_944322705.1 Candidatus Gastranaerophilales bacterium
AATTGCTGCCATAACTGGAACAGCAGCTGCAATTTCAGCTGTTGTATACGGTGTTCTTACTCATAAGCAAAAAGATAAAAAGACAACTGCAGGCAAATAAAATTTAATGTATAATTTGTTTTAATTTTTTTCCGGCGTTTTGGCAGAATTCAGTATAAATATTGTCAAAATTCCCGTACTCGTTTAAGCATTTTTTCACCCAGTCCGGATCCGTAATTTCAAAATCTTCAATAATCTGAATAATATTCGGATTATTCAAATTGTTAATAATTTTTGAAGAAATAATAATGAGCTTAAAAGGTTTGCCCTGTCTTTTTAAAGCAATTGCATTATATAAATTTACAATACTGGTTTCATTTACAAGTTCTGATTGATGATTGTAAGGATAAAAAATAAAGTAGACATTTTTTTCTGAATTTAATATATCAAGAAAATTTTTTATTCTGTTTTTGTATCTATTGATAAATTCTTCTCTGTTTAACTTTGAGTCATGATTGTATACCGCCCTTAAATATTTGTTTATCCATTGGTTTGTATTTTTGTCAAATTCCAGATCCTTAAAAAAGTTTTGGAAGTCAGTTTCAATCAATTCTGTGGTTTTGTTTATGTCAAAATTTAAATTTAAATCAAACGGGCATGTTTTTTCTCCGTAAATTTTTCTCGGTTTCAATTTTATAGCTGTTGTTAAAACTCTCGGGAGGCAGTTATGCCCAAGTGAAACTATATAAAAATTTTGTTTTTTAAACCGTATGAAATCCGCTAATGAAAAATAAAACAGAAAGTTTCTTATATTTTTCTTGCTTTTTTTAGGGAAAATCCATATAGTAAAAAGTTTGATAATAAATTTTTTAACCTTTAGTAAGTTGCATTGCATAAGATTGATTATACTACATAATTATGAATATATAGTAATTTTTTAAGACTTTTTCAAATAATCGTCAAAGCTTTTTATATTAACCTTATATCCACAGCCTTCATGGAGTTTACCCGGGTAAAATATCCTTTTTGCAGGATATTTTCTGCACATCGGGAGTCTGTGCTCGTAATCAGAGCATAAACCTTCTTTTGTAACAAGCTTGCAGGCAAAAATAAGATTGCCTTCTTCATCTTTGCCTTTTATGTAAAATCTTTTGTATGCAGGAAAAATAAACTGCATTATTTTAAATTCTTTTTCGGTGTAAGTGTCATAACTGTACATGTAATTACAGCATTTGCCGCATTTTTTACATTCTCCGGTTATTTCATAAGTTACTTTTTCCGGTACAAAGTATGAGCGGATTTCGTTTATAATTACGAATAAGAAATCAAACATAATTCTATAATATCACATTATATTTGCCAATAAAATTATTTTATAATAGAATTAGAAAGTTGATGAGGGAGTATTGATGAGCAAATACTATGTAAACAGAAATTCAAAAGCAAAAGAAATGGCGAAAGCCAATATATCAAAGAAATCCAAAAAAGAGGGCGGTTTTTTTTCAACGTTGAAATTCATTTTTATAATGGGTTGTGCATGCCTTCTTGCCGGTGTCGCTTCGTTGGAGCTTTATCTTTCATCGCTTCCGCCGATTAATAACTTAGAGCAGTTCAAGCCCAATATTGTTACCAAAATTTATTCTTCTGATGATGAAATTATAAAAACATTTACGGCTTATACTTATGAAAAAATTGAACTCAAAGATATTCCCGATAATTTAAAAAAAGCTTTGATAGCAACAGAGGATAAAAACTTTTACCGTCATCACGGTTATGACCTGACAGGTCTGGCGCGTTCAATGGTGCAGAATGTTATAGCCGGTCGTGTTGTACAGGGGGCAAGCACCATTACACAGCAGCTTGCCAGAGTTTTATTTTTGAATAACGAAAGAACTTTTGACAGAAAGTTAAAGGAACTTTTTATTGCGGCAAGAATTGAAAAAACAATTTCCAAAGATCAAATTTTGGAAATGTATATGAATAATGTTTATCTCGGAGCAGGAGCTTACGGTGTTGAGGCTGCAGCACAGATTTATTTTGATAAACACTTAAAAGATTGTAATCTTTCTGAACTTGCCCTGATAGCAGGTTTGCCTCAGGCTCCTTCCGTTTATAATCCGTTTAATAATATGGATTTAGCTGTTCAAAGGCGTAATCAGGTGCTTTTGAGAATGTTTAAAATGCGTTATATTACCAGAGATGAATATGAAAAGGCTAAAGAAGAAAAAGTTCATCTTGCAAAAGTTCCGCAGTTTTATACAACAAATAAAGCCCCGTATTTTTGTGATTATGTGTTAAAAGAACTGGAAAGTTTAGGCTTTGATGAGGCAGAAATTTCTCAGGGCGGTTATAAAGTTGTTACTACATTGAATTATAAAGCTCAAAAAGCAGCAGATGAAGCAATTAGTAAAAATCTTATTAACTGGGGTTTACGCGGCGAGAAAAATCAGGCAGCTGTGTTTGCATACAGTCCGATTGACGGGAAAATTCTTGTTTATTCGGGCGGAAAAGATTATACAAAGAGTCAGTATGACAGGGTTACACAGGCTGTCAGACCTCCGGGATCCGCATTTAAGCCTATAGTTTACGCGGCAGCCATGGAAAAAGGTATCAGCCCTAACGATATGATTGAAGACAGACCAATTACAATAGGTCAATGGTCGCCGCATAACTACGGTAACAAATACAGGGGAAATATTCCTGTTTATACGGCGTTGATGGTATCTTCAAATGTTTGCGCAGCAAGATTGATTAAAGAAGTAGGTATTCGTTCAGTTATTCAAATTGCAAGGGTTCTCGGGATTGAAACTCCGCTTGAATACGATTATACAATTGCACTCGGTTCAAACGGCGTAAAACTTTTTGAATTTACAAGAGCTTACGGAGCGTTTGCCAACGGCGGGTATGTTGTTCAGCCGTATTCTGTAGAGAGGGTTGAAACCTCCCGCGGCAAGGTTGTTTACAGGGCGCCAAAAACTAAGATTTCACATCAGTTGAGTATGAACACAGCCGCTGAAATGACAGCCATGATGCGGACAGTTATAACAAACGGAACGGGAAGAGCTGCAAATATCGGCAAACCCGCAGCAGGGAAAACAGGAACAACCGACGACAATAAAGACGCATATTTTGTAGGCTATACACCGCATATTGTTGCAGGTGTATGGGTAGGAAATGATGATAACACAGTTATGACTAAAGGCGTTCAGGGTGGTACGGTTCCTGCACTTATCTGGAGAGATATGATGAAAGTTGCTACAGAACCTTACGGGAAAGCTGAATTTAATTATCCTGAGGTTAAATTGATGCCTTTTGCCGCCGGCGCGAATGTAAAAATTATTGGAGAAGAGGAGGAAGAACAGGAAACAGTTCAGCAAGAGGCTGATAATTCAAATGTTCTGGATGAGCAAACCGCTCAAACTGCGAAAGAAGCCGTTGAAAATGTTGTAAAAACAATTAATGCTGACAAAAAAGCCGAGCCGGTAAAGCAAGTTCAACCTGCCCCCGCACCTAAACCTGTATCGACTCAGCCGGTATCTGCTCCTATACCTATGGCAGTTCCTGCGGGTATGCATTAGGAGATTTTTATGGGAATATTTGTGCCGCATATAGGAACAGATGAATCAGGTAAAGGAGATTTTTTCGGACCTCTGGTAATTGCCGGTGTTCTGGTTGATGAAAAAAATGCTGAATTGTTTAAAAGTCTTGGTATAAAAGACAGTAAAAAATTGACGGATAAAAAGATGCTCTCTCTTGCTGCTGAAATAAAGCAGCATGCTCCGCATTCCGTTGTTATGATTTCTAATACAAAATACAATGAACTTTATTCAAGTATCAGGAACTTAAACAGGCTTCTGGCATGGGGGCATGCACGGGCTATAGAAAATATCTTAAACGGCAGTACCTGTGAATATGCCTTGTCTGACAAGTTCGGGGATGAAAGTTTAATTAAATCAGCGTTGATGAAAAACGGCAGAAGTATCAGACTGGAACAGATGTGTAAGGCTGAAAGCGATATTGCCGTTGCGGCTGCATCAGTTCTTGCCCGCGCTGCCTTTGTTCAAAAAATTCAGTCTATGGAAAATACTTATGGGATAAAATTTCAAAAAGGCTGTTCAAATCTTGTAAAGGCTGATGCGGCAGAATTTGTAAAAAAATACGGAAAAGAAAGATTAAAAGAAGTTTGTAAAGTTCATTTTAAAACTTATAAAGAAGTTTTAGGATAATAAGCATTCCGCTTTGCGGTTTGCTTAGTTTCATCCCTTTTCGCTTTTTTGAATGCGGGTTTTCTTTGTAAAATTCTTTGCCAAGTTCCACAATATATGCTATAATCCGATAATAGAAGATAACGGAGAGATTATGAATTTAGTACACATATTTACGGATATTCCTATCCTTATTGTTATATTTACTTTTATATTTTCGCTTATTTATTGTATGAAAAATTATTTATTTGTAAGCAAAAATTTAAAAATTCTGCTTGCATTTATCTCCAGATTTAAAAAAACAGATTTGAATTTCAGGTTTAAAGAAATTGATGAATGGATGAGCGCAAATCCTTATGTTTCAGCAGCCTGGATGGAATTTAAAAATACGCTTGTGTTTTCGGAATCGGTGGCGCTTAAAGGTAAAAATAATGATTTGACTTATAAAGAAGTATCGTCAACCGTTCAAAATATCCAGACAACAGTCGATCCTTTGTACTTTTTTAATGAAGAAACTCTGATTACATCAAAATTTAATAACAAATTTTTGCAGACAGTTCCGACAATTCTGACAGGTTTCGGTCCTCTGTTTACATTTTTAAACATTGCAATTGCTTTCGGTAAAATTGATTTTTCATCTCAGGAAAAAACAATTGCTTCGGTTGCGGGATTGATGTCAAGCATGCAGACAGCAGCGCTTGTATCAGTTATTGCCGTTGGTTCTTCGCTTTTATTTCTTATGTTTGAAAGAATTTCTTGTCAGCTTTTGTGCAAAAGACCTCTTGCTGCCTGTGAGGACATACTCGGCAAGTTGTTTGACAATATTTCATCAGAAAAATTCCTGCTTGAACTTTTAAAAGAAACAAAAATTCAAAATAATTCAATTTCAAATTTAATTACGGCTATGCCTGATCAGTTCAAGGTTGCTTTGAATTCCGGAATTGCAAGTAATCTTGTACCATACCTTGAAAATTTGATTTTCGGCATTAATCAAATGAATAAAAATATAAAAGAAGTTGCCAGAAAAAGCGGAGGCGATGACGTTGATGATTTATTTTAATCATGGAGGGTTCGTCTTATGGCTTTGATGTTGAGAAGAACAAAAAATGAAGAATCTGACAACAATATATTCTGGACAACTATGGCAGACTTGCTTTTAGGTCTTGCAATTATTTTTATGACATTATTTGTTCTTGCTATGACAGGTTTTACACAGCAATCATTGGAACAGAAAAGACATCAGATTGAAGTTAATAAAGAACTTATTGAAAATTTGAAAAAAGCTAATATTGAAGCTGAAGTTGATCCTTTATCAGGCGATATAAAAATTTCGGATTTGGAACTTTTTGAGGTCGGCAGTTACAATCTTTCTTCAAAAGGTAAGGCATATCTTGATAAACTGGTTCCGATTTATATAAATACAATATTTTCTAAAAAAGAATTGATTGATGAAATAGAAAATATAATAATTCAGGGACATACTGACAGTCAGTCTTTTTCGGGCATTAAAAATCCTGATGCTCAATATATGAAAAATATGGAACTCAGTTTACAAAGGGCTAATTCGGTTGCCTCGTATATGTTTAATACAAAAATTGATAAACAGTATACTCAAAAACTGAAAAAAATACTTGTGGTTGAGGGTAAAAGTTATTCTGAACCTGTTTTAATAAACGGAAAAGAGGACTACAACAAGAGCCGTCGTGTTGAAATGCGTTTGAAAGTAAAAAAACTCGATATAACCGATATTTTATTCAGTGAGGTGCAGCATTTATGATGGATACAACAGGAATTTTAGAAACCATCAATATGATAAAGCTGTATAACCTTGATATAAGAACGGTTACTATGGCTATAAGCCTTCGTGACTGTATGGATTCTGACATAGATGTTGTTTGTGAAAAAATTTATAATAAAATAACGACCTATGCAAAAAATCTGGTTGAATATGCAAATGAATTTGAGAATGATTATTCTATACCTATTGTAAACAAAAGAATTTCCGTTACTCCGGTTTCTGTTCTAGGTGAATCGTGTGAAAATCCTGATTATGTAAAAATTGCAAAAACTCTGGATAAAGCGGCGAAAGATGTCGGAGTGAATTTTATCGGCGGTTTTTCAGCGCTTGTTGAGAAAGGTATGACTAAAGGGGATGAACTTTTGATAGAAAGTATTCCCGAAGCTCTTTCACAAACTGAATGTTTGTGTTCATCGGTTAATGTTGCCTCTTCAAAAGCAGGCATAAATATGGATGCTGTTTTAAAAATGGCAGAAATTATAAAAAAATCAGCACAATTGACAAAAGATAAAGACGGACTTGCTGCCGCAAAACTTGTTGTATTTTGTAATTCTCCCGGTGACAATCCTTTTATGGCGGGGGCTTTTTGCGGTTTTGGCGAGCCTGAATGTGCTTTAAATGTCGGTGTGTCAGGTCCCGGAGTTGTAAGAGCTGCCATAGAGGCTTTGGATAAAAATGCTGATCTTAGCGAGCTTGCTAATAAAATTAAACATATAGCATATAAGATTACTTCTACCGGAGAACTGGTCGGAAGAAAACTCGCTGATAAACTGGGTGTTCCTTTCGGAGTAATAGATTTGTCGCTTGCGCCGACACCGGCTGAGGGTGACAGTGTTGCTGGAATTTTTCAGGCTATGGGTTTGGAACATGCCGGAGCACATGGAACAACAGCTGCACTTGCAATGCTTAATGATGCTGTTAAAAAAGGCGGAATTATGGCAAGTTCTCATGTAGGAGGACTTTCAGGTGCTTTTATACCTGTATCTGAAGATGCAGGCATGATTGAAGCTGCATCAAACGGTTATTTGACCTTTGATAAATTAGAGGCAATGACATCTGTATGTTCTGTAGGACTTGATATGATTGCTATTCCCGGTGATACACCTGTTGATACTATAGCCGGAATTATTGCGGATGAAATGGCAATCGGAATGATTAACAAAAAGACAACTGCCGTTAGAGTTATTCCTGTAGCGGGAAAAAATATAGGAGATGAGGTTGTTTACGGAGGATTGCTGGGTAAGGCTCCTATAATGGCTGTAAATAAATTATCATCAAAAGCGTTTGTTTGCAGGGGCGGAAGAATTCCGGCACCAATTCACAGTTTAAATAATTAAATGAAAGATGATTAAATGGGAAGAAATTTAAAAGAATTAACCGATGATTTAAAAGACTATGTTATTGCGCAGCAGTCGGATGCTCATAATAAAACAAATCTGAAAAAAGAAAGATATAACAACTTAAAATTGTCTATGGATATTGCGAAAAATTCAAGTCCTCATATAATAATTAACATAGGAATGTCCGAGGCTGAATTTAATATAAGAACCGGTGATAAAAATAACGGCGGTCTGGGACCTGATGAGAGATATGTTTTCAGATGGCTGGGCAGAGCTAATACACTTCCCGATTTAAACGAGTGCTGGAAAGAAATGGCAAGAGAGCATGGACGCGGTTAAAATAGCGGCGGCTATTTTTATAATAAGTAAATAAAAAACATTAAATATATGGCATAGTGATTA
>CALUPR010000071.1 GCA_944322705.1 Candidatus Gastranaerophilales bacterium
GATTTCATTTTTTCATACTGTTCAAGACATTTATTTTGATATATTTCAAAACTCTTGTAAAAATCTGATGAAAAACCGACATCTCGTCCGCTTTCATAATAATTCAAGCCTGTTGTTCCGATAATTCTTTTCAAGAGCACATCAACCGGCATATCAAGATAAAATACAAGATCAGGTTCAGGTGCATAATCATATAAGTTTTTAACCCAGTCTATATCCTGTCCTCTTACAACATCACGGGCAAGTGCCGTATAATAATATCTGTCTAAAAGTACGATAAAACCTGATTTTAAAGCAGGAATAATAGTGTTTTCAAGTCTGTCCGCAAAATCTGCAGCATAGAGTAAGCTGTATGTTGTTGCATTAAGTAAGTTTCTTTCCTTTGCATCATCAATTACATTTGCAATCAGACGCGATGTCTTCCATTCTGATATAATAACTCCGTATGACTGAGCCTGAATGGATTTTTTCAAAAGCTGTAATTGTGTGGATTTGCCTGAACCGTCCGTCCCTTCTATAACAATTAGCAAACCTTCATATCCGTGTTTTGTTTTAAATTGCGCCATTATATGTTTACTCCTCTGTTATTCAGAACTTCTTTCAGCATCTCTCTTATTCTAACCTGTTTTGAATGGATTGAGTCCATTGCATCAAGTTTTATAAGCCCGAATTCATTTACCATTTTTTGGTATTCTTTTATTACTCTGCCTTGAAAAATCAGGTAACTTTCATAAGGATCATTGCTTAATTTTAAATCCATACCGGCTTCATAGAATTTCGGAGCGCGGTTTGAACAAATCCTTTCCATAGCGTCTTTGGGTTCAATATCAAAATAGATTGCAAGATCAGGTTTTATGGCAAAATTGTAAACATTTCTGACCCATTGCGGATCTACTCCTCTTGCAACATCTCTGGCAAAAGCTGTATATGCGTACCTGTCAGCCAGCACAATAAATCCTGCTTTCAATGCCGGATCAATAACCTGTTTAAGTCTGTCTGCAAAGTCAACAGCATGCAAAAGAGAAAACGTTCTCGGTGAGAGCATATTTTTCTTTTTTGCAAGTTTAGTTGTCTGGCTGATTAGTTCAGAGGAATTCCATTCCGTAAAAATTACGTCGTGTCCTGTTGATTTTAACCAATCACGTAAAAGCACAAGCTGTGTAGATTTGCCTGAACCGTCTATACCCTCTACACAAACAAGTATGCCTTTGTAATTATGTTTTTCCGTTAATTTAGACAAAGTTTATACTCCTTTTTCTTCCAATATTCGGACATTGATTTTACCGAATTTTGCAGACAAATTATCAATAAGATGAATAAAATAAAGTTCGGGTTCAAGATCTTTTTGATCAAGGTCAATGATTGCTCCCCAATCACTTCTGCCATGGTGTGCCGCAATCATTTTTGCAATTTCTTTAAATCCCTGTGTCATACAAATAGAAAATCCGTACTGGGAATGAGTAAGCCATTCTTTTCTGAATTGTTCATCATAATCAATTAAGCCGGTTTCAAGGTCAATTGTATATTCAAAAATCTTGCCTATGTCATGAAGCATGCAGGCAGCAATAATGTTGTCACGGTTAAATTTATAGTCTGACAATTCCATATTTGCCTCGGCATAACGCAGGCATTCAAGAGTATGCACCATAAGTCCGCCGATATAGTTGTGGTGCATAAGTTTTGCTGCAGGCATTATTTTAATCCTGTCTTTGTGCTCTGCAAAATACCCCGCAAGAAAAGCATTGAGCTTTTCATTTTTAATTGTATCAATATAGGAAATAAGTTCTGCATACACTTTTTCTCGTTCATTTTCATCCAACCCTGTTTTTGCCTCTTTAATCAATTGCAGGGATGAAACAAGGCAGTTATTGTATCGTTCGTTAAATGATGCCGTGACAATTCTTACTATATTACCTGTTCTGAAAATTTTGCTGTCATACCGGTTCAGGGTTTCTTCCCACAATATACAGTTTAAAACGGACTCATCTTTGAGATTTTTAAGCTGTAATTTCCCCATTTTTGTTCCGGCTTTTGTGTCGCCTATCGAAAATACTACTACTTCATAATCTGTATCTGTATTAAACATTTTTTCTCCATTTATAAGTATAAGAGTGGAAGTTATGGCACAGTGTATTATTTTGTTATCAGCCTGCCTCCCTGACCTCTTGTCTTCTGTTCTTCTGCTAATTTTTGTTTCTGTCTATAATTTTGTTATCATTACCCCATACAAATGAGGAGCGGATTTCTGCGCCGACTTTTTCTATCAGATGATCTGCATTTTCTTTTCTTAGTCTGTTAAAGTTATTGCATCCTGACTGCATTTCATTCATAAATTCATCAGCAAATTTCCCGCTTTGAATATCTTTCAGCAAATCTTTCATAGCCCTGCGGGATTCTTCTCCGATAACTTTCGGACCGCGTGTCATATCACCGTATTCTGCAGTATTTGAAATAGAATATCTCATATCAGCCAGACCGCCTTGATTTATTAAATCTACAAGAAGCTTCATTTCATGCAGTACTTCAAAATATGCCATATAAGGCGAATATCCCGCATCAACAAGTGTTTCAAAACCTGCTTTAATTAAAGCTGAAACCCCGCCGCATATCACTGCCTGTTCACCGAACAAATCAGTTTCTGTTTCTTCTTTAAAGGTTGTTTCCAAAATTCCTGCACGTCCTGCCCCGATTGCCGAGGCATAAGAAAGTGCAATATCTTTGGAATCTCCTGACGGATCCTGATAAATTGCAATTAATGAAGGAACTCCGCGCCCGATTGTGTATTCGCTTCTGACAGTATGCCCGGGACCTTTAGGCGCTACCATAATTACGTTTACATCGTCAGGTGCAACTATTTTTTTATAATGAATATTAAACCCGTGAGAGAACATCAAATACTGTCCTTTTCTGATATAAGGTTTAATCTGTTCTTCGTAAACTTTTGCCTGAATTTCGTCAGGTATGAGAATTTGTACTATGTCAGCCCATTTTACGGCTTCTTCTATAGTCATTGTTTTAAAACCGTAATCTTTTGCTTTGACATCTGATTTCCCGCCTAAACGCAGCCCCAGAACAACATCGCAACCGCTGTCTTTCAAGTTCATTGATTGACCGTAGCCCTGTGAGCCGAAACCGATTATTGCTATTTTTTTTGATTTAATTAAATCTTGATTTATATCTTTATCAAGATAGATTTTTAAATTGCTCATATCCCGCCTTTCTATTCAATACGTTTATTTTAACACAAATAAAATAAACAAAATAAATTAATTTGAGGCGAGTTCGTTTTCCCCGAATAAAAATATTTGAAGGGCATTTTCTTTTTGTTTAACGGGTTTATAAAAATCTTTTACAAGTACGCATTGAGTTTGTATGCAGTTCAAGTTTCTCTCATGCAGATATTTTTCCAGTACATCGGCTGTTTTTGTGTATTGGCGGTGTTTTAAAAATGCATAAAATTTTGTTTTTCTTCTTGAAATTTCCGACAGGGCAAAGTTGATTATTTCGTCATAAGATATATTATATCCGTCATTTACAGACATATCTATTATAAAATTTAAATTATCCGATGTAGTGATTGACAGGTAAGCGATAATTTTATGATTAGACGGTTCTTCAAGGACATACCTGTTTTTGTAAAAATTAGTAAATCCTGCAAATAAAGGTTCTTTGTATTCATCTTTAGCTCTTTCCAGCGACGGTTTATAAAGATTGTTGAGTTCGCTGTTGTATAAAGCCGCAACCTTTAGTGCGTCAGAATTTTGACAGTACCTAAAATCAGCTTTTTTATCTGTACAAGGCTTAAAATTATCAAGTTTCCACAAATTTTCATAACTGCACTGACGGAATCCGCAGCCTTTCATAAATAAGTCTAATAATTCATCGTGCGATTGATCAACAGTAACGTGAAACGATGTAGCCCCTTTTGCGCCGAGTCTTGCGATTACAAAATCAATAAGTCTTTTTCCGACATCATAAAGATTTTGCTGGAAAATAAGTCTTGAAATATTTATTTTATAAGGATTCCCGTTTGTAGGTACAACGGTAATAAGCCCCAGTATTTCTTTTTTTTCAAGAAGAATAAAAGATACCGGCATAAATTTGTATTTTAAAGGAAGAAGATTTTGGAGCATTATAAAAGCTTCATGACTTAAAGCTTTAGAAAACTTATCTCCGTCGTCATTGCCGAGATATGAAATCATTTTTTTTATTTTAGGAGCATCAAAACAATTTAATCTTCTAATGACAGTCATATATGTATTATATAATTTATTTTTAATCTTTTCAAGTTTGTGTTAAAATTTTTGCGAAAGACCGAATATGAAAACTGCTGTTGTAGAAAATAATAAAATTTCAGTTAAGGAAGTCAAGACTTTAAGACTTGACAATAGAAAAGGCGCTCTTGTAAAGGTCCTGGGATGCGGACTTTGCGGATCAGACATTGTCAAATTTATTCATAAAATAGCAAAAGACGGAACAGTTTTGGGGCACGAAATTGTTGCACAAATTGTTGATATAAATTCAGATACTTCTTTCAAGTCAGGCGATGTAATAGTTACATCACACCATATTCCATGCGGCGAGTGTGTATATTGCAGGCACGGCAATGTTTCTATGTGCAGGCATTTTAAAGAAACAAATCTGGTTCCGGGAGGGTTTTCAGAATATGTTTATTTGAGCGAAGAGCATTTAAAGAATGTTGCTCATTTAAAACCGGAAAATTTGACAGAGGTTGAAGCATCTTTTTATGAACCTCTTGGCTGTATTGTAAGAGCTGTTAAAAGGGCAGATTTAATTGACGGTGATATTGCACTTGTTGTAGGTTTAGGCTCGATAGGAATTTTAACCGCTCAGGCTTTGAAGGCATACGGTTTCAAGGTAATTGGCTGCGACTTGATAGATGAACGTATTAAATATTTAAAATCATTAGGAATAGATGCGTTTGATGTCGGGGAATTACCTGATGGTTTGCAGGCTGACGGAATTTTTATGACGTCAGGAGCTGACAGGGCAGTTGATACTGCATTGAAATATGTCAGGAACGGCGGTAAAATTCTTGTATTCTCAAGTACTCCGCATGATGAAACTTCATACCCTAACAATGAGATTTATTACCGGGAATTGACAGTGCTTGGTAGCTATTCTCCTTCTCCTGATGACTTAAGAGATTCTCTTGAATTATTGCAATCTGGTAAGGTTAAAGTTAGCGGAATTTCAACGGAGTATATGCTTGATGATATTCAGCAAGCTTTTGACGATACAATGTCAAACAAGATTATGAAAGCTTATATTAAAGTAAAGAGTGATAATTAAAATATGGTGATTGTGTTATGAAAGCTATTCAATACTACGGACCTCAAAATATAAAACTCGAAGAAGTTATGGTAAAACCTCCGCAAGAAGGTGAAGTTGTCGTAAAAATTATGTCTGCTCTTACTTGCGGAACAGATGTCAAAACATTCAGACGCGGGCATCCTGTACTTATTAAATCGGTTCCATCAGGTTTCGGACATGAATTTGCGGGAATTGTTGAAAAAGTAGGAAAAGGTGTTGAAAATGTAAAAGTCGGCGATCGGGTTGTTGCAGCGAATTCTGCCCCTTGCGGACATTGTTTTTATTGTAAGCGGGAAGAATATAACCTGTGTGAAAATCTTGATTTATTAAACGGCGCTTATGCCCAGTATATAACAGTTCCTGCAAGAATTGTTGAGAAAAATATGCTTATTTTACCTGAGGGTTTGAGTTTTGATAAGGCTGCTTTTTGTGAACCGCTGGCAAATGTTGTTCACGGTGTAGAAAGAACAGGTATAAAAAAAGGTCAGACAGTCGGAATTATCGGTATAGGACCTATAGGTTTAATGTTTGCACGTCTTGCAAAACTTAAAGGTGCAAATGTTATTGTTGCAGGCAGAAATCCGATAAAATTAAAAGCAGCTGAAGAATTCGCACATGCTGACGAAATCGTTGACCTGACTAAATATACAAATCCTGAAAAAATATTCAGAGAATATACGGATGAACATAAAGGGCTTGATGTTGCGGTTGAATGTGTCGGGCTGCCTGAAATTTGGGAGAGAATATTTTCCTGTGTTCGTCCCGGTGGGACTGTGCACTTTTTTGGGGGCTGTAAGTCTGGTTCTACGGTTACTTTTGATACTACAAAAATGCATTATGGTGATATTACATTGATGAGTGTTTTCCATCACACGCCCAAATATTTCAGAATGGCGCTTGATTATATCGCATCAGGCGAACTTGAAGTAGAAAAACTAATCACCGATACTCTGCCGCTTGATAAAGTGGAATGGGCTATGAATCAGCACATAGACGGCAAAGCAATTAAATTCCTTATAAAACCATGGGCTGTTTAAAAATATAAACATTGAAAAATAAACCAACATCTGTTATAATAATAATGTTGTACATAAAGACAGGAGTTGGAAATGAAAAGATTTCAAGAACTTAAAGATTTATTAGGACTTCAATGTGCCGGGTCAATTGGCTATGCTTTCGGGGGGGGGGCACTGTAAGCTCTGCCGGAGGCAGAGAAGCTGGCGGATTAAGATGTAAAGATGCCAAGAGGCAAAGAAGCGAAGCTAATATCGTAAAAATTTTCCCTCTCTCGGGAGAGTGGGTGCAATGTGTCGGGTGCACCCCTCATCTGGTACTTCGTACCACCTTCTCCCACACAGGGGAGAAGGAAGAAATATTCGCTTCACCCTTCACTCTTCACTCTTTACTAAAACACAAAGCAGCCTTTACTTTAGCAGAAGGTGCTACGCACGTAGCCCATTTTGACAATACCCGTCGAGCCGCCTTTACTCTTGCTGAAGTACTCATCACCCTCGGCATAATCGGTGTTGTAGCCGCAATGACAATGCCGACATTGATAAATAAAACACAGAATAAACAGCTTCAAACAGCTTTTAAGGTAGCATATTCTACATTCAGTCAGGCGGTTATAAACATGAGGGAACAAGAGGGACCCGAGTTAAATAAATCTTTTAATTCGTATGAAAACGGAAAATATGTTAGAGAAGATGAATTTTATGAAAAATTCTATAAATATTCCAAATTAAAAATAGTCGGGGAATGTAATTATTCCGGAAAGTATATGAATTATAACAAAACGGGGGAGGCATATACTTCTTTTTCAGGTGTTCGCGGTTCGGTAAAAGAGGGTTTTAAACATGTTTTGTCAAACGGCATGTGTGCAGATATTCTAATAAATGCTGCGCAGATCAATATATCAGTTGATGTTAACGGGACAAAAGGACCAAATCAGTTGGGACATGATATATTTTATTTTTATATAGATAACAATGATTTGTTGAAGCCGAGAAAGATGTATCAGTTATATTCAGAAGATGAATTGGAAGATATGAGTAGCTCATTTGTTCAAGGTTATCCTTGTTCATCCCAGTCAAAGCAGAATGGTAATGGTTTTGGCTGTGCGTATTATGCATTGATAGACAGAAATCCTGATGACCCCTCAAAAGGTTACTGGGAAAGTTTACCGTAAATAAAAATAAAGACCGGTTATATCCGGTCTTTTTCATATAAACTCTC
>CALUPR010000072.1 GCA_944322705.1 Candidatus Gastranaerophilales bacterium
TACCATGGTAATTTACAATTACAAGTGGATGTAAATGGAGCGGAAGGTCCGAACATTGTCGGCAGAGATTTATTTTATATGGAATTGTACAGTGATGGAAAGGTTGCAGAAACTTATAGTGATGGACACGGTGATGACTGGGCATCGGAAATGTGTGCAGGTGGTGAAGAGGCTACAACTGTTTATGGTTTAGGTTGTCTTACAAAAATCATAGAAGACGGCTGGGTAATGGACTACTAACTTTAAAATGATTGTTTTTATAATCTCAAAAAATCATCAATTTCTTTTTTTACGAGTTTTGGTGAAATTGAAAGAGTTGAATTTAATTTAAGCGACTCATTCATTGATTTTACATAGTCTGCGCGTGCGCCTTGAAGTTTATATATTTGTGCGAGTATATAATACAAATCACCGCTCCCGCCGCAATTTTCAATAGCCTTTTGGATTGTTGCGGCAGCATTGTCATATTGCCCGAGCTTGCTTAGAATTTTTGCATGAATCTTGTAAGCTTCAATATCTTTTGGATTCAATTCAATCGTTTTTTCAAGGTTGTTTATTGCAGAATCATACTCTCCTTGTTCATAGTCAATTGAAGCAAGATTAAAATATGCCCAGCTGTAATCCGGCGAAAGTTGCAGAACTTTGTTAAATTTTTCTTGTGCCCCCTTATTATCGCCCTGTTCTTTTAATATGTTTCCGATATAAAAATGAGCGTATATATCTTCATCATTCAAATCAATTGTACGCTGAAAATAGTATTTTGCACCGTCTAATTTGCCTTCTTTAAAGTAACATAAACCTATTGAAAAATATGAATTTGAATCATTATTGTCTTTTGAAAGTACACTTTCAAAACAGTCAACTGCTTTTTCATACAGCTTTTTATCCATATATACAAGCCCCAGATTATAGTAAGCATCAACTTCTTCAGGCGCAAGAGAGATTGCTTTAATGTAAGCTTCCTGTGCTTTATCAGGATTTTTAAGCTTTTCGTATGTTATCCCGAGGTTATAATAAATTCCGCTGTCATTATTAAAAATTTTAGACAAATATAAAAAATGCTTCTTTGCTTCTTCAGGATAACCGCAGTCCAGAAGGAGCACCGCAAGTTCCCGCCTCGCTTGAAAATTTGTCTGATCTTCTTTTAATAAATTTTGTAATTCTTCAATTTTATCAATTTTTGACATATTGATAGTATAAGACTTTTGTAAATATATTGCAAAATTGTTAATTGTTTTATAAAATATTAGAAAAGAGGAGAGAATTATATGAGATTATTCGTTTTAATATTATCATTTTTAATGTTTGTAAATACTGCTTTTGCTGCTCCGTTTAATGCAAAGGCGAAAACTAAAAGAATTCCTGCAGGAACTAAGTTTTCTTTGCAGCTAATGAATCCGCTTTCAACTATTAACAATGGCGCAGGAACAGAATTTACCGCAATATTAATGAGCGATGAAACAGCGGATAATGATGTAATTTTGCCTATGGGCTCCCTTGTAAGAGGTACAATCAGAAAAGTTGAACCCTCAAAAAGAATGTCAAAAGGTGCTATTTTATATCTTGATTTTGACCATGTAGTTACTCCTACAGGAAGACAACTTCCTTTGACTTTTTCAATAACCGGTCGTGCTGATATTACTTATGACGGTGGTATAACAGGCGGTAGAGGCTACAAAGAAGCTTTAATTAATAACTGGCAGGTTACAAAAGATATTGTTTCAAATTCAACCGAATGGGGCGGCGATGTTTTTGATGACGTAATTGTTGCCGATCAATTAATGACGGGTATCGGTGCAATCGGCGGTGCAATTGGCGGCGGTGCTTATTATGTTTACGACTTTTTTGCCGATATGATAAGAAAAGGTGATGACGTAAATCTTAGAAAAGGCGAAGTTTTAAATGTAATTCTGGTTGATCCGGTTGATGTTCCGGTAATTTAGGCTTTAATCAGAACTGCATATATTATCCGACTTGATTTCGTCCGTTATTTTTTGCATTATAAAGACGTTTGTCTGCGGCTTCAATGATATCTACGGCACTTTCGCCGTCAGACGGATATGTCGATACTCCCAAACTGATTGTAACGTTAGTTTCTTTTCCGCTGAATAACTTAAATTTCTTTTGGGCAACTCTGCTGCATATTTTTTGTGCTGTTGATAATGCTTCTTCTTTCGGTGTATTCGGTAATATTATACTCATTTCTTCTCCGCCGTATCTGCATACAATATCTGTTGCACGTACATTGCGTTTTAACGTTTGTGCAACTTCTCTTAATACGGCATCACCCGACTGATGACCGAATGTGTCATTAAATTTTTTAAAGAAATCAATGTCTATAATTATCAATGAAAAACTTGTGTTGTAACGTTTGGATTGCTCAACCTGCATTCTGATTTGCTCTTGAAAATATCTGTGATTATAAAGTTCTGTAAGCCCGTCAGTTGTTGCAAGTTTGTATTGAAGTTCAAAATCACGGGATTTTATAAGATATTTTATTATATATGCACACGTAAATGCAAAAATTGAGAATATTAAAGGATAAATTACTTCAAGCCATAAGTTACCGAATTTTAGGGCATAATATGATATTAAAATGTAAATAAAATATGTTGAAAATGACATTAAAGATGCGGTAAAGGCAGAACTTACACGGCTGACAACAGAAGCAATCAGCAGAGCAAGAAGTATGCTTAATGCAATTGTGTATCCTCTGTCGGCTTTTCTTATAAAGTTGTTATCAATCAGATTATTTACAAATGTTGCCTGAATTTCTACTCCGGGATAAATTTTCCCTGTCGGAACGGTTTTGATGTCGAATAAACTTGCCGCTGTCGTTCCAAAATATATTATTTTATTAGAAAAGTTATAGTTAAGTTCTGTTTTTTCTCCGTTTACTGCTTTAATAAGCTGGTACATAGGAATATAAGTATAAGTCCCTGCCGGACCGTACCAGTTAATAATTGCACTGCCGTCCTCATCAAGGAATATTTTTCTATCGCCTATTTTAAGATTTGAATTTCTGTCTATTTCAAAGGTATTTCCTGTTTCTCCAAGGTAGTTTAGCCCGACCTTAAGAGCAAGCTGCGGATAAAATTTATTTTTATATTTAACTATAAGCGGCATTTTCCTTAAAACACCGTCATCAGAACGTGAAACATTTATAATACCTATATTTGATGTAGCATCTATGATTCCGTCCAGAATTTTTCTGCAATTTGTGTAAGTCAAATCAGAAAAATCAATTTTAGAATTGTTTTCAATATTCAATGTTAATTTATCCGGCAGTTGAGGCGGTGTCCTCAAATCAGGAGATTGGTTATCAAAATTCATTGAAGTAAATAAATTATTATATTTTTTGAAAGCATTAATTAACGCTAAATCTGCATGATTTTGGCTTTTAAGAGATTTTACAAACATCATGTCAAATGCAATTGCGCGGGGACTGTATTTTTCAAGATAATTTATCATATTTGCATAGACATCTCGCGGCAAAGGCCATTCACCGTAGTTCCCAAGTATATATTCATATGTTGCATCATCCACAGCGATTATTACAATATCGTTGTTAGCTTTCTTCCCGCCTTCTTTTATTATGATACTCTGTCTTAAGTCGAAAGTTCTGCTTTCTACAGCATCTATAAAAGAATTAAGATTAGCATTTTTTATAATTAAAAAGGTAAATATCCCAAAGAATATAAGCCCTATTGTATATAAAATTTTCTTAAACATAACCTTACAAATTTCTATACTATTTCATTCTTTCAGTATAGTTGAATGTGGAAGATTTGGCAACAAAATTTTCTAATATAAATTGTTTTTCAAGAATAAAATTATTTATTTTTAAAATTTCAGTGGAATATGTCAATTCATCGGGGTTTTGCAAATACCTCAGTAAACATTGTTCGTGCAGATTCATCTCTAAACTATCACCTTTAAATATCTAATAACGGATAACTCTGTTATTATTGCAAAATTAATAAAAATTAACATCAAACATATGCATGAGATTTTTTACGCTTGCACTTTTTTATTTCCGTAGTATCATATAATTAGTCGAAATTTTACTATTAATCAAGTTTGGAATCTTGAGAAAAAGAAAGAGGTTAGAAATGAAAAAAGGAATACACCCTGATTATAAAAAAACTGTTATCAAGTGTGTTTGCGGAAACGAAATAGAAACAGGTTCTATCAATGATAATATTACTGTTGAAATCTGCAATCACTGTCATCCGTTCTACACAGGACAGCAGAAAATTCTTGACTCAGAAGGACGTGTTGAAAGATTCAATAAACGTTACGGAAATAAAAAAGCGTAAGTTATTTAAATTGTTAGAAAAAATTTACATTATACCACTCTTTAGATTAAGGGTGGTATAATTATTATATTGTAATTTGATTGTGAGGGAGATTGTGTATGGAAAATAATAATAAACCGGTTGTAAATCTTATTTCAAAACCTGAAAATATGCTGAAAACTGTTTATACAGCCTGCAGGACATGTTATAGTGCGGATTATCCCATAAATATTTATAACAGTACCGATGATGAAGAAAAAATGCTAAAACTCATTGAAAGAGTTATTTCGTCCGGTCATTATTCTACGATTGAGCATATTCAGGTAAGTTTTGCAATTTCTAATGTATCACGAGCCTGTACACATCAGCTTGTTAGACACAGACACATGTCTTTTTCTCAGAAATCACAAAGATATGTCAAAGAAAAAGGACAGTTTGATTATATAATACCTCCGACAATTGACAAAAATCCTGAATTGAAAGAAAAATTTATCGAGTTTATGGGTAAAATTTCCGAACAATATCAAGAATTCGTTGATGCCGGAATTCCGGCGGAAGATGCAAGATTTGTTCTTCCGAATGCTGCTGCAAGTTCGCTTGTTGCAAGTTTAAATCTAAGAGAAATGATACATCTTGCAAACTTAAGACTTTGTACACGTGCTCAGTATGAAATAAGAACTATGGTTAAGATGATGTGCGATGAACTTGTAAAAGAAGAACCTTGGTTAAAACCTTATCTTGTTCCAAAGTGTGAGCGTATGGGCTTTTGTGATGAAGACAAATCATGCGGACGTAAGCCAAAATTTGAAGAATTATAATATTATTCTCTCGACCTTTTGGTGAGAGTGTTAGAGTGAGTGCAATGGAATTACTAATAAACCCTATAATTGTATCTGTTATTTTACTTTGCATATTGTGTTTATGCAGGATAAATGTTTTGCTTGCCTTAATTGTATCTGCCGTTGTAGCCGGTAAAGTCGCAGGAATGCATGCCGGACAAATTATGGATGTTTTTATAAACGGTATGGGACAAAACAGCGAAACAGCATTGAGCTATATTTTGCTCGGAACTTTTGCTGCAGCCATGGCGCATACAGGACTTGCTGATATACTTGCAAAAAGAATTTCTTTATTAATTAAAAACAACAAATTTATTTTGCTTTTAATTTTAACTCTTTTAGCCTGTGCATCGCAGAACCTTATACCTGTTCATATAGCGTTTATTCCTGTAATTATTCCGCCTTTGATTTCTGTTATGAATAAGCTTAAGCTTGATAGACGTGCTGTTGCATGTGCGCTTGCTTTTGGTCTTGTAACACCCTATATAGTCTTTCCGGCAGGGTTCGGGTTGATATTTCAAAGATTGCTTGCAGACAATATGACATCAAACGGAATGAAAATTACTGTTACCGATGTTTGGCAGTCAGTATGGATTTTGGGTATAGGTTTGCTATGCGGACTTTTGTGGGCAGTGTTTATTTCTTACAGAAAACCCAGAGAATACGAAAATATCCCGTTCAGGGAAGAAAGACGGCGTTCTCTGCGGTTTACTGGCAGCCACTATATAACTTTATTTGCGGCAATTGCAACTCTTGTCGTTCAATTGTGGACAAAATCTCTGCCTCTCGGAGCTTTAATTGGTTTGACAATAATTTTTGGCACCCGTGCTATTGATCCTGAAAAAATGGATACTTTAATAAATGAAGGTATAGGACTTATGGGGTATGTTGCATTCGTAATGCTTGTGGCTGCCGGTTTTGCCGGAGTGCTGAAATCGACGGGCGGAATAGATGCCCTTGTAAACGTTCTAATTCCGTTTATGATGGGGTCAAAACTTCTTGCATCTTTTTTAATGCTTCTTGTCGGGTTGTTTATAACTATAGGTATAGGAACATCTTTCGGTACAATTCCAATATTGGCTGTATTATTTGTCCCGATATTTGTGCATTTAGGCTTTACGCCATTTGAAGCAATTGTTGTTTTTGCTGCTTCTGCAGCGCTAGGGGATGCAGGCTCTCCTGCCTCAGGGACAACGCTTGGTCCAACTGCAGGATTAAATGTTGACGGGCAGCATGAACATATTAAAGACACATGTATTCCAACATTTTTACATTACAATATTCCGTTAATACTGTTTGCTCTTTTAGCTGTGTTAATATTTTAGCTGAGTAATATTAAAGAAAATAAAAAAAGTATGGTGCCCCCGGCGCGATTTTCTTGCTCGTTCGCGTTTAACGGGTCTACGGTTATCTGTTCCGTAAATAAATTTACTTTACAGATAAGCCTTCGCCCACAGCTCACTCGCGCCGAACGCAAAAAGGCGTTCTCATCGCAGCCGGAAATTTAATTAATAAATTTATAAAAAAGTATGGTGGCCCCGGCGCGATTCGAACGCGCGATCTTCGGTTTAGGAAACCGCTGCTCTATCCTGCTGAGCTACGAAGCCTCATACTTTTTCGATTTTTATAAAACCGGCTGTCAACCATGTTTATTATAATATAAAAATTTATATTATTCTTGTTATGATATAATTTTTCTATGAATTTGTCCAAAAAGGAAATTATTGATATTTTAAAATCAGATGATGTCAAGATATTAAAAGAAGCAGATAAAATACGTCATCAATATGTCGGTGACGGAGTACATTTAAGAGGACTTATTGAATTTTCAAACATCTGTAAACGAAACTGTCTTTACTGTGGGCTTCAATCACAAAATAAATCAGTTAAACGATACAGACTTTCAAAAGATGAAATAATAAATCTTGCCAGAGGCGGTGCGGCTCTGGGATATAAGACAATTGTCCTTCAATCGGGAGAGGATGACTTTTATTCAAAAGATTTGTTGTGTGAAATTATTAGTGAAATAAAGTTATTAGATGTTGCTGTAACTTTGAGCATTGGAGAAAAAACTTTTGAGGAATACAAAGCTTATAAAGATGCCGGTGCCGACAGATTTTTGTTAAGAATTGAAACTACTGATGAAAATTTGTACAAGAAAATGCATCCTTATGCAGACTTTCAAAATAGAAAACGTTGTTTGTATGACTTAAAAAAACTTGGTTATGAAACTGGTACGGGCTGTCTTGTCGGACTCCCCGGACAGACTATAGACTCACTTGCCGATGATATTTTGTTTTTTAAAGAACTTGATGCTGATATGATTGGTATAGGACCTTTTATCCCTCACCCGCAAACGCCTTTAAAGAATGAAAATACCGGGAATTTAGATATAGCTATAAAAGTTATGGCGCTTACACGTGTT
>CALUPR010000073.1 GCA_944322705.1 Candidatus Gastranaerophilales bacterium
CACATTATTTACGGTACATGTTAATTTGTCAATTGTAGATTTTACATTTATTAACGTTTCGTCCGTAAACGGGGTATCACCTATCATTTGTTTGATTTCATCAAATGAGAAGTGATTGTCGGTTACAAGAAAAACGCTCAATAAATTTTTTTGCGCTTTTTCAGAAATTGGTATATTTTTCTTAACAATTTTTTCTATATTTGAATTTTTTTCAGCCTCAAAGCTCTGTACCTTTTTAATTTCGCGCATTAGCGCATTTTCGTCAAGGCTGAGCGTATTGGCAATCATTCTTACATACTCAGATTGAATAATTTCATTTTTGATTTCTTTTAAAAGCGGAATGATTTCTTTAACTGTTTTGGTTTTTTCAATAGGAGTTTTTGGTTTTTCTTTCAATATATTATTTAATTGAAAATCCAAAAGCAGAGGTGCATGTGCCATATATTCCCTGTAGCTTTCGGCTCCGACGGAGCGTATAAATTCATCCGGGTCTTTGCCTTCAGGCGGTGCTATGACTCTTATTTCACAGGAATATTTATCATCTGTAGTTGAAATATAGCTTTCATCAAACTGTTTAATATTTCCTAATCCTTCAAAAGCTTCTTTTATCAAATCGGCATTTCTGTTTGTAGCTTTTTGTCCTGCGGAGTCAGTATCGAAAGATAAGAAAATTCTTCTTGAAGCAGTATATCTTGAAAGCAGCTTAATATGGTCGGCAGTCAAAGAAGTTCCGCAGGAAGCAACTGCATTTTCAATTCCGTGTGCCTGAGCGGATATTACATCAAAATATCCTTCCATTAATATTACGCTGTCATCCCGTTTTATGGCATCTTTTGCTGTATAAAGCCCGAATAACAATTTACTTTTATTATATATTAATGAATCGGAGGAATTAAGATATTTCGGCTGCTGGTCTTTTTCAATTGCACGTGCACCAAAAGCTACAAATTCTCCGAACTCATTTTGAATAGGTATAATAACGCGGTTTCTGAATCGGTCTATATAATCTCCTTCACGTGTTTTGATTATCAAACCGGCTTTTTCAAGAACTTCATCGGAAAATTCATCTTTAAACTTTTTGTAAAATGTTTCATAAGTCTTTGGGGCAAGACCAAGGGTGTATTTTTCTATAATATCTTTTGTAATTCCTCTGCCCGACAGATAGTCCAAAACTTTTGATGTTTCCGGTTCTTTGTCTTTTAAAAGCCTGAGGTTATAAAATTCGGCTGCTTTTGTGCAGGCTTTTATCATTTCTTCTTTAAGTCCTTTAGACTCAGTCTTTTGAAAACTTTTTGGCATTTCAAGCCCGAACTGTTCGGCAAGTTCTTTAATGACTTCAATAAAATCTTTGTTCTGGGTTTTCATTATGAAAGTGAGAGCATCGCCGCCTGCTCCGCAGCCGAAACATTTGAAAAATCCAAGTTCAGGATTAACGGAAAAGGAAGGAGTTTTTTCTTTATGAAAAGGGCAGCAGCCCCAGTAGTGTTTTCCGCTTTTTTTCAGTATGACTTCTTTGGATACAACATCAACTATATCGAGTCTGTCTTTTATCTGGGTCACTAATTCTTCAATAGTATTTGCCATAACAAAATTTTATCATTAACAAAATTTTTTATCAAAAATATACCTATAAGGGTAATTGATTAAAACCGTTTTGTAATTATTATTCATGGTGTAATGAGCAATTCAGTATCTACGAAAGTCTGTCAGGACGTAGTTTTTGTTAATGATGTAAGAGAGCTTAAAGGAATAAAGGGTCTTTCAAATAAAAGACTTTGTATAATAAAAACGGATTTTAAAGATTTAGATAAAATCGGGAAAATTTGTAAATTATATCCTAAAATGGAAGTATGGCTGACATGCAAAGAAGTTTCAAAAGAGAATATTTTAGCGGCTGATTCATACGGAATAAAAAATATAGTTGAATATCCTCTTAATCCGGAATTAACGGACATATTAATTAAGCGCAATTTTGCCGAAAATTCCTGTGAAGCACATATAGAACATGATAAAAATAAATATAAAGGAATAAAAGATTTAAAAGTTATGATTGTTGATGATAATCCTTTAAATACGGGTCTTTTGGAAGAAACGTTAAAGGATTTAGGGCTGAAACTTTTAATTTTTCAAAAATCCAAAGAGGCAGCTAAAATTATTGAACAGGAAAAAATAGACCTTTTTCTTCTTGATATAATGATGCCTGAGATGTCGGGGTTTGAACTTGCCGAACTTATACATAAAAGCAGGTTGAATGCCAATACGCCGATTATTTTTATTTCGGCATTGTCTGACAGCGAATATAAAGTTAAAAGTTATAACCTCGGTTCCTGTGCTTACATTGAAAAACCGTTTGATGTGAATGTAGTAAAATCTCAGATATGCAGTTTACTGAAGTCCCATAATGACAGTGAAAACAGGAACAAATCAAAGGATTCGTATCTTGCGATGGTCATACATGATATGAAAGGACCCGTGCAGGCGGAACTTTCTGCATTAAAATTAATGACCGGTATGTACGGAGAAAATTTGAATGATGATCAAAAAGAAATTCTCGGTGATGTTATAAATTCAACCAAATATTTACAAAATCTTGTCGGGAATATTCTTGAAAAATACAAAGGCGATAACGGAAAAGTTGTTATAACAAAGTCGCTTAATTCGTTTAAAAAACTTGTCAGTGAATGTTGTGATGAGGTTAAATATATTGCTCCTGAAAAAAATTTGCGTATAAATGTTTCTTATAAATCTAAAATTGATAATATATATTTTGATTATGACGAGATTAAACGCGTTATGCATAATCTTTTGACTAACGGAATAAAATACAGTTTTAAAAATGAAGAAATTAAAGTTAATGTTGTGAATGACAGTCAAAATTTAATTTTTTCAGTATCTAACATTGGAATTTCTCTTGATATGAATAAGATTGGTAATGTTTTTGAAAAATTTACATCTTACTGTGAGGAGCAAAAAAGTGTTAATGCAGGATTAGGTTTATATATTTCAAAGCAGATAATTGATGCACATGGCGGTGAGATTAGTTTTGAAAGTACTCCCGACGGCAAAACAACAGTAACATTTACATTGCCGGCAAATCTTAATGCTTGATGTTCAATGTTTTTTTCATATAATATAAATTATGAAGTATAGAGAAAATGTCAGAAACTTTTGTATCATTGCCCACATTGACCATGGAAAATCAACGTTAGCCGATCGTTTATTGGAAAAAACTGGAACGGTTGCCCAGCGCGACATGCAAAATCAGATTATGGATTCCATGGATATTGAGCGTGAACGTGGTATTACCATAAAATTAAATTCTGCCCGTATGAAATATAAAGCAAAAGACGGGAAAGATTATGAACTTAACCTGATAGATACCCCGGGGCACGTTGATTTTTCTTATGAGGTTTCACGTTCTCTTGCGGCTTGCGAAGGTGCTTTGCTTATTGTGGATGCAACTCAGGGTGTTGAGGCGCAGACACTCGCTAACGTTTATCTTGCAATTGAACAGAATTTGGAAATTATTCCCGTAATAAATAAAATAGACCTGCCTTCTGCAGATGTCGAACGGGTGAAAGAAGAGATAGAAGAAGTTTTAGGAATTGATGCTTCTCTTGCAATTCCTGTGAGTGCAAAGGCAGGAATAGGAATTGATGAAGTTCTGGAAGCTATTGTTGATTTAATACCGCCGCCTGCGGATAATTCGGACAAACCTTTAAGAGCACTTGTTTTTGACAGTGCATATGATCAGTATTTGGGCACTCTGTGTTTCTTTAAAATTATGGACGGTAAAATCAAACTCGGCGACAGAGTTAAATTTATGGCATCAGGTAAAGAGTATGATGTTGTGGAACTAGGATACCAGACACCGTCAAGAGTTCAGGTAAATGAACTTGTCTGCGGGGATGTAGGATATTTTGCCGGTTCTATAAAAGAGTTGACACGATTTGTCGGCGATACTCTTACAACTGTTGAAAATCCGGCAAAAGAACCGTTACCGGGCTATAAAGAAGCTCTGCCAATGGTATTTTCAGGACTTTATCCGGTTGATAACGATGATTATGCGGATTTAAAAGAGGCTCTTGAAAAATTGAAACTTAACGACAGCAGTATTACATTTGAACCGGAAACTTCAAGTGCTCTGGGGTTTGGTTTCAGATGCGGATTTTTGGGAATGCTTCATATGGAAATTGCGCAGGAACGTTTGGAGCGTGAATATGGTCTTTCGCTTGTTACAACAGCACCTTCGGTTGTTTATAAGGTTCATAAAACAAACGGAGAAGTTGTGGAAATTGACAATCCTGCAAATCTTCCGCCGGCGCAGTACAGAGAATATATTGAAGAACCTTATGTAAAAGTTCAGATTATTGCTCCGAATGATTATGTCGGAACTTTAATGGATTTGGCTCAGACAAAACGCGGAATTTTCAAGAATATGTCTTATATAGATAAAGTGCGTGCTTCACTTGAATATGAAATCCCGTTGAGCGAAGTTATTACGGATTTTTATGACCAGTTGAAATCGCGTACAAAAGGCTATGCAAGTATGGATTATGAGTTTAAAGATTACAAACGTTCCAAACTTGTTAAACTTGATATAATGCTTGCAGGCGAAGTTGTTGACGCTTTATCTGTTATCTGCCATGAGGATAATGCATTTTATATAGGTCAGAAATTAACGGCGAAATTAAAAGACATAATTCCGCGGCAGTTGTTTGAAGTGCCGGTGCAGGCTGCAATCGGCGGAAGAGTCATTGCTAGAACAAATATAAAAGCAATGCGGAAAAATGTTCTTGATAAATGCTATGGCGGTGACATTTCTCGTAAGCGAAAGCTGCTTGAAAAACAAAAGAAAGGTAAAAAACGGATGAAATCCATAGGCAGAGTTGAAGTTCCTCAGGAAGCATTTATGGCTGTTCTGAGTCTTGATGAGGAATAATACCTTTATCTCTTGCTTTCATAGCAGCTTCTATTCTGTTTTTTACTCCGAATTTATTATATATATGCGTCAGATGTGCTTTGACTGTATGAGATGTAATACAGAGTTTTTCTCCTATAACATCGTTGCTTTTTCCTAGTACCATTTCCTGTAGTACATCCATTTCACGTGCAGTTAGACCTGGTTTTTTCTTTTTCATAGCTTCTTTCTTCTTATTTGATTAGGTTTTCACCTACAACCTCTTATAACAATCTTAGCAAAACGCTGTTATAATGCTATTAGACAAAAGTATAAATTTTAAAAATGGCGTCCGAGAACACGATATAGTGAAAAATTCGGACATGTAAAGAATTGTTACAAAATATGTAAAGATTATATACCATGCACGCAATTTTTAAATACAAAAATACTTTATATAAATACGGAAATCAATTTAAAGGAATTTTAAGAGAAAAAGAGTATTGTTATTCGATTAAAATTAATTAAATAGATTAAGAGATTGTGAGTAAAATAACAAAGGAGAACAATTATGGCAGGATTTGACATTAACAACAATGGTTATCAAGTTGAAAGAAATGGTTTTCAACAAAATAAAATTGTCGGTAATGAAGGGAAACAAGGAAAAAAAGTTGAAGTAGATTTGAATGCTACACATACTACACATACTACACATAAAACAGAAACAAAAGAGTATGGTAATGAATTATTAACAAGTAGTAATCCTTATTATGAAGCAATGGGTTTGCAGTTATCAAAAGATCCAATGTCATTAGCATTGAAAGAAGCAGGCTTTTCTCCTTACATTACAAAGCAATATGGTGAACTTTCAAAGGAGACATTCGAAGGATTAAAAGAGTTTACTCAGGTACTGGATAGTATTTTTGTATAAATACCATATAATTTTTACTCACAAGGTTTGATGACCGGTTAAATTTTAACCGGTCATTTTGTTTGTAAACTTTTCTTAATAATTACCCTAAAATATTAAAGTTTTGTTTTCTGTCTGCCGATAAGTATCATGTGAGTAAAATATGGAGAAGTGGAAATGTCAGAAAAAATTACAGGAAACAAACAACAAGATTTAACAGCACTAAAGGCTTATTATGAAGCTTTACGTGCTTCAAGAGGCGGCAAACAGCAGACAGAAGAAGTTCAGGCACAAGATGTTAAACCGCAGACAAAAGAATTGGGCGAAAAATTGCTTGAACAGCCTTATGCAAAGGTTAATTTTGTTTCATCTCAAGGTGTTGTCGCAAAAGAAGATGCAGATGATTTACAAGAACTTTTTGCAATGGCAGGTGTAAGTAAAAAACGTATGCCATCCAAAGCTTCTTATGAAAATATTGCCGCATCTGTTGCTCAGGTATCAAAAGTTATGACAGATATTGAAACGGAAGATCACATTACAACTTTATTTAATTCTCCTGAATTTGAAGTACTGGATAATATTTTTAAAGCATAGTTTAAAAAAACTTATTTATATATATTTACTCACACACATTTTGTAAAAACACACTTTTTTGAAAAGACCGCAAACCGGTCTTTTTTTATTTTTATAATATAAATTTCATTCCGAATAAAGTAGGGACGGGAGTAATTTTCCGAAACGAACTTATTTACTTATTAACCTATTCCCTTATTTAACCGAAGAAACGGTATATACAAAGCCTCTTTACAACAGCAATTGTCCTGTGTACTATAAGCTTATGCTGGACTTATTTGTGACAGGAGTTGATGAATATTCAAACAAGATTTTTGTAACAGCAGGACTTGCCGCTACAATGCAGTCGCTCGGATATTCCTGCGGAGTTTATAAACCTGTTGATATTTGTGCGGTTGAAAACAACGGATATATTCAATCCCCTGATTTGTTATTTGTAAAATTTGTTGATCCGTATATAAAAACGTATTTTTCTTACCTTTTTAAAAGTAATTCAGCTCCTATCCTTGCTGCAGCTGCAGAAAAAACAGAGATAAAAAAAAATAATATTCTTGCTGATTTTCAAAAAATTCAGGATATAAACGAATGTCTTATAGTAGATGGTGTTTGCGGGCTAGCTTCTCCTTTAGGCAAAAATTTTTTGGAGGATGATATGATAAAAATGTTGGATTTACCTCTTCTTTTAGTTGTTTCTGCAAAGACTGCAAATATAAATAATATACTTCTTACAATAAATCATGCTACAGAAACGGGTATTAATGTCCGTGGCGTTATATTGAACAGTTATCCTAAAATAAATGAAGATGTAAACTTAAAGCTTATACCGAAGCTTGTTGAGGAATATACAAATACAAAAGTTCTCGGGATTTTGCCTGAATTTGACAAAAATTTAAATCCAAATGATTTGATAACAGAGATTTTAAACGGTGTTGATGTGGAAGGCGTGTTTAACCTCAGAATAGCAAAATTGCAAATGTGATAGTTTAGTTTTCTTAATAATTTATGGAATAGTCTATAGTAAAGAAATGTAAAATTATATACTTTTTATATAAAAATAAGTCAATTTTTTAAAGGCTTACTTTTTTATTAATATAGAGGTATAATAATTTTATGGATAAGAGAGATTTAAC
>CALUPR010000074.1 GCA_944322705.1 Candidatus Gastranaerophilales bacterium
TTTATCAGTATATGTTGTAGTACTGGTGCCTTTTTCTTTATCTGCTTCAATTTTTTTATTTAAATCCTTATTTTTCTCTAATGAATTCATATACTCTTCAATATTTCCACCGTTTTGTGGCATTTTCTGATTAGAAATCGGTTTACTATGAATCCTAAATGCACTAATATTTAAATCACTC
Organism: Candidatus Gastranaerophilales bacterium; assembly: GCA_944322705.1. Taxonomy (GTDB): domain Bacteria; phylum Cyanobacteriota; class Vampirovibrionia; order Gastranaerophilales; family Gastranaerophilaceae; genus Stercorousia. The sequence goes on from CALUPR010000074.1 coordinate 182, forward strand.
ATAAACAAAAATCTCCTTTCTTAATATCTTTTAAATAGTACACTTATATAAACGCAATTTCCGAGAAAGCATTGCCCTATCCTATCCTATCCTATCCTCTCCTATAAAAAGTATAGCAAGGGTTTCGGGGATTTTAAATTCGTATTTACATTTCGTAACAAATATGATGATTAGTATTTTATCTTATTTTTGTAAAGATTATTTTAAAATTACCATAAAACACTTGTTTGTAGTATAATTTTAATGAACAGACACTGGAGGATAAAAGATTGAGCAATCAACAAAGCATGTTTAGCGACGGGAAAATCGTTCCTGTAAATATAAGAGAAGAAATGAAGCGTTCATATATCGACTACGCAATGAGTGTAATTGTCGGACGTGCGCTTCCGGATGTAAGAGATGGGTTGAAACCTGTTCACAGACGTATTTTGTATGCTATGAACGAACTCGGAATGACTCCTGACAAACCATTCAAGAAATGTGCACGTATTGTCGGTGAAGTTCTCGGTAAATACCATCCGCACGGTGATACTGCGGTTTATGAAGCATTGGTTCGTATGGCTCAAGACTTTTCAACACGTTATTTAACGGTTGACGGACACGGAAACTTCGGTTCTGTTGACGGCGACGGCGCTGCTGCTATGAGGTACACTGAAGCCAGAATGCATAAAATTACACAATCCATGCTCGCAGATATTGATTGCGAAACTGTTGAATTTGAACCGAACTTTGACGGATCTTTGCAGGAACCTTCCGTGTTGCCTGTAAGACTTCCGATGTTATTGCTTAACGGATGCTCAGGTATTGCAGTCGGCATGGCAACAAATATTCCGCCTCACAACTTGAGTGAAATCGTTGACGGAACAATAGCTCTAATTGACAATCCGAATATAACAGTTTCTGAACTTATGGAATATATTAAAGGTCCTGATTTCCCGACAGCTGCAACAATTATCGGTATCAATGATATTAAACAGGCTTATGAAACAGGCAGAGGCTCCATAAAAATGCAGGCTGTTGCTAACTTTGAAGAAATTGCAGGCGGAGGCGGACGTCAGGGACGTACGGCAATTGTTGTAACAGAAATTCCTTATCAGGTAAATAAATCCGTATTAATAGAAAAAATCGCAGAACTTGTTAAAGATCAGAGAATTAACGGAATTTCCGATATCCGCGATGAATCCGACAGAGAAGGTATGCGCATTGTAATTGAACTTAAACGCGATGCAAAACCCGATGTTGTTAAAAATAATTTGTTCAAATACACACAATTAGCTACTACTTTCGGCGTAAACATGCTTGCTTTATGCGGTAAACAGCCGAGATTGATGAATTTATACGAAGTATTATCCGAATTTGTTGAACACAGGGTTGAAATTGTCACAAGAAGAACGATTTTCTTCCTCAAAAAAGCAAAAATCAGAGCACACATTTTGGCAGGTTTGATTATTGCACTGGGTTCAATTGACGAAGTAATTGAGCTTATCAAAAAATCAAAAACTACAGATGATGCAAGAACCGGTTTGATGAGCAGATTCGGGCTAGATGCCGATCAGGCTAACGCAATCCTTGAAATGCAATTGAGAAGATTAACCGGATTGGAACAGGATAAGGTTAAAGCAGAATACGACGAACTTGTTAAGAAAATTGCTGAATACGAAGATATTCTGGCAAGCCGACAGAAAATTCTTGACATAATCAAAGGTGAACTCCTTGAAGACAAAGAAAAATATGGCGATGACAGAAAAACTCAAATTTTGCCTGAACAGGGCGAAGTTACAATCGAAGATTTAACCCCGAATACGCCGATGGCAGTATTTATTACACATCAAGGCTATTTGAAACGTATTTCGCTTGACACATTTGAAAGACAAAACCGTGCAACCCGCGGTAAATCAGGAATTAAAACAAAAGAAGATGATGATATTCAGCACTTCTTCACTGCAATGATGCACGATAAAGTTCTGTTCTTCTCATCAAAAGGAACGGTTTACAGTCTGAATGTCTACGACTTCCCTGAAGGCGGACGTCAGGCAAAAGGTCTTCCTATTGTAAATGTTCTTCCGATAGATCAGGATGAAAGAATTACGGCAGTCGTTCCCGTAAGCAATTTCTCACACGATTTGAATTTGATTATGCTCACGAAAAAAGGCTATATCAAACGGATTGAACTCGACAACTTCTCAAATATCAGAAGAAACGGCATTATTGCAATAGGTCTTGAAGAAAACGACGAACTCGACTGGGTAAAACTTGCAACCGCAAGAGATGAAATCATTATCGGAACATCCTGTGGTATGGCAATCCGCTTCCCGATTGAAGATTTAAGACCTCTGGGCAGAAGCGCAAGAGGGGTTACATCAATGAAACTACGTTCGGGCGATGAAATCGTAGGATGTGATATTGTTCCGCGTGATTACGATGCTGATTTACTTGTTGTAACTTCTGACGGCTTTGGCAAACGTACAAAATTATCCGAATTCAGAAGCCAGAACAGAGGCGGAATAGGTCTTATTGCAACGAAATTCAAATCAACTTCATCAAAACTTGTTGCGCTGACAATTGTCAAAGAATCCGATGACATTATGATGGTAACCGCAAACGGTGTTGTCACAAGACTGAATGCAGGTTCAATCTCCCGTCAGGGACGTCCTGCAACAGGTGTCAGAGCTCAGAATTTGACAGATAACGATTCTGTTGTATCAGTAAACAAAATCGTAAATCCTGACGAAGATGAACAGGTAAAAAAAGATGTTGCGGCAATGGATGCACAGGAAACAAATGTTTCACAGACAAGCCTGTTAGATGAAAACAATGATGTATAAAGGACAAGTCAGTAAAAAAATCCGGTAAAATTACCGGATTTTTTAATTCTTTTTAAGATTTTGTATCCAGTCTGTTTTGATAATGGGGTGCTTTAAGTTTATATCCTGCAGCTTCTGCCAGTTCTCTTAATTCTTCTGCACTATATTGAAAACAAGTATCTGCTTTCATTCTTGTATAATCAGTGCTGTAACCATTTTTTTATGTATTTGATTTGAATACTCTCTTGAAATTGCAAGAAAATTGACAAAAAGTTTTATAAGTTAATTAAAAATGACCTGATAAAAATATAAAAATTATTCAGCCTACTTCATAAAAATATTAATCATAATAGGTTTTGACCCTTTATCGTGGTCATCGAGCCATATCTGGTTTGTTATCTGTTTTTGTTTAATATCTTTGTTATATTGTTCATTTACAAAAAGCTGCCGTTCTTTCAAAGTTTCATAGCAGCTGTAATTCACGCCGCCTTCTATATCGTCGCATTCAGCAAGTCCGGCTTTAAATTCTTCTCTTCTTTTTGCCCAGTAATTATAAATCGCCTGTGTTGATTTTGTACCTTCAGGCCAGAACCATTGTATTTCTTTATACTCGGCATTTTCCAATCCTTTAGGGCAAAAATCTTCCCATACAGGTGGTCTCTGAGCCCCAAATACCGGAATGCACAAAAAATTGACTATAGTCAGAAATATTAAAAACCCTTTTCCTAATTCCATAATCATCTGTTTTTATTATAATTGACACATTTATTTTTTTCAATCCCGCAAACCAATACTATGGTATAATAAAATTAATGAATACTGAATTGAAACAAACATTAAAACTTCTTCCGTCGCTTCCCGGATGTTATATCTATTATAACAAAGAAGGAGAAGTAATTTATGTAGGCAAAGCAAAAATCCTTAAACGCCGTGTAATGAGTTATTTTAACAGAAAACATGACAGCGTAAAGGTTAATGTGCTTGTTTCACAGATTGAACGCCTTGAATACATTATCACAAATACCGAAGTTGAAGCATTAATTCTTGAAAGCCATTTAATAAAAAAATACAAACCAAAATATAATGTGCTTTTGAAAGACGATAAAAAATATCCGTATTTTCTGGTTACCGATGAGGATTTTCCGAGAATTACAATTGTGCGTAAAAAGAATATGAATCCCGAAAAAGGACGATATTACGGACCGTATACGGATATTCGCGCAATGCACGCAACTCTGGACTTTTTAAAAAAAATTTTTCCACTCAAACAATGTAAAACACCGAAATTTAAAGACCGTCCATGCCTGTATTATCAAATAGGACGCTGCATGGCTCCATGCCAGAATAAAGTTACACCTGATGAATATAAAAATCTGGTTAAACAGGCAGAACTTTTTTTATCAGGGAAACAGTCAGAACTTTTAAAACAGCTAAAAGAACAGATGCAAAAGTATTCGGACAGTCTTCAATTTGAAAAAGCGGCAAAACTTCGCGACAGCTACAATGATCTTGTAAAAACTCTTGAAAAACAAAAAGTAGTCTATGAAAATACAAAATTGAACGAAGATATTATTTCTTTCCTTGCTGATGAAGGTATATTTGTAATTGTAATTCTTATGATACGGGAAGGCAGGCTGATTGATAAAAAAGATTTTGTCTATGAGGTTGAAGAAGAGGATAAAACAGAATTTTTTGCGACATTTTTCAAAGAGTATTACAGCACGCTCAAACTTGAATACCCTGACAGGATTGTTTCAAATGAACTTGAAACCATAGGTGAAAAAGCACTTTATGAAGAATGGCTTGAAATTCTCGCACAGAAAAAAGTCAAAATCAGTTACGGGAAATCTGCTCAGGGCAAGGAACTTCAGATGCTTGCGGATAAAAATGCAAAAGTTGTTCTTGATAACGCAAAACTTTCAAAAATGAGCAAAATCAGAGATGACTTTAATGAAATCGGATCTTATCTGGCGGAAAAACTTCATCTTAAAAACTTTCCGCACAGAATGGAATGTTATGATATTTCACATATTCAGGGGACAAATACGGTTGCCTCAATGGTCACATTCATAAATGGTCTGCCTAAAAAATCCGAATACAGAAAATTTAAAGTCCGCATGACAGAAGGAAAACCTGACGATTTTCTTTCAATGAAAGAAGTTTTAACCCGCAGATTGAGTCATCTGGGAGAGAAAAAATGGGAAAAACCTGATTTGATAATCATAGACGGCGGTAAAGGTCAGCTTTCAAGTGTTATGGAAATTATTGAAGGACTTGGCGTAAAAGGTATTGATGTTGTGAGCCTTGCAAAAAAACATGAGGAAGTTTTTCTGCCAAAACAGTCAAAACCTGTTATTTTGCCGAGAAATTCAAGCGCACTTTTTCTTTTCCAGAGAATAAGAGATGAAGCACACAGGTTTGCAATAACTTTCCACCGGCAATTACGTTCAAAAAGCATGATTAAAAAAAGTGACTAGCTGATCCGGCATACCTGCCCTAAGCATTGTAACGTTTGAAAGATTTTTCAATATTTTTCGAAATTGTATTTTTTACTGTATCATACTCTGTTGTGAGAGATGATATTTCTGTATCAAGATTTTTCATCTTCATATCAAGGCTTTCTTCTTTTGCGTTTAGTTTTGCTTTCTGTGTGTTGTATCTGGATTCAGCCTGAGCAACATAAGTTTCATCAGCTATTTCTTTTATATAGGCGTCTGTTGCATAATTTGCCTGATAATAATATCCGTCATCTTTTATCTTGGAAATATAAAGTTTTCCGCTTTGCAATAATTGCTGTAAATATTCTTTATCTTCAATATTATTATCTTCTGTCCAGCCGTTAATGCAAATCTGATTAAATAAAGCGTCATAAAATTGTGCCTGTCCAAGGTCATCACTTGCTACAGTATCGGTTTTAAATGTGTATTGAAACAGATTGTTATCAGTAACAAGTTTATTAACATTTACATCAACTCCATTTTTACATGAACCAGCAGCCACCTCATATATTTGTGTACCGTTAGCATCAGTTTTTGATACGCCGTTCATAAAGTCTGCGAAATATGTCAGAAATGCTTTTGCTAAATTGTTAAGGTTGATTGAAGCCGTTGATTTATTGTCACTAGCACCTTGTTTATTTTCAGCATTGAATAAAAATCCGACATAGTTTTCACTCTGTTCAAAGATATCTGAGTAATGACCACAGTTAGCATTCGTCCACTCTTCACTCTTACTTTCTGTCGCTGAACCGTCAATATGTGTGCCTACAGGGTTTAGCAAATCTTTTGCAGTATATACTGTACCTGAATACTTATCACTGTCAACACCATTATTGTGTTTATTTTTATAGCCTTCACCATATTCTTTAATATGTTGATCACCATACTCTGTGGCTTCATCAATATCTGATTTTTCCCAGTCATCTTTATCTATCAAATCTGTTGACAAACCGCTCCAGAATGAATTTTGTATATCTTCATAATCACTATGTTCTGACCTGTAAGGCTCATTAGGATTAGATATTAAATTTACTGTTTCTCTATAAGCATATTCAAGTGCACTGCCTGTAATACCGTCACCTAAATCTAATACAGCAGAAAATTCGTCATACAACCAATCAATAAACCCATCGGGTTCTGTCAGATAATTTTGCATCATTATTACACCTATTACAGGTGAACATTCACCGTGTATAGAAAAGTAATCAAGGTGGTATTGATTTTCATCTGTCAACAAATCGCCGAGTGTAAAGCTGTAATTATCAGTATCCCCGTCAGTTAGTGAGGAAGTTCCGTTTTCACCAACACCAACTTTAGGAATAACAGGCTCATCGCTTCCATCTTGTCCATAGAACACCTCCTTACCTGTCTCACCTTCCTGAAAACTGCTAATTGTATATGCTTCGCCATTTTCATTTATATATTCAGCCAGATCATAAATAGTTCCGGTTTCAGTCATCAATGCAGTCAATGCACCGCCGCCAAAGCCTGCTCCCTGATTATAAGGCAAACCGGTAATTGTTTTTGCCATCTTTGAAGTAATTAAACCTGAGTCTGCCAAACCGTTTATAAATGCATTTCGCATTGACTCTGAAGGCAATGTCCCAAGACCTTCCTGAGGAATACCTGCTGCTCTTGCCGCTGCTGCATATTTACTGTTCAATGTTACCCTGCCGGAAGTATCAGTCAAAGTAATTGGCATATAATCGTTTAACGTAGAAGGATTCATTAATATTCCGTACGTTAACGGAGTAGTTGTATCACCTGTACCATAGTAATCATATATCAATTTTGTTTGATCAAGTGAATTCTGGTATTCATTTGAAAGGTCAGCAAGCTCTCTTGACAATGCTATCTTCTGGTGAGATAAACGCATTGACTGAAATTCACAATCAGATTTTCTGCTTGTGATGCTTAACAATCTCGCTTGTCCTGCTGCTAATCCCATTGAGTTCCATGC
>CALUPR010000075.1 GCA_944322705.1 Candidatus Gastranaerophilales bacterium
TTAATTCCTTTTGCTTCTAGTTTATCGCTTAAGTAATCAATCATTTCTTTTGTGCTTTCATACATTGAAACATAAGGAAGAGCAACAAGATTTTTAGGCATATCAGATGTCCAGTCAGTATATAAATCAAGAATAAAGTCAGGTCTTTTATATACAGGACCATGGCTTGGCAAAATCATATCAACATTCATATTTTTTACCATTTGCGTATATTTTTTGCACATCATTCTGAAAGGCATCATAATTTCCGCATAATAACGTTTTGCACTCTTTTCAAGTTCAACACTTTCCTGAGCAAAAACATCAGAGAATGTATAATGAGCGCCTAAAAAGTCGCATGTAAAAATTACATTGTCTTCTTTTATATAAGTAAACATTGTATCAGGCCAGTGAACACCGGGAGCAAAGATAAATTTTAATGTTTTATCGCCAAGAGAAACTTCTTCGCCATCAGCAATAACTCTGATTTTTTCATCTGCGACATGAAGCATAGACTTGATGTTTTCAGCACATTTTGGATTTGTTAAAACAACAGCATTGGGATATTTTTCTAACAATGCAGGGATAGAGCCGGAATGATCCTGTTCGCCGTGGTTTGCTACAATATAATCAACTTTTCCTACTTGATTATCTGCAAGTCTTTTTAAATATTCTTTAGTTTTCGGCGGATACATCGTATCAATAATTGCAGTCTTTTCGGAACCTTTTACAAGATATGAATTATAGCTTGTTCCGTGCTCCAGAGGAATTAATTCATCAAAAATTCTTCTGTCGCAGTCATTCAAACCGCAGTAAAAAATATTGTTTTTAATTTCTTGAAATTTCATTTATATTTCTCCTTTACTATTTAATTTGGCTTTTTATAAAAAAATACTTCTTCTTTCAAACACAATGGACAGTATTGGGGTTCTTCTTTCTGCACCAAAACAGCTCCGCAGGTTGAACAAACCCAATTATAAGTTCCGTCGGGATTCGGTTGTACCTTATCTTCAAGTTTCAATATTAATTTATGCATTCTGTCATAGTGAATTTTTTCAATAGCTTCAATATTTTCTAAAAGTCCTGCTATATGATCAAGACCTTCTTCTTTAGCTTTTACGGCAAACTTTTCGTAAATGCCTTCTATCTCTTCTTTTTCATTTTTCAATGCGTCTTTTGCACTGTCAAGTAAACTCGGCAAACATCCGCTATTACACTTTAACCATTTATACCAGAGTTTTGAATGTTCCTTTTCGTGCTCTGCATAGCGGGTCATAAGACGTGCTAAATCAGTAAATCCTTGTTTTTCAGCTATCAAAGCATAAATATCATATTCCATACGCCTTTTTGCATTAATTTCAAAGGCTTTCATCAAATTTTTTTCTGTTTCAGTACCTTTAAGCTCCACAAATTATCCCTCTCAATTTATACACAAAAACATTTTATCATAAAAAAGGCTTTGTAAAAATACAAAGCCTTCCTATTTTTATTAATAATTCTTGGCTTTAATAAAGAAATATGCCTGCGGATGCTTACAAACCGGACAAATCTCAGGAGCCTTTTCTCCGGTATGAATATGTCCGCAGTTTGCGCATTCCCAAACAACAACTTCATTTTTCGCAAAAACAGTACTGTTTTTAACTGCTTCTAAAAGAGCTCTATATCTTTCTTCATGCTCTTTTTCGATTTTGCCGACAAGTTCAAACAATGCTGAAAGTGTATCAAAGCCCTCTTCTTTAGCTTCTTTTGCAAATTGTGCGTACATATCTGTCCACTCATAACGCTCACCGTCTGCCGCATCTTCCAGATTTTTTAAAGTCTCAGGAATTTTATCACCATGCAAAGCTTTAAACCAAATTTTTGCATGTTCTTTTTCATTATTAGCAGTTTCTTCAAATATTTTACTTATCTGAACAAAACCTTCTTTTTTTGCTTGAGATGCGTAATAAGTATACTTATTTCTTGCCTGTGATTCACCGGCAAAAGCAGCCCATAAATTCTTTTCAGTTTTTGTTCCTTTTAATTCAGGCATATAAATTCCTTTCTAAAATTAAAAAAATGCAACTTAAATTATTGTTTTTCAAACAAATCCTTGCCTACACCGCATAAAGGGCATACATAATCATCAGCTAAATCTTCAAATTTAATACCGCCGTTTTCCTCAGGATCATAGACATAACCGCACACAGTGCATACATACTTTTCCATTTTAATTCTCCTTTACTTTTTACTAATTACTGTCTTTTATATAATCCAGACACTCTTTGCATATACCGTTAAATATTATATCATGTTTTTTTATTAAGAAACCTGTTTGCTGCTCTGCTTTTTGAACAATATCAGGCGCAACATCCGCACTTATGTCAAAAACTCTCTTACATTTTTCACATATAAAATGGTAATGTTGATGCGTATTATGATCAAAGTGCGAAGAAGAATCCAGACCGTCAATTTTTTTTATTATATCATTTTCAGCTAATTGATTCAAGTTTCTGTACAATGTCGCCAAACTGATATTAGGTTCTGTTTCTTTTAAAATTGAATATAAATATTCCGCGGTCGGATGAACAACATTGGACTGCAAAGTCTTTAAAATAATTTCTCTTTGTCTTGAGTAATTCATAATTCTTTCCAAAAATAATAATAATTCTCATTTTATATTATGTTTTATTTTTTGTCAACACATATTCTTAATATAAATATACAAGTATAGCAATTTTGTAACAGATTTGGTTTTTATATCAATATGACAGTAAGTGTTAGTGTAAATCAGAATATGAAAAATCCCCCGCCGAACGTGGGAGTAATAACTCCGCCGGACAACTACTATAAACCTGTTTTATATTCCGGCGAGCAGGCTGGCAGGGAATTTAAAAAACTTGATAAGGATATCTACGTTTCAATTAAAAACAGCGAAAGTATTACCAAAAAGAAAACCCCGAAATCTGTTTTTGTTGTTCTTGGACTTGGTGCTCTTGCAATACTCTTCCCGCGCCTGAAAAAATTAATCAAAAAATAATCTGTTTTCTAATTTAAAAATTTATAGTAATATGATTTTATTAATATTATATTTAATGTGAAGGGGATATTATGAAGAAATTTATAATTTCATTAGCTGTATTTTTTATTGCTAATTGCGCTTTTGCCGGCGATTTCAATGTTTACAAACTTGATAACGGTCAGACTGTTGTTATAAAAGAGGTTAAAACAAACCCGATTGTGACAATAGATACATGGATAAAAACAGGTTCAATAAATGAAGATGACAAAAATAACGGAGTTTCGCACTTCCTTGAGCATTTATTCTTTAAAGGGACAACAAACCACGCTCCCGGAGAATTTGATAAAATTCTTGAAACAAAAGGGGCAGTAACAAACGCTGCAACAAGCAAAGATTTCACACACTATTACGTAACAATCCCGTCCAAAGACTTTAATCTGGCAATAGAAATGCATTCCGATATGCTTCTTCACCCGCTTATCCCGAGAAAAGAACTTGAAAAAGAAAGAAAAGTCGTAATTGAAGAGATTATGAAGGATGCAAACTCTCCTAATACAATGGTTTATGACAATCTTATAAACATGCTTTATACACAGCACCCTTATAAAAGAAAAGTTATAGGGAAAGCCGATATAATAAGCACTATTCACAGAGATCAAATTCTTGATTACTACAACAAATTTTATTCTCCGTCAAACATGATTACGGTAATTGTCGGAGATATAGATTCAACGACAGCTCTCGAAAAAGTAAAACAAAATTTCAATTCAGAATATAAAAAACCTGTAAAAAAATCTTATCCAAAAGAAAAAATTCTGACTTCACAGGCTAAAACCATTGCTTACTCAGACATACAAACAGGCTATATGCTGATAGGTTTCCGCGGAACCGATGTTGATGACAAAGATTCTTATGCTCTTGATGTTCTTGCAACTATTTTAGGTGACGGACGCTCATCTGTTTTTTACCGTACAATCAAAGAACAAAAACAACTTGCAACATCAATAAGCGCTTCAAATACAGGCTTTAAAGACGATGGAATTTTTTACATTTCCGCAACATTTATACCGGATAAATGTTCAAAACTAGAACAAACAATTTTTGATGAAATAAAAAATATTCAAAAAAACGGAATAACTCAAGAACAATTAAAGCTTGCACAAAATATTATTGAACGTGACACCTATTATGCCAGAGAATCTATATCAAATATAGCCGGCGAAATAGGTTACACTTTTGTTACAACTGATGATATAAAATATTACGACAATTACCTTGAAAATATTAAAAAAGTTACGGCTAATGATGTAAAAAATGCCGCAAACAAATACCTTGGTAAAAATAAAAGTGCAGTTTCAATACTTCTTCCGCAATCAGCCAAAGAAGTTAAAGTTTCAAACACAACCGCAAAAAATTTACCGGCAAAATTTATAAATGAAAATAAAAATACTCAAAAATATGAACTTTCAAACGGAGCGACTTTACTTATTACCCCAAATCAGGCAAACGATATTATTGCTATTTCAATATTTTCAAAGGGCGGCGAATTTACGGAAACCATACCGGGAACCGCAGACTTAACCGCATCGGTTCTAACTAAGGGAACAAAAAAATATTCTTCCGTTGATTTTGCTAAAACTCTTGAAGACAACGGTATTAAAATTGTCCCGTCTGTTAAGCCGGATAGCTTTATGTTAACTGTTCTGACCACAAAAAACGAATATGAAAAAACACTTGAATTACTGGATGAAGTCATTAATAATGCAACCCTTGACGATTATGAAATTGAAAAATCACGGGCAGACAAACTTAACGCTATCAAAAAAAGCAAAGATATTCCGCTGAATATTGCTATAGACAATTATAAAAATTATATCTTTGAAAATACGCCGTATTCAATCTCTAATTCAAAACTTGAAAAAACACTACCGCAAATTCAATTTGACGATGTAAGAAATTACTACAACAAAGCTTTCTACCCGCAAAATGTTGTAATATCTATTAACGGGAACATTGACAAAGACAAAACAATAGATGAATTCACAAAAATATTCAATAACAAAAAAGGCGAAAAATTTGATTATAGCAAATATTCAATTCCTTCATTAAAGGACGGGAAAAAAATTACAGCGTCAATAAAAGATCTTAAAACAGATTGGATATTTATGGGCTGGCAGACATCAGGTCTGTTAAACAAAAAAGAATATGCAACTCTTGAAGTCATAGATTCATTGCTTGGCTCCGGTATGAGTTCCCGTCTGTTTAAAAACCTCAGAGATAAAGACGGTCTTGCATACCAGCTTGGCTCTCAGTATGCACCGAACATTTTAAAAGGTTCATTTATAGTTTACATAGGTACAAATCCGCAAAACCTTGACTATGCAACCAAAAGGCTTCAGGAAGAAGTATTCCGGCTGAAAACAGAATTTGTAGGCACCAAAGAATTGCAAGAAGCAAAAGACAAACTTCTCGGTAACTATATAATTTCACAGGAAACAAACCTCGACAAAGCTACTACAATCGGCTGGTTTGAAACATCCGGCAGAGGTTATCAATTTGACGACGAATACGTAAAACTTATAAATTCTGTAACAGAATCTGACATAATAGAAGTTGCAAACAAATATTTCAATAACAACTACGTTTTATCAATAGTAAAACCATAAAAAAACGGTATAATTTCTTTAAGTAATCCTGAACTTGTTTCAGGATCTTATTTTACCGCCCAAACAGCATACGCTTTGCTGTTGTTTCATTAAGTACAGAATTACCCCTCACCCCAATCCTCTCCCACACGGAGAGCAATCCGACGGGGAGAGGGGAATTATATTTCGTGCGCTAATGCGCACCGTAAAAAACTTAACATACTATCGTCTTAACGTCTTATCGACTTATTTATTATCTAACTTACCAGTTTGTCCTTGTTAAAGTCTGCTTTGCATGCCTGTCATACATTTTATCTTTGTACCAGGCACCTTTAAATTTTTTATCAGCTTCATACATATACTGCATGTCGTGTGATATAAAATATATTGCACTTACTAAACTTCCATTTGCTCTGTATTGCTTTGACATATAAGGGAAATTCGGATAATTTTCCGAGAACTTATCTATATATCTTAGTTTACCCATTGCATCATAGTAATAAACAGTTTTCATATCGCTTTTGTATTGAACTGCGTAACTTATTAACAAATTGTCCTTATAGTAAAAACCGCAAAGGTTTTCGCTGTCTGTTTCTTTAACACCGTTTTTTACAAGCATATAATGACGTTTGTAATCCTTGTCCTTTAAATAGTCATTGTATTCTTTTCTGAATTCCTTCTTTTTGTACTTTAATACAGTATCTTCAGTAAAAAGCTCATCCCTGTATTTTTCAATAACAGCATCTCTTTCAACCTGAGAAATATCAAGCCAGTCAAACACAAGATTTCCTGTTAAAACAATTTCAGAAGGGATATTTTCCTGAATAATTTTTTCCTGTTCTACAGGAGCAACATCCGCACAGAATGAAACTTTTCCTAACATTAATATAAGTAATAAAAGTGCAAATTTTTTCATATAACCCCCATATGTTTTAATAATCATACAATGAAAATTACTAATGTATAGTCTTGACAATCTAAATCAGATATAATCATAGTTTTGCACCTGTAAAATCAAGTGTTTAACATATTGTAACAAAAAATTAACATATTTTTTTAAATTAAGCAATTTTTTCTTGACGTCAAAAATTGATGTATTATGATTTAAGAACATGTAAAATTTAAGTTAGGTGTATTGTGCCTAAATTAAGTTTAAACATATAAATTCATTAAGCTGAAATTCAGTAAAATGAAAGGTTTACAGCCTCAAGTTAGATTTTTATTATTGTAAATAATTTTCATAAGACCCTGAAATAAATTCAGGGTGACAAAATGAAAAAATAATACAATTTTTTATATAGTACGTACACATAGACGAGGTGAATTAATGTCTAACACAAAATATGCAGAAAGAGTAACTCCAATGGGTATACCGCATACTCGTTTGGATGATTTACCCGACCTTATTGAAGTGCAGAAAAAATCTTTTGAATGGTTTTTAAAAGAAGGCTTGAAGGAAGAATTACTTTCATTCTCTCCGATTAAAGACTATACAGGCAGATTGGAGCTGCATTTTTTACCCAACTATACTTTCGACAACGCAAAGTATACAATTGAAGAAGCAAGAATTCATGACGCAACTTATGCAAAACAATTACGCGTTATGGTAAGACTTGTTAACCG
>CALUPR010000076.1 GCA_944322705.1 Candidatus Gastranaerophilales bacterium
AGTGTTACGAACTTCCTGATGTTGAGCTTGAAAAGAAAAAACGCGGATTTAAGCTTTTAAATTTTGACAGAGTATAATTTATCGGAAAGAAAACCGGTATCCTTATCAGATACCGGTTTTCCCAGGCTTCGAACAAATTAATTACTGTTTTTTATCTTGCTCGCTCAGTTTATTCCGAGCAGCCGAATGCAATAGTAATGTGTTCTCTTGGATTTACAGCGGAGATTTTGTATCCGCGCGGGTCAACAAGGTAAGCAAATTCGTCGCCTGTAGTCTGGAACAAGCCCATTGTACCTGACAGAGCAGTTCTTGTAACATCAACCGGAGCCTTGACTGTTTCCCACAAGCCGTCGCCTAAGTTACGTGCAGCAGCTCCGAATTGTCCCTGGAATACGTGTCCTAACATATAACCTGCATCGTTAGATACGTTTTCAACAGCGTTACCCAGGTTAGTTACAACACCGCCGACTGTTCTGCCTGCTACACCAACCAGTGAACCTGCAAGTGTGAACGGCATTTCAACCAGTCTTGCAACAGGGTTAACCTGTTTTGATTTGTTAACCTGTGCCTGAAGAATTTGTTTAGGTAACTGAGCTTTGCAATCACCGTTTTTGATTGTTGTGAATGAAAGTTTCAAAGCACCTTTGTCACAACCTGAAGGTCTGATAACTTCTACAACCTGACCTGTTACGGTAGAACCGCAAGGGTATGTTACGCCGTTAATTGTTACGTCTTCAAGAGTATTTGCTCTGAAGTACTGACCTACGTGAGAAGATTTTGCGGTTAACTGGTCTATCATCTTAACTTTCAATGTAGGAATTTTAACAATTTCTTCCTGTTCGACAAAAGCGTTTTTGTTTACAGGGCATGCAGGGCAGATATTGTTGGCAGTTTTCGGGTTAGTATCATAGCCTAATGCAACACGTACTGTCTGCATCATTGAAGCAACTTCTGCACGGCTTGCTTCTTTATTAGGCATAATCATATTCGGGTTAGGCATATCTTTCAAAGCACCGTTTTCAAGTGATTTTGCAACCGGTATTCTTGCCCAGTTAGGAATAGTATTTCCGTCTGCATATTTGCTTAAGATTTCATCAGCCTTGCACTGGTCAATGTCGCATGTCATACCTTTAGCAATTGTTGTTAACGCTTCAACCCTTGTTACTGGGTGGTTTGGTTTAAAGTTGCCGTCAGGGTAGCCTTTTAACAGGTCTTCGTCAACGGCTTTTGCAATTGCTGCGTTAGCCCAGTTGCTCATAGGAACGTCTTTGAACAAACCTTCTCTCGGCATATCGCATTTGTCAAGGTTGAAACCTTTAACAAGTATTGTCGCAAATTCTGCACGTGAAATATTTCTGTTAGGTTTGAAATATCCGTCAGGATAACCTACAACAACATCATTAATAGCTAATTTATCAATGTCACATGCAGCCCAAAAACCGTTCGGCACATCAGGGAACTGACATCCGCCGAGATTTGCGGCAGCACCTGTTGTCTGCATTATTTGATTAGGAATTTCATAGGGTACAAAAGATTTTCTGACAGCATCAATTGAGTTTGTTGATTGAAAATCTATAGGGCAGTTGTTACCGTCCATCAAACGCTCATTTCTGTCAATCGGAATACCGTTATGACGTGTAGGAGCTTCGTTAAGGCAAGGCATTTCAGTTGCTGCACCTGTTACCTGACCTTGTGAAGATACTGTTGTACCGTTTACGTTAGATGAAAGTACTCTCGGAGTACTTGCAATCGGTGTGTCTGTAGAAAAAATAGAATTTGCAGGCTGACCTACGTAGTTGTTTGTACCGTAAATTGCGTTAGGATAACCGTAAACCTGTTTCATATCTTTTCTGTCAGGTTTGCCGGTCTGCGGGCAAATAGCGCAAGCAGGTTCTGCCGGTTCATCGCAGCTGATTTCATCAGGGCATCCGCAATCAGATTTCTTTTCGCAAGGATCACACGGGTCTTTGCATGGATCTTCACATGGATCCGGTTTCTGACAATCACAGTCAGGCATTGCTTTTTTGCATTTTGTACATGTGTTTGGTTTTGCGGTTTCACACGGACATGCCGGACCTGTAACTACAGGTAACGGTTCTGCGCACGGTGCCGGAGTTTCCGGAGCTGCGCAAGGACAAGCCGCCATTGCCTGATTCAAGGAACACGTTGCTATTCCAACGGCAATTGCAGCTGCCACAGTAAGTTTTTTAATAGTCATTTTTACCTCCTTGTGTTGAGGGCTTTTTTTCGAAAAAACCCAAAAAAATTTTTTTTTAAAAAACTGATACTTGATTATGTACTTTATTTATTGCAAGAAACATTGCCAAAAGCGGTTATCCACGCAGGCTATTTGAATATTGCCAGAGCTTTTTATAATTGACTTTCGACATTTGTTTAGCTATTATTTTTTATTATGAAGAAGATTTTTTTAGTTGTTTTGTTTTTATGTTTTATCCTTTGCGGGTGCGGGAAAAAAGAACCAAAGCCTGATGTTTTATCAAATATATATAAAAGAGATAAAATTATTGTCGGTGTAAGAACGGATGCCGCTCCCTTCGGATACAGAGATAAAAAGGGAAATATTACAGGATTTGATATTGATCTTGCAAAATACATTGCCAAATCTATTTTAGGGAGTGAAACAAAAGTTGAATTTGTTCCCGTCACAGCATCAAATCGTATAATGAAACTTGCATCAGGGGAGGTTGATATGCTGGCTGCAGCTATGTCAATAACCAATAACAGACGGCAAATTCTAAATTTTTCAATACCTTATTATATTGCAGGACAGGCAATAATGGTTAACAGTAACAGTAAAGCAACAAGCCTAAGCGATTTTGAAAATAAAAAACTTATAATAGTTTTCGGTTCAACAAGTGAAAGAAATTTGCGCTCAAATGTCCCCGGAATTTCTATTCTGGGTTTTAGAGGATATGATGAAGCTTACAAAGCATTAAAAGCCCGTCAGGCAGACGGTATGATTGCTGATGATTCAATCCTTCTGCGTTATACAATCAATGACAAATCCGTTAAACTTCTGAAAAAAAGGTATTCAAAAGAACCTTATGCTGTTGTGTTGAGAAAAGAAGCCGAATCAGAAAGGTTATTACAGCAGGTTGACACTATTATGAACCATTTGAAAAAAACCGGCAAACTTGACAAAATGCTTGAAAAATGGCAAATCACAGGTGAGTAAGGATAAAATATGCTTTTTTATGCTGATTTACATATACATTCAAAATATTCACGCGCAACAAGCAAAGACTGCGACCTTGAACATCTTGCAATGTGGGCGCAAAAAAAAGGACTGGGCTTGATTGCAACCGGTGATTTTACCCATCCAGCATGGTTTAACGAAATAAAAGAAAAACTTATTCCTGACGGCAGCGGAGCTTACAGACTTAAACCCGAAATAGAAAAACAAATTTTTACAAACGGAAATCCTGTCAGATTTATTCTCTCTGTTGAAATTTCAACAATCTACAAAAAGGGTGATAAAACAAGAAAAGTTCATCACGTAGTTTTTGCACCGGACATTGAAACAGCACAAAATTTCAGACAAAAACTTGATGCAATAGGCAATATAAATTCCGACGGCAGACCGATTTTGGGACTTGATTCCAGAAACCTTCTTGAAACGGCACTTGAATCCGGCGACGGAACTTTTATTATCCCCGCACATATATGGACTCCATGGTTTTCCGTCCTAGGCTCAAAATCAGGATTTGATTCTATTGAAGAATGTTACGGAGATTTATCCGAACATATTTTTGCCGTGGAAACCGGACTTTCATCAGATCCTGAAATGAACTGGAGAGTATCGAAATTAGACAAATTCAGACTTGTTTCAAATTCCGATGCGCATTCGCCTTCTAAACTTGCACGCGAGGCAACAGTATTTGACACAAATCCTGATTACTACAGTATCATGAATGCACTGAAAACAGGCAAAGGATACATAGGAACAGTGGAATTTTTCCCAGAAGAAGGGAAATACCATGAAGACGGGCATAGAAAATGCAATGTCTGTATGACTCCCGAAGAAACAAAAAAACTCAACGGTATTTGCCCTGTCTGCGGAAAGCCGATGACAATAGGCGTCTTAAACAGAGTTTGTGAACTCGCAGACAGAGATTGCAACAATACATTTAAACCTCAAACCGCAGGTGAAGTCTGCAGCCTTGTCCCTCTGCCTGAGATTATCTCGGAAATTTTAGGTGTCGGACCTGCCTCCAAATCAGTTACTAAAGAATATGAACGTTTAATTTCAAAATTCGGCTCTGAATTTTCTATATTAAGAGATGTTCCGGCAGATGAACTTTCAAAAGATTTTCCGCTTCTGGGTGAAGGTATTTCACGCCTGCGCAAAGGTCAGGTTATAAAACATGCAGGCTATGACGGAGAATACGGAGTCATAAGACTTTTTGAAGAAAACGAACTTGTAAAAAAAAACTTTGTAAACCTTAAATTTGATATTGATATCCCTACAACGCCTTCAAAACCGGCTAAAAATTATACGGTTTCTCACAAGGAATTTAATATCTCACAGATTAAAGATATTCATACGGATGCCGAAAATGAGAAATTTTACGGTCTGGATGAATTTCAGCAAGCGGCTGTTGAAAATACAAATAATCAGCTTTTGATAATTGCAGGTCCGGGTTCGGGTAAAACAACGGTTCTAACAAGACGTATTGCACATATAATTCAAAACGGTGCGCCCGCGCAAAATTTTCTTGCAATAACTTTTACCCGCCGCGCGGCTGATGAAATGCGTCAAAGACTCCAAAAACTCCTGCTTAATAAAGCCGATAATATTAATATCCATACTTTTCATTCTCTCTGCCTTGCAATTTTAAAAGAAAATTATGAAAAAGCAGGATTAAATGAAGATTTTAATGTAATCAGCGAACAGGAAAAAGCTTTATATAAAGAAATTCCCGAAGATATGATTGAGTTTGACGATCTTATAAAACTTACGGTAAAACTTTTTGAAGAGCATCCAGATATTAAGGAGCATTACAGGTCGCAATATAAATATATTTCTGTCGATGAATATCAGGACATTGACGAAAATCAATACAAATTAATCAAACTTCTCGTACCGCAAAACGGTAATATCTGCGCAATCGGCGACCCTAATCAAGCTATATACGGATTCCGCGGCGGGAATTCCAAATTTTTTAACAATTTTAAAGAAGATTACAAAAATGTTGAAATAATCAATCTCAAAAACAATTACCGCTCAACAGAAAATATCGTAAACGCCTCTAATCAGATGATTGATACGTTTAATATAATTTCTCATAACAACAAGCTCCATGATAAAATAACAATTCACACAGCTCCGACGGACAACGCAGAAGCTGAATTTATTGTCAGCACTATTGAAAATCTCATAGGCGGACACAGTTTTTTCTCTATTGATTCTGACAGATCAGACGGAGAAAAAGAAGATTATACATTCTCGGATTTTGCAATCCTCTACAGAACTTCCGCACAGCTAAACCCGTTATTAAAAGCCCTTGAAAGATCCTCAATGCCTTTTGTTAAACTTTCAGATGATCTTCTGTGCGAAAAAAATTCTATTCGCAAACTTCTTAAAACCCTCACAGATGACAAACCGCTTTCACAGCAATTGAAAGAAAATTTTACGGATGAAACAGAAGATTACATTCAAAAATATCTTCTTGAGCTGTCAGAAAAATTTCCATCCAAAAAAGATTTTATACATGAAATATCTCTCATAAAAGAATCTGACACGCTTGACAAACGTGCAGACAGAATCTCTCTGATGACACTTCACTCCTCAAAAGGACTTGAATTTAACTGCGTGTTTATTGTAGGTCTGGAAGATGGAATTCTACCGCTTTACCGTGCTCAGACGCCTGAAGAAATTGAAGAAGAACGCAGACTTTTATATGTCGGAATGACAAGAGCCAAAGAACGTCTGTTTTTGAGCCGTGCACTTAAAAGAAACTTTTACGGAAAATTAGAACACTTTCAAATATCACCGTTTCTGGCAAAAATTGAACAAGATTTGCTTGAATATTCAATGTTTGAAAAAGAACAAAAAGAACTGATAAAATCAGAACAATTGAGTCTGTTTTAACTCTTACAGGATTTTATATCTCTAATAAAATTATTCAAACAGAACTTTTTATTTTTTATTCTTATACCTGTACTTTACATTGTAAAATAGGAATGTAGCAAGTCTGCTTTGTTGTAAATCTTTTTGATTTTTTATCATATTTTGACATTATTTGAGTACACAACTCAGACGAATTGGAGAATCGTTTGCTAAATCCGCTGTTTTATCATATATAACACCAAGTCAGTCTTTTGATATTGACAAACCTTTTGAATTAAATATGGTTATTTAACAAAATACAATCAAAATTGTTCTTTACTATATATTTTTTCTAGCATTTTAATCATTGATTTAGCAGAATCATTATAGTGTACACCTTGTGCGATTTTTCCTAAATTTTCTACCAAAGCTTTATTATTTTTATATTCTTCGTTTCCATAAATAGTGTTAAAGAGAAGCAAGCAATCTTTCTGATTGTCTTCAGCTAAAGTGCCTAAATTTTGTATAATACTCTGGTTATTTGATAATTCAGGATTATTCAAAACTGCATCAAAAAATTCTGTAACCGATTGAGAAGATTCTTTGTTATGGTTTATGTAAAGTATCCTATATAATTTATCCATAACATCTTCATTTTTATATAATCTTTCATCACTAGTAACTTTATCCAATATTTTTAAATAAGACAATTTTACTTCGTTATTACTCCTAGAAAGCAAATATTATATTCAATATATTGAAATATAAATACAAATCTGTTTTTTTCATATATAAAAGTCCTTATGATTTATTCAGTTTATATCTACATTTCACAATTGTAAAGTATGGATTTAATTTTCCTGTTTCCTGTGCTGAATATCCCATTTGTACTTTCCAGTTATAAATATT
>CALUPR010000077.1 GCA_944322705.1 Candidatus Gastranaerophilales bacterium
ACAACTTCAGCATTTCCGCAAACCCAGCCTAAGCGCCAGCCTGTAACTGCATACGGTTTTGAAAAACTGTAAAATTCTATACCGACATCTTTTGCACCTTCTATTTCAAAGATACTGAAAGGTTTTTCGTCTTCCGCGAAATATAAATCGCAATATGCTGCATCTGAAACAAGCAGAATGTCGTGTTTTTTACAGAAATCAACTATTGTTTTGATGTACTCTTTTGTAGTGCTTACACCCATCGGATTATTAGGATAATTTATAAATATTGCTTTAATATTTTCAGCTTTATACCCGTCATTTATAATTTTATTATAAATGACCTCAGGATCAGGTTTAAAATCGTTTTCTGCCGTTAGAGGCATTGAATATGCTTTTGCACCTGAACACTGAATGAATTGAAGATAAGAGGCATAACACGGATCAGGAACCATTATTACATCTTTATCAAATTCATTTTTTTTCGGTGTTGTAATAAATCTTACAAGGTTTGCTATCCCTTCTTTTGACCCTACGAGTGAAAAGATCTCTGTTTCAGGGTCAAGTTGAACTCCGAAACGTTTTTTCATCCTTTGAGAAATAGCTTGTCTGAAATATAGTTCGCCCTTTGGTGTTGAATATGTGTGAATACCGTCTTCATCCAAGATTTCTTTTAATCTGTCAATTAGAATTTTAGGTGGATTGGCTGTCGGGGCACCCATTGAAAGAGATATTGGCGCTCTGTTTTTTGCTTTGAGTTCCGGGGTAAGTTTTGTCGTAATTTCTTTTAAACGGAACATTATATATGTATCAAGTGACATTACTTCCTTATTAAAAAGTTTTTCTAAATTCATTTTCATCGCCTCTTTCTTAATTCTCTGACATCATTTGCATCGGACCATCAAGTGATGCTGTTACAAATTGTTTTGTGTATGCATTATTTTGTTTCAGCATATCATCCGGTGTACCTTCATAAACGATTTTACCGTCATAAAGCATAATAACACGGTTTGCAGTTCTTGTAATTGTGGACATCTGGTGTGTAACAACGATAGAAGCTGCACTTGTTTCTTCTTTTAAACGCACAATATAGTCTTCAATAAGTGTTGATGATATCGGATCAAGACCTGATGTCGGCTCATCATAAAGTATTGAATTAGGTTCAGTGACAATTGCTCTTGCAAAACTGACGCGTTTTTGCATTCCGCCTGAAAGTTCTGACGGAAACTTATTCTCAATCCCTTTCAAACCAACCAATTCAAGTTTTTCTGCCACAATATTTTTTATTTCTTTTTCTGTGTATTTATTCCTTAAATCCTTTCTCTCTCTTAGTGCAAAAGCTATATTATCTGATACATTCAAAGAATCAAACAGTGCGGAATATTGAAATACCATCGCAATATCGCCTTTAGATGTTATAATTTCTCCGCTGTCAGGAGTAATAAGACCGCAAATTAATTTTAATATCGTGCTTTTACCTGAACCTGAAAAACCTACAATTGCCAGAGTCTCTCCGTTTTGTACTTTAAATGAAACATCATTAATTACGGTTTTATCTCCGAATGTTTTTATTAAATTTTTGACTTCGATACTCATATAATTTATTGTACCTCTTTAAAAGAAAAATGCTATAGCAAAGAACATATCCCATATTACGATAGCCACGAATGACCAGACAACAGCTTTATTAGTAGCTTCGCCGACCCCTTTTGCCCCGCCTTTTGCGTAATAACCTGTAGAACAGCTTATAAGTGCTATTGTCCCGCCGAAGCATACGGCTTTTAAAAGACAAACCCCCAGATCTTTCATATAAATTCCAAGCCATGCCGAATCAAAAAATGCTCTGTACCCGAGACCCGATGTAAGATTTGCAGTTACTGCACCTGCTATAACACCTACTGCCGATGCAATAATTACAACGGGAGGCATCATAAGCATTCCGGCAATAACTCTTGGAACAAATAAATATCTTATGGGATTTACTTTTAATACTTCAATTGCATCAATTTGTTCGGTTACCCTCATTGTTGCAATTTCTGATGCAATTGATGAACCTATCATTGAAATTATGGCAAAACCTGACATAATAACTCCGACTTCCCTGACAATAAGAATTGTCATTAAAAGTCCTACAAAATTGCCGCCACCCTGTTTAACCATTTCAAGAGCAACTTGAGAAGCTACTATAATTGATGTCATGCCGACGATTGAAAGAGTTATAGGCAGTGATGTTATCCCAAATCTATAACACTGTGCTGTTACTTCATTTTTTTCGATTTGTCCCTTAAGGATAAATTTAATAACATCAATTCCGTTAAGAGTAATTTTACCGAGTGTGTCCAGAAAATTGGTAAATTCTGAAAGCATCCCTGAAAAAATTTTGTATGTAGCGGATTGTTTATAATATTTTTGTAAACTTCCCATTCCTGAATTATACAGGAAATTTATTTGCAATGCAATTTATTTATTCAGATTTCCCGTCTGCCTTCAATAGCTTTTGCAATAGTAATTTCATCAGCATATTCCAAATCAGCGCCTACCGGAAGTCCGAATGCGATACGTGAAATTTTTATACCAAAGGGTTTGATTAATTTGTTTAGATAAAGGCTTGTGGCTTCTCCTTCTACAGAAGGACTCAGTGCAAGAATAACTTCTTTAACCTCTGTGTTTGTCAGACGATTAAGAAGTTCTTTTATTCTTATATCATCTGCACCTATACCGTCCATCGGGGAAATTAAACCTTGCAAAACGTGATAAAGTCCTTTGTATTCGTTTGTTTTTTCAATTGCTATTAAATCTTTGGTTTCTGCAACAACGCAAATAGTGGATTTGTCCCTTTGCGGTGAACTGCATATTTCACATGGGCTTGTTGAAGATAAGTTAAAACATATTTCGCAAGTTTTTGTATTTTCCTTTGCTTCAATCATACTCTGTGCAAATTTTTCTATTTCTGTTAATGGCATTCTAAGAAGGTAGAATGCCATTCTTTGAGCAGATTTTGGACCTACTGACGGAAATTTTTGAAAATGTTCTATCAGTGATGCAATTGATTTTGGGTAAATCATCAGAAGTTTAACCCCGGAATATTGATTCCGCCTGTTACGGCTTTCATTTTTGTTTCCATTTCTTTTGCGGCTTTGTCACTTGCATTAAAAATGGCAGTGGATATGACATCTTCAAGCATTTCAATCATTTCAGGATCAACCGAATCAGGGGAGTCAGGATTTATAGCTTCAGCAGTAAGAGAAATTGATTTAAATTTACCTTGTCCGTCGCATACAACTTTTACGGCTCCGCCGGCTGATTCGCCTATAATTTCTGTTTTAGACAATTCTTCTTGTGTATCTTTTAATTTTTTTTGCAAGCTTTGTGCCTGTTTCATCATTTGCATAATGTTCATAAGTTTCTCTCCTAAGTCTTAAAAATATAGCTTTTCTTTAACATTTATTATATAATAAAAATATGCAAAAGTACACTTATGTTGCTGAATCTTTAAAAAACGGAAAAATTATGCGCTGGACTTTTATGCCGTTAAAAGTATTTATCGCGCCTATGAAGTTTTATTCAAAACAAGGAGAGGAATATAAATACAGGCAGCTGGTTTTGCGTGCTCTTGATGAATGGCAAAAGGCAACTAAAGGCAGAGTAGCTTTTAAGGTCGTTAATAATCTTTTGGATTCAAACGTTAATGTAGAATGGAAAAGGGTAGAGCGAAAGGCTCTTGGGCACTGTTATTTTAACTATGATGCATCCAACAGATTATATAGCGCGGAAGTGGCGATAGGTTTAACTGAAGGACTTGTTCATGCTGATTATATGGATGAGGGAGAAGTATATCATACAATATTGCATGAAATAGGGCATGCTATTGGTTTGGGACATAGTCACAATCCTGCTGATATTATGTATACTCCTCATCAAAAAGGTATAAATTCTGTTTCAAAAGGAGATGTTTTAACAGTTAACTGGCTTTATACCCTCCCGCAAGGTGCTACAACCGCAGAAGTAGCATCAAAATATAGCATTGGCGGTAGTAATATAGATGAGATTATCGCAAAATTTATAAATAAAAAATCTCCTTCAGAGTTTGAAAAAGTGAAGGCTTCTGTTAAAATTCCCAAAAGGGATTTGCTGGAAGAGCAAGACGCTATCGCAAACTTAAGAAAATATCATCTCGCTATTCAAAATGTTAAGATTTCTGAGGATATGAAGAAATTTTTTATTAATAAGAAGAATCGCTAATTTGGTAATCAATCCCGAATTTTTTAAATAATCCGTTAAAATAATCTTTGTTATCAAAGATATCTTTCCGTGTTAAAACCATATCAAATCCCGGCATAATTTCAAATTCGGGCTCTCTGTTAAGCTTTAATTCATTAACTGTTTGAAGATATGTGTATAATATATTATTTCCTTCTTCTATTGATTTGTCGTCTATTTCGTTTTTATTCAGCCATTCTTCAGCAAGTTTACAAACTTTGTTGAATCTTTTATCATTTTTTCTGATCAAAACGTCTTCAAGCAAATATGATTTTATATCTTCTATATTTGTCATTGCAGGCTTAAATTTAAATTTTGAGTGGAAATATACTGCCTGACCTAAAGAATGCAATTCTATTTTATCCATATTATTTTCAAGCATAGTTATCAATTCCCCAAGCTTCATTACACTGCCTGCTCCTGAAAATTTTCTTCTTTTCGCTGTTACATCTATATTGTCGTTATAAAGACTGTTGCTTTTAATTGTTAATACACTTGAACCTATTTCATTAAAATCTCCGTCATCAACTTTTATTGATAATTCTTTATTTGTGTAGCCGGGTTCTATTCTGACAAAATAGTCGGCGCATTCAGGAGTTGTTTTTATTGACGGTGATTTGCAGCAAAATTCATTAAATAATTTAATCTTGTCCGGCTTCCTGAAACTGATACCGGAGAAAGAACAATATTTTTGCGGTGTATATTGTATGCTGTTTATTATCATAGTCGTTTATTTTAAAACATGTAAATGTAAAAAATTGCCATTAATTTTTTTTAGAGTATAATAATTTTGTAATTTAAATGATTATTCAAGGGATATATAAATATGACAGTACAAGATTGGTTTGAAAAACGTAAACAGGCTCAAATTCAACGCCGTGAACTTGAAGGCAGAGTTGAATTAGATATGGATCCTAATTTGTGGACAAAGTGTGTTCACTGTGATGCGCAATTGTTAAAAGAGGATCTGGAAAAAAATGATATGGTTTGTCCTTTATGCGACTATCATTTTAGAATAAACGCAAGAACACGTATTAAACAATTGTTTGATGAAAACTCTTTTGAGGAATTATTCACAGAAATTAAACCTACTGATCCTCTTGAATTTTCTGATACTGAAAGTTATAAAGACAGATTGAAAAAAGCTCATGACAAGACAGGGCTTGATGATGCTGTAATTACAGGAATTGCATCTATCAAAGGTAATAAAGTCGCTGCTGCTGTTATGGATTTTGATTTTATGGGCGGTTCAATGGGTAGTGTTGTCGGTGAAAAAGTTACAAGAATTATTGAAAAAGCTATAGAACAACGACTTCCTGTTTTGGCGATTACATCGTCAGGCGGTGCAAGAATGCAGGAAAGTGCACTCAGCTTAATGCAGATGGCAAAAACTTCATGTGCTGTATCAAGACTTGATGATGAAGGTCTTTTATATATAAATCTCCTGACTGAACCTACATTTGGTGGTGTTACTGCCAGCTTTGGTATGTTGGGTGATATTATTGTTGCGGAACAGGGTGCAAGAATAGGTTTTGCGGGTCGCAGAGTTATTGAGCAGACCATTAGACAAAAACTTCCTTCTGATTTTCAGACAGCAGAATATTTATTGAAGTACGGTCAGGTTGATGTCGTTTCTTCCCGCAAAAATTTGCGTGATACGCTGGCTAAAATTTTGGAAATGCATAAAGTTGAACAGTAAGAGGATTTTATAACTATGACAGCAGTTTTGGATTTTGAAAAACCAATTTTAGAAATTCAGGAAAAAATTGAAGAATTAAAAAAAATAAGTTTGGAGTCAGGCATGGATTTAGATAAAGAAATTGAAACTTTTGAACAACAGGCTGAAGATTACAGAAAAGAATTGTATTCTAACCTGAAACCATCACAAAAGTTGCAAATTGCAAGACATCCTGAAAGACCTAATTTCCTTGATTATGTTAATCATATCTGCGAAGATTTTGTAGAACTTCACGGTGACAGAGAAGGTATGGATGACAGAGCTATTATCGGCGGACTGGCTAAAATTGACGGAAAGCCCGTTATGATTATCGGTACAATGAAGGGAAAATCGACAAAGGAAAATCTTGAATATAATTTTGGGATGCCTCAGCCTCAGGGTTATAGAAAGGCTTTGAGATTGTTTAAGCATGCAAATAAATTTCATATTCCTATTATCACCTTGATTGATACTCCGGGTGCATATCCTGGAATTAGTGCCGAAGAAACAAATCAAGGCGGTGCAATTGCTGTAAACCTTCGTGATATGGCAAAACTTGAAGTTCCTGTTATTGCAATTATTACTGGTGAAGGCTGTTCCGGCGGTGCTTTAGGGCTTGCTGTCGCTAATAAAGTATTTTTACTTGAGCATGCTTATTATACGGTTATTTCCCCTGAAGGATGCGCTTCTATTTTATGGAGGGATGCATCTAAATCTGCAGATGCTGCAGACGCATTGAAGATAACTGCTCCTGATTTAATCAAATTTGATATAATTGACGGTGAAATAAAAGAGCCGACCGGTGGTGCTCATACAAATTATGATGA
>CALUPR010000078.1 GCA_944322705.1 Candidatus Gastranaerophilales bacterium
ACAAAATTTATTTTTGATAACAGCTTTGCTTCTATGCCTCTTTGCATCTTTGCATCTAATTAATACCCATCATCTTATCCTTCTCTTATTAGGGAAGGAACATTTGTATTTGCTCCCTCTCCTGTCCTCGGACACCCTCTTCCAATGGGGTAGGGAATGATGTTTACGATACTTCTTAGTGCCCTAGCGCCCTAGTATCCTACTCACTTTAACTAGCATTCCCTCCTGACTTCTAAGCTTTCAATTTCCCATAATTCCCTCTCTTGGGAGAGGGGAGTGGGTAAAAAATATTTCTTATAAAATTTGTGTTTAAGTTATAATATTTTTAAAAGGGAAAAAACATGAAAACTATAAAATTAACGAAAATGCACGGATGCGGTAATGACTTTGTAATTATTGATTACCCCGAATATGAAAAAACAGGCATGAAAATGGATGAACTTGCTAAAAAAGTTTGTGACAGACATTTTGGTGTTGGTGCAGACGGGATGATAATTCCTGATGGTTTACATTCCGGCAAAGAAGCTGATATAGGTTGGTATTTTTATAATTCTGACGGTTCGACAGCACAAATGTGCGGAAACGGTATGAGATGTTTTGCAAAGTATGCTTATGATAACAAATTTGTCGACAAAAAAGCCTTTAGCGTTCAAACACTTGCAGGTGTTATTAAACCTGAGTTATTGGAAAATGGTTTAATAAAGGTTAATATCGGTAAACCTATTCTGGAAGATAAAAAAATTCCTTTTTGGGGTGAAAGAAAAATTGAAGTTTTAGGCAGAGAATTTGAGATTTTCCCTGTTTCAATGGGTAATCCGCACTGTGTAATTATAACAGAAGACGATCCGATGGAACTTGCCTTGAAATACGGTCCAAAAATTGAAAAACACGAATATTTTCCGGAAAAAACAAATGTTGAATTTGTTAAAGTAAAATCAAATATGGAAATTGATATGCGAGTTTATGAACGCGGGTGCGGTATTACTTTAGCCTGCGGAACTGGTGCCTGTGCAAGCGTTGTTGCATGTGTTTTAAATAACTTAACAGAAAACAAGGTTAAAGTTAATTTGCTTGGAGGTCCTGTATTTGTTGAGTGGCAAGGTTCTAAGGATGATACAAATCAAGATATCTTTTTAATAGGTTCTGCAAATTACAGCTTTTTTGCTGAATATGTCTTGTAAAATATTGTATTTCCATGATATTATTATCTCATACACTAAAAACGAAGGAGAATAGTAATGAAAACTTATGAATTATTAACTGTATTTAAACCTAATTTAGATGCAGAAGAAGTAGATAAAGCTCTTGAAAGATTAAACGCATTTGTAAAAGATGCCGGCGGAAAAGTAGAATCTACAGACAAATCAGGCAGAAAAAAATTAGCTTATGATATCCAGAATTTCAGAGACGGATTTTTTGTAACTACAGTTATAAGTCTTCCTGCTGACAAAGTTGCAGAATTTAAACGTCAATTGAGATTAAGTGATAATATTTTAAGAACAATGTTTTTAGAAGCTTCTAAAGCTTCAGTGTAAAAAACAGGAAGAAGTAAAAATGAGTTTAGCAAAAGCAGTAGTTACAGGAACAGTATACAGAACACCGGAAAAACGTTTTACTCAAAATAACGTTGCGGTGTCTGCATTTGTTATGAATATTGGCGAAAGAGAAGAAACTCTTATTAGAGTTGTTTCAAAAAGAAATGCCCTTGACGAAATTGTTTCATCTTTGGAAAAAGGTGAAAGAGTTCTTGTTGAAGGCAGATTGCAAACAGCAACAGTGAAAATGGATGACGGTTCCGAAAAAAGAATTTATGAAATTGACGCTAACACAATAGAAAAAATGGGTGAAGGTTCTGTTTCAAATTCTAATTTTGGTACTGAAGAAATCGTTAAATTTGAATCGGATGATATTTCAAACGAACTGATTAACGAGGACGAAATTCCATTTTGATGCGGTTTACGACTTGCATGAAGCGCTTTATTGATACTTTTAATGTTGCTTTTGCAGGTCAATGCACTCTGGGATTACCGTCATTCCGAACTTGTTTCGGAATCTATGAACCTCAAATTTCAATACAGTACAAAAAAAACGGCTAGAAAGGCTAAATAAGAAAAATGGCAAGACAAAACAATGACGAAAAGAAAAAACGTAAAAATTGCAGTCTTTGCGGAGACAAAGTTGAAGCAATCGACTACAAAGATGCTGCAAAGTTGAAAAGATACCTGACAGAAGCCGGAAAAATTATTCCGCGCAGAATTACAGGCAACTGTGCAAAACATCAGAGAATGGTAGCTAAAGCTATTAAACGCGCAAGAGAAGCTGCTATCATTGATTACGTTTTTGATTAATGCAGCTTGCAAAATTCAAGGATAACCCGTCTTTTTAAGGCGGGTTATTTTATATCAAATATAATTCTGTAATACATATCAGCTTTTATAAATTTGTTTGCCGGTTTCTTTTTCCACAGTTTAAGGTTAATTTCAGCAGGAAGATTGGTAACCGTAATTATTTTATCATATTGCAAAGGGGAAATATTGTTGCATCCGTCTTTATAACCGCAGCTCCCGCCGAGATGTATGTAATCAGTAAATCTTTTTACGTCCTCGGTAATATTATTGTTTTCGGAAAACATGCTTACATTTTTTAAATCATATATATAAACGTAGTCATAACCGAAATCTTTTGCATTCAGCCCTGATAATTGTATAGGATATCGTGTCATTTTACCGTTTACGCTTGCTCGATATTTGAGAAATCTTTCTGTAAGTTTGTATTTAGCGACAATCAAGTTATCTTTTTTATCGTATTGAATTGATAATGGCAGAAATCGACCGTACTCTCCTGTACAGAATTCTTGATTGTAACTCTCCTCCCACGGCAGGAATGGAAGACTTAAACCAACAAGTGCATTTGGGTTGTTTATCTGTGCACTGACTTTTGAAGGTCCTTCAATTTTTTCGTGATAATCTCCTTTGTAATTCAATTGTCCGCATGTAATTGTTCCCCACCAGGGTTTATTATCCGCAATTGAACCAAAAATTCGTTCATCCGGCTCATAATTTGCGCTTGCAAAGAGCGAATTATTTACATGTTTTTTTCTTATGTTATAAATTTCTTGTTTTGAAAGATAATCATATTCACTTAGAGGATTGACTTTTATAGTTTGAAATCCTGATGTATCTTTAATGTTTAGGATTTTGTTATCATTGTGTGCAAAAAACAATGAGGGGCAGCAAAAGTAAATCGCAATTGCAAGTGCAATGATTTTAACTGTTAAAATAATACCTGCCGGAATTTTTTCAAGCAAATCAGGAGATTGCTGTATGTTTGTATCAATATTATAATTTTTTTGAGGGGTTATTTCCTGATATTTCATTTTTGCGCAGTGTATCAGTGATTCCTTCGAAACTTTGTCATTCGGATCAATTTCCAAAATTTCTTTATATAGTAATAGTGCATTGTCATAATCTTCTATATCCAGATAATAGCTAGCTTTCCAGCGCAATATATAAATATTTTTCGGATATAATTTAAGGGCATTGTTAATGTATTCCAGAATTTTCTGTTTTTCATCTTCGCTAGATTCTTTTGTGATATCCGGTACTATGTTTTCAAGATATGCTAAAATTTCGTCTAATTTTTTATCTTCCATTGTAACCTCTGAAACTTTTTTCTTTGATTTTGTCAATGATTAAAATTAAATCAACAATAAATGAAATCCCTATAAATATTGCCGGGAATATAAACGGGAACCACAAACCTTCTTGAATACAATAGTTTAATTCGCCTTTCAGTCCGATGAATAAACAAAATCCCATTAAAAAGAATACTATTGACATCCATTTAAATTTTGTTTCTTCTGTGTTTGTCAGAACAGGTTTTACACCTTTTTGAAGGTAATCATCTATTTTTTCTTTTAATTCAATATGAACCCCTGCACCGTTAAATTTGTAAGAAAAATTGTTTACCATTCTGCTGTAATCAATTATTTTATAAATAAAATTAACGGTTTTCAGCGGAGTATTTTTCAGAGAAAGTTTTTTATCTTTTAAAACCGTAAAATTCAATTCAATTTCATTTAATACGATATAACTACCGTACTTGTTGTGACCAACGACAGTATGCAGCACCATTTCTAAATTCTTTATATCTCCGTATCCGCAGGTAAAATTGTATTGAGGACGGTTAAAATTAAATTTTACTCTGTCAGGCAGCAAGTCAACGGATTTTAGATTTAATGACGAAGCGAGTTTTTTTAGTCCTAAATATCTTTGCACTACTGTAATTATCAGACCGGTGTAAAATATTACCGGTAAAGCAATAAGCAGCAACGTATCTTCAATATGTTCCTGTGAGTTCAAAGAAGCTATAGCCCACGAGAAAAATCCGGAAATTGATTTTTCTGCATATCCGGAGAGATATACATAAGCCAGAATTGTCCCGGCTGTGTACAGCCCTGCAAATAATATAAAAATTAATATAAATTTTATTGAAGTTTTTGCGGAAACATTGTTTATATGCATAAAAATTACCTTTCCTGTTGTATTAACTTAAGTCTCTGTATTGTTGACGGATGGGTAGAAAAATATTGTAAAAATTCGGGATATTTTTCTTTCTCCTCAAGCATTTTAAAAAATTTGACAGCACCCTCATTGTTTCCATACAACTTAAAAACAATTTTATTAGCATACAGGTCTGCTTCACGCTCCTGTTTTCTAGAGTATGTAAGACCGTTTAAATCGGAAATACTGCCGAGTGTAAGATTTATATCATTATTGCCTGAAGCAAAGATTGATGTAATGGCTGCAGCAATGATTTGCCTGCTCATACTTTTTAAATGATCTCTGTGTGCGTAGTGTCCGAGTTCGTGTGCAAGAACAAATGCCAGCATTTCTTCATCTTTTATTTCTTTTAAAAGTCCCTGCGTAACAAATATATTTCCGTTCGGTGTTATAAATGCATTAATCTGTTTTTCAGGAACTTCATAAATCGGAAATTTGGATTTCCCCTGTAAATTTTTATCAAGCGGTATAATTCTATTTCTTATATTTTCAAGTTTTATAATATTTTCATTTTTAGATGAAACTTTAGGCTTAGTACCGAAGGAAAAAGCATTTTCTATCTTTATTTGAGTTTCATTTGACATTCTGTCAATAAAGAAACTTCCAATGCTGTCTGCAAAAATATATATTAGAAAACAGATTGCGGCAATACCTGCAAGTAAAATTACAAATTCAATGCCGGCATTTGATTTCCCGACGTTAACATTATCTTCTATGACGTTTAAATATTTTTCTTCAAGACTCTTATTCATAAGTTATTGCTGTTCCATAGGCTATTATTGCACATTGAGGAACTGTTTCTTGTCCGTAAGTATCATTTATCATCACAGATTCTATGCGGGCGTTTACTATAAAATTTGCTCCGCGTGCTTTTTCACGCATTCTTAAGATTGCTTCACGTCTGCCTCTGTCTATTACTGACTCAAAAGTTGTAAGTCTTCCGCCAAACAAATTTTTCAGGCCTGCAACAAAATTCTTAAAATAATCTCCGCTTATAACACATTCGCCTGTTACAAGTTCAATTTTTTTAATTTTTTTGTTTGTATGCCATGTTTTTGCGCCAAAATTTATAATAGGTTTTCTAATAAGCGCAATTTCCCGCTTTTTAATATTTTCAAAATGCCGTTTTTCAATAATCGAGCCGGTAAAAAAAGTAAAACCGAGAATAATCAGCAGTAATAATATATCACCCATGGCAAATTATCCTTTCGGTTCGACTTTTACGGCTGTTCCGTAAGCGTAAACTTCTGCTGCGCCAACTGTAACGGAAGATGTTGCAAGTCTTACGTTAATAACAGCATTTGCTCCCATTCTCTGCGCTTGCTGTTCCATACGTGATATAGCTTCTTTACGGGCTTCTGTTAATAGTTCAGTGTAGCTTTTTAATTCGCCGCCAACCATGTTTTTTAAGCCGGCTCCAAAATCTTTAATCGCATTTTTAGCTCTGACAGTGCTCCCTGTCACAAGCCCGTATTGTGCGGTAATAACCATTCCAGGAACAGATTCTATGTTTGTCAAAATCATATTCATAACCTCCGTCATTATTTTATGCGAATGCGGAGGTTTTGTAATCATATATATAATGTAGAGTTACTTAATAACCTCTATTGTGTCATAATCCACAAGATATGGCAGGTGTTCTTCTGTTATCAATTCACCCGGAAGCAGCACTGCAATTCCTGGCGGGCACTCTGCAATTACTTCTGCGGCAATACGTCCGACTGCGTGTTCTTTAGGGATTACTTCTTTATGAGAGTAAAAAGCTTCTCTGAGAGTCATTTTTATAATCGGTTCAAGCATCGGCATGTGTTTTTTCTTCTCAAGGTAGCAGATATCAGTATAATTTGTCTTGTCAATCTGTTGTAAACATTTTACAAGATACTGCATATCAGCTCTTGTATTGCCGATATTTGAAAGAATTAAAAGTCCTGCATCTGATGCGCTTTCAACTTCTATATTAAAATCAATTTCCAAAATTGATTCAAGACGTTTGCCGGACAACCTGTCATCACGTATAAACACCTTTGTAATATCTGTTTTGTAGCCAAAATCAGGCTGTAGATGATGAATGTGTTCAAGTTTGTCGATTTCGCGACGCAGATATTTTGCGTTTTGAACGGCGCGTTCAAGCTGTTTTCTGCCTCTGGGGCTGTCTAAATTGGCGCGTGCAGCGTCTAAACTCGCAAGAAGCATCAAAGAAGGGCTTGTTGT
>CALUPR010000079.1 GCA_944322705.1 Candidatus Gastranaerophilales bacterium
TATCATTTGTCATCCTCTATCGTTGTTGTTACGCTTTGCGGCAGGGCAATTGCTTTTTCAAGATTTGCTCTTGCAACATTGTAGTTATAAACTGTCTGTACGTAGGATACCTGTGCATTATTGTAATTTACTTTGGCATCCTGCAGCTGAATGTAATCACCTAAACCTACTGCATAACGTCCGTCTGCAAGTTCAAAGTTTTCAAGCGTCTGCTTTACTTTGACAGCCAGCAGAGGTATTTGTTTTTCTAATTGTATCATACTAATATAAAGATTTTGTACTTCAAAATAAATATCTTGTTTTGCTTGTTCTATTTCTGTTTCAGCAAGTTCAACCTGTAATTTAGCATTATCAATCCTGTGTTTTTGACCTTTTATGTTAACGGAACTGCTCAGATTAATCCCGACATTAAACGAATTAGTATTATATTGATCGCGGTAACCGTATCCTGCTGTTGCCGAAATCTCCGGTAAATATTCTCTTTTTGTGTATTTTAAAGCTTCTTTCATTGCGTTTAGACTGGCATCATAAACTTTTAAATCAGGGCGATTTTTGTAAGCAAGGTTTACGGATTCTTCAAATGTGTAAGGAAATGGTTCAAATTTATAATTGTCAAGAATATTTATTTTTTCTACCTGAGAGGTTAAAAACGCATCGCTGACATCTTCAGGCGGTTTACTCAAATCTTTTTTCTCGTCAATTTTATCTAAGTTTACCGGGGTATAATTATTTTGGAAATTAAAAGTTTCTGTATTTTCAATTTCGTATTCCGGAGCAAAAGCTATATACATAGAATTATTGAGTTTTACTAACGCATTTTTATAATTTTTTTCGGACTCAACAAGGGTAACTTTGGAGTCGCTCAGGTTAACTTCTGCATTAACAAGGTCAATTTTTGATCTTATACCTTCATCAAAGTATGCTTTTGTTCTCTGGTAGTTGCGTTCATTAATCTGTACGTTTGCTCTGTTAACATCAAGTGTAGCTTTTGCCGCAAGAACTCCGTAGTAATTTGTTTTGACCCCGAAAATTGTTTCAAGTACGGTATCTTCAAACTCGTAAAGTGATGCAATTCTGTCAAAATTGTACATTCTGATATTGGCATTAGTTTTACCAAAGTTCCATATAAGCTGGCTTATATTTGCTTCTGCCGAATAAATATTTGAGCTTGTGTTTCTTCTGTTGTTATTATTGTCTGTAATATTATAGCCTGTACCTATACCTAAAGTCGGGAAATAGTCTGACTTTGCAACCCCTAAATTTCCCTTTGCAATCCCATAATTATAACGGGCTTTTTTGATAAGCGGACTGTTATTCAGAGCAATTTGAATACAATCTTTGATATTTAAAACAGCATTTTTTTCTACGCTCATTTGTTCAATGGCAAATGAGGCGGGTATTACACAACATAAACTTAATACTATCAGCGCTGTTTTTATATAAAATTTCAAGTTTAAACCTCGTTACAATATAGTAACGATTAAATCACATATTTTGTTCATTTTAATCATTTATGGAGTTGAGATTTTAATTATCCTTCAACGACCAGAAGTCTTTTTGAAGCATAACAAGAAACGGAATTAATTCCAAACGTCCGACCAGCATATTAAATATCATTATTGCTTTTGTTGAAAAATGTACTCCGTCGAAGCTGCCCATAGGACCTGTAGCTTTCGCAAAACCGGGACCGATGTTTCCCAATGATGTTATGCCGCTGCTTAAGCCTATTGTTGTATTTTGTTCAATTACGGAAATAATGATTGATGTTACTCCAAAAATTAAAAAGTAATAAAATGCGAAAACAACAATCTGTCTTGCAACATCAGCCGGAACAGTTTTGTTGTCCACTTTTATGTTAATAATTGCGTTAGGGTGCAGAATTTTTAAAAGTTCACTTTTCATTGCTTTATAAATAATCATCCATCTGACCATTTTCAAGCCGCCGCCTGCTGAACTCGCACATGAACCCATAAACATTACCATAAATAGCAGCAATCTTGATGTGTAATCCCAGTTTATAAAGTCAACACTGGCGCTTCCTGTTGACGTTGTTATACTTATAACCTGATATAAAGCATCCGTAAATCCCTGAAAGACTGTTGAATGACAATTTATGACAAGTGAGATTGTAATTAGTATTGCCATAACTAAAATCATTCCGGCGTATACTCTGAATTCTTCATTTTTGAACAATATAGAAGGCTTTTTCTGTACCAGTGCCTGATACTGTATATTAAAACTTGCTCCTGCAAGAAACATAAAAATTAAAGTAATCCAGGTAATATAATTGGAATGGTATCCCATTATGCTTTCAGGATTAGGAGAAAAACCGCCGGCAGCGAGTGTTGCAAAAGAGTTACAAACAGCGTCAAATCCGTTCATCCCGAATGCCATTAATAAAATTATCTGCAAGACTGTTAACCCTGCATAAATTTTCCATAATGCCGAGGCTGTATTTCTTATTCTCGGAGTGAATTTATCTTCGGTAGGTCCGGGAGCTTCGGCAAAAAACATCTGACGTCCCGCCACTGCAAATTGCGGAAGTATTGCAATAAATAATACTATAATTCCTAAACCTCCAAGCCACTGTGTCAGTGAACGCCAGAAAAAGAATGCCTGCGGATAATCATAGTTTGTTAAAATAGTTGCACCCGTAGTTGTAATTCCGGAAACTGATTCAAACAAGGCATTAATTGGTGTGATGCCATAAAACAGATAAGGTATGGCTGAAATTATTCCGAAAATTACCCACGATACAGCAACTATAAATAAAGCTTCCGCTTTTTTTATGTCATTAAGATTTTCAAGAGTTGTAGAATTAGGTACAACCTGTCTAAAAATAAATCCAAAACCTGCAGATATAATTCCTGCGGTTAAAAACGGAATAATTGATGAATAATCGTGATAGTAAAGAGCAACCGCAATTGGCGACAGTATCACCAGACCTATATACATCATTGTTAACCCGATTGCGTTTGCCAGATAATTTAATCGCATTTTACTTTACCTTAAAAAATTCTTTAATTATCGCCGCATTTTCAGCTTTTGTAAATATTATCAAAACGTCATCTGTTTTAATTTCAGTTTCGCCGTAAGGGATTATTATGTTGTTTCTTCTTTGGACAACTCCTATTACCGCACGTTCCGGGAATTTTAATTCCATAATTTTTTTATTGTTAAATTCCGGCAGTACATTGATTTCCAAAACTTCTCCCTGCCCCTGTTCAACTGTCGCAAGAATGTCTACATCATTTTCAAGCAGATCATTTCGAACTTCGTTTATAGCTGAATTTTTAGGAGATATTGCTATATCAATACCTACTTTTTCAAAAAGCGGAATATTTAAAACTTTAGACACTCTTGCAATAACTCTTTTTATGCCGAGTTGTTTTACAAGAAGCGAACAAAGAAGATTTCTTTCATCATTATTTGTTACGCTTATTGCAACATCTGCAGAGCCTATTTCTTCTTCATCAAGAAGTTTTAAATCAGTTCCGTCGCCGTTTATAACAAGTGTGGTTGAAAGTTCTTCCGCCAGAAGCTGGCAGCGTTCGTAATCTTTTTCGATTATTTTTGTTTTAATTTTTAATTTTTCAAGAGTTTTTGCAAGCATCAGCCCGACGTTGCCGCCGCCGATTATTGCAACGGATTTTACTATTTCTTTTTTATGAAAGAAAGTTCCCGCTAAGATATCCAGAGAGTGTGAAGTTCCCATAAATATCAATTTATCGCCTTCAAGAATTTCCGTATCCCCGTTTGGAATAAAAAGTTGCGAATCTCTTGTCAGACCTACCATTAGTGTATCTTTTGTAAATCCGCAATCTTTTACTTTTTTACCTATAATATCAAGATAAGGCTGAACTTTGTATTCAAGAAGTCTTGCTCTGCCGTCCGCAAAGTTTTCAACGTCAAGAGCATGAGCAACGGTTACTATTCTGAAAATTTCCTGAGTTAAAAGTTCTTCCGGCCAGATAATGTAGTCAATGAAGAAATCACAAAAGTTTTCGTTGTTTTTTTCAAAGTTAAGCGTTTTTTTGTATTCCGCTCTGCTTACAAAGCAGATAGTTCTCACTCCGCCGTATCTTTTTGCAGAAAGACAGGCGACAATATTGGCTTCATCAATAGCAGTGCAGGCGATAAAAATATCTGTGTTTTTTATATCAGCACTTTTTAAAACATCAATGTTAGATGCATTCCCTTGAACAAAACTTATATCCAGCTTGTCAAATTCATCACTTCTGTTTTCTTCTTTGTCGATTATTGTTATGTCATGGTCTTCAAAGAATTCTGTTGCCAGAAGGCAGCCGATTTCCGTTGCACCGTATATTACAATTTTCATAATGTGAATTATATATTAAGTTAACTTTTTTTACAAGTATTGTTGATTTAAGCAATTTTAAATTTTATATCACTTATAGAAAGTATGTTAGGTAAAATAAATTTTGTAAATTACGAATGCTGCTATCCGTCACGTCTGAAAAAATTATTTCAGGCGGACATAAACTATCGTACTTATGATGAATTTATTCCTAAGATGAAAAACGCTGTTGTCGGGAATATACCTCCGGAAATAATAAATCTTTTTAAAGTTGGTAAGGGTGAAAAAATTAAGTCTTTTCAAAACGCACTTTCTTCTATAACAAAATATTTAAGAGGTTGTTATAAATCGGCAAAAGAACAGAATCTGATAGCTTATGATTTTAAAGATTTAAATGACGATTTACCGATTTTTGAAGCTGCAATATCGGAATTTGCAAACAGTCAATTCAAAGGTATACTTCCGAAAGGGATTAAAGCTGAATTAACTTTTGTTGGCAAAGGCGCATGGGGAAATGTTTTTAAATTCTCGCTTAAAAATAATAAAGATGAAAAAATTATGCATGATAAAGCTTTAAAGGTTTATCATAATTTGAATGTCCCTTTGAGAAGCAATCTTTCACGTATGCAAAATAATTATGCAGAAGCTAATTTTTGGACATTTCTAAAATTTGCAGCCGGACATAAACTTGATAAAACTCAATTCACGAAACATTATATTTCGGATATGAAAAGCGGTTATACTTTAACCCAATTCATTGATAATGATATTATAAAAACAACTGCTCCTTTAGATTTAAATATATTACAATTAAAATATAATGATCCTGGCAATACACTTATAAATGACAAGTTATATGATGGCGGCGGGTTTGTAAAGTGTAGTGATTTTATAGGGGATAAAATGGTTCTTCGCTATTTTAAAAAGCTCTGGTTCAGAAATTCTGAAAAAGAGCTTAATAAAGTTATTAAAGATTTTAAAGAAAAAATTGCAAATCCAAAAACTCCGCACAGAGATAAAATTCAAAAGGCATTAGAGTTATTTAAGCATAAACAAAATATAAATGATTAGATAATTTAATATCTGCAAGACAATAACGGCAATAATCGGAGAAAAATCCAGCCCCCCAAAAGGCGGAATTATTTTCCTGAATATATCAAGATACAAGTCCGTAACATCTTTTAAACCTGTGAACGGCTGTTTATACCAATCAATACTCGGAATGAAGCTCAGCAAACATCTTACGAGTATTAACCAGAAATATATTTGAAAAAAGCTGTTTACTACAAAAATCAAATTATCTATCATATTTTACCTTTTATAACTGAGAATTTTTTTTAGTATTTCCACATTCACAATTTTGTCTTTCAGCAGGAATGCTTTCAATCATTTTGAAAAGCAGGTTTTTTAAATTAGCAACATTGGAATCAAATACTTTAATTACTTCGTGGTGGGAAACCGGAGGAACATCCCCTACCAACCCTGCATCATAATCGGTTATTAAAGAAATATTCAACGGACACATGTCCATTTCTTTTACTAAATATGCTTCAGGGAATGCTGTCATGTTTATAACTTCCCAGCCTTGATTTGTAAAGAATTTAGATTCTGCTTTAGTCGAAAATCTGGGGCCGTTTATTACAACAACAGTTCCTGTTTCATGTATTGTTATTCCTAATTCTTTTCCTGTTTTAATAGCGAGTTGTCTGAGCTCGGGACAATAAGTTTCGGCAGCGGAAGGGTGAGTTACAACAGGTCCTTCAAAAAATGTTGATTTTCTTCCGTCTGTCCAGTCAACGAATTGATCGCATATTACAAAATCTCCCGGTTTAACATGTTTTTGCAAACTTCCTGCAGCGCATGGAGAAATAACTCTTTTGCATCCTACGGATTTCATTGCCCAGACGTTTGCTCTGTAGTTAATAAGATGAGGTAATATAGTATGATTTCTCCCGTGGCGCGGCATAAATGCAACTTTATGTTCGCCGATTGTGCCTATAAATAAGTTATCACTCGGCATACCGTAAGGAGTTTCAACTTTTACTTCTTCAATATTATCCAGAAATTTGTAAAATCCTGATCCGCCAAATACACCAATATCTGCTAATTTTTTGTTTTCCATATATTACCTCTCTTTTTTCTTGTAAATTTTATCATGAAAATAGTAAAAATCCAAATTTATATGTGCTTAACAATTGTTGCGAATACACTTAAAATGCTGATGGGGCTTGTTTTATGCGTATTTAACTTTTACTGATTTTTATGTTTGGGGTTGAAATTTTATTTTTTTGTAATATAGTGTAAATATAATTTCATTCTTAAAAGTTTTTGACTTATTGAAGAAATGAGTCGTTAGGGAATTTTTAAGGATTTCAATTTACAACTTAGAGGATTACATTTTGAGAAAATTATTACTGTTAACTTTTACACT
>CALUPR010000080.1 GCA_944322705.1 Candidatus Gastranaerophilales bacterium
CTCCGGCGGAGCCTAAAGTGCCCCCCCCCCGAAGTAATTAATTTTAAAATTCTTCATATTTTTTCTCCTTTCTATATTAAGTTAATATTTCGTATAAAGTTGGTGCTTCCTGAACACTGACATTATTTTGCGGAACTTTTAAAACACGAGCACAAACCGTTCTGTTTACATATTCAATTTTGATAACATCTCCCTCTTTAACCTGTTTGGAAGGTTTTGCAGGATTGCCGTTAACGTACACCCTTCCCATATCAGAAACTTCGTTTGCAACAGTCCTTCTTTTTATTAATCTTGAAACCTTTAAAAATTTATCTAATCTCATAATTTATATATATTATAATTTATGTTATAATTTGTCCAGAGGATATAAATGAAAAAGAATATTTTTTTAGCGATAATTTCGTTTATTTTATTACAAAGCTCGGTTTTCGCAAATACAGTAAAATTTGCACAGGTCGCTGATGCGCACTTTATAAAAAATGACAAATACAGAACAGAAGTTCTTGAACAGACAATTAAAGAAATAAATAATGAAAAAGGTATTGAATTTACAGTATTTACAGGTGACAATATAGATTCTCCGCATGCAGAGTATCTGCCTGAATTTATAAAAATTGCCAATAAGCTCCACAATCCCTATTATATCGTAATAGGGAATCATGATGTTTTCAGAAATAACGGACTTTCCAAAGAACAGTATCTGGAAATTGTTAAAGATAATAACATATTCTACAAATACAAAAAACCAAACTACGTTTTTAAGAAAAACGGATTTACATTTATAGTTGTTGACGGTGCAAAAGAGATTATTCCCGGTTCGAACGGTTACTATAAAAAAGATACTCTCGACTGGCTGGAAAAACAATTAATTAAAAGCAAAAATAAACCGGTTATAATTTTACAGCATTTTCCGCTTGTGTCGGAGACAGAAATTAAATCACACAGTGTTTATCAGAAAGAAGAGTATTTAGATCTTCTTGATAAACACAGCAATGTAATTTCTATAATAGCAGGTCATCTTCATATGAACAGCGAAGTTATGCGTAATGGAGTCTATCATATAACAACACCTACACTGTTGCATAATCCGCCTGTATATAAAATCATAACAATTACTACTGCAAAAGGCTTTTCTCCGATGATTTATACGGAATTAAAAGAAGTCGAATTGACTGAGCAATAGGATTGCTTTTTTTATAAAATAATATTATAATTGATTTAAAACTTAAATATATTAAAGGAAACTAAACATAATGGATGAGACGGGTAATACAATATTTAATTTGTTTGTAATAGCATTTTTGTTATTTTCAAACGGCTTCTTTGTAGCTTCCGAATTCGCGATGGTAAAGGTTAGAAAAACCCGCATTGAACAACTTGTAAATGAGGGGAATTATAATGCTAAAATTGCTTTTGAAGCGTTAAAAGACTTAGATAAATTTATTGCGGCAGTACAGCTCGGTGTAACAATATCAAGTATCGGTTTAGGTTGGGTAGGAGAAGGAACTCTTGCACATATAATTGAACCAATGTTTGTCTTTTTACCGGGAATAAGCAAAAATATCGCAACCCACACAATGTCCGTTTCTATTGCGTTTGCATTAATCACATTTTTCCATGTTGTATTAGGCGAACTTATCCCGAAATCCATTGCTCTTGAATATACCGAAAAAACTGCACTATGGGTGGCAAAACCAATGCAGATTCTGACATTTATTTTTAATCCTTTTATATGGTTGTTAAACGGATTCGGTAATTTTGTATTGAAAGCAATGAATATCCCGCATTCACATAAAGGTTCTCTTGTTCATTCAACAGAAGAACTTGACATGCTTGTTAACGCAAGTTATGACGGCGGAGTATTAAATGAAACAGAAAAAGACATGCTCCACAATGTATTTAAATTTTCCGATCTGACAGCAAAACAGGTTATGGTACCACGTACTGATATGATTTGTATTCCGGCAGATATGCCGCTTGAAGAACTCAACAAACTCGCTGCGGAAAATCAGTATACAAGATATCCGGTATATGAAGAAGATATTGATCATATTATAGGTCTTGTTCATGTTAAAGATCTTTATTCCTTGTCAATAAAAGACGAAATTTGCCCTATATCTAAAATTTTACGTGAAGTTTTACTTGTGCCCGAGACAATTACTATGGATAATCTTGTGCTTGAATTTAAAAAACGCAAAGGTCAAATGGCTATTGTTGTTGATGAATTTGGCGGGACATCAGGGCTTGTTACACTTGAAGATGTTATAGAAGAAATATTCGGCGATGTACAGGACGAATTTGACGAAGAAGAGGAAGAAGAAAGTGAAATTAAAGAAATCGCCCCCAACACTTACCTTGCAAACGCAATAACAAGGTTAGATGAATTTGCTGAATTTTTTAACATTGACGAAAAAGAAATTGATGATGAAGATATAGACACAATCGGCGGTCTTGTTGTCAAACAGCTGGGACGTCTGGCAGAAGTTAACGATACCGTTAAGCTTCACAATTTAACATTCATTGTAAAAGAAGTTGACGGAGCCAGAATTACAAGGCTTGAAATAATAAAATC
The DNA here is from genome assembly GCA_944322705.1 of Candidatus Gastranaerophilales bacterium. Lineage (GTDB taxonomy): Bacteria > Cyanobacteriota > Vampirovibrionia > Gastranaerophilales > Gastranaerophilaceae > Stercorousia. The sequence continues at coordinate 2,573 of CALUPR010000080.1, forward strand.
AGATGAAGAACCGGAAAATTCTGAAAAAGAAGACGAAAAAAACGGACAGTAATTTAAGACTAATACACACTCTTTAGAAAATCAGAAACATTTCCTCTTTTTAAATGATGTAGCAAATCCCGTATGATATAGAATAGTTATGTAAACTATTTGAACAATATTTGGGAATTTTAATGAGCCAGAGTTTTGATTTTACATCATACAATAATATAAAAAGACTTGCGGAAGATGAACTTGAAACACTTTGGGAAGAATATCTTAAAGATAAAACAAATAAAACTGCCCGCGATACACTTATTGTTCAATACATTTACCTTATCAGATACGTTGTAGGTCGAGTAAAAGTAACTCTGCCATCCACTATTTCCATTGAAGACATTGCAGGCTACGGTGTTGAAGGACTTATAAATGCAATTGAAAGGTATTCGCCTCAAAAAAATACACGATTTGAAACTTATGCGCTTATAAGAATCAGAGGAGCAATATTAGATAAAATACGAGCACAAGACTTTTTACCCAGAAGTGTCAGAAAAAAAATTAAAGATATAAAAAATGCTCAAGAACGCTTGAAACAAGAACTAGGCAGAATGCCTACTACTGCGGAAGTAGCTGATTATCTTGATATGGAGCCTGAAAAAGTCAACCAAATTTTGTCAGAAGATACAACTATGACTTCAATATATGACAAAAAAGGTACAACAGACGACAGTTTAGAAATAATTGATACAATAGAAGACACAAATAAGTTAAATCCGCAGGAACAGGCAGAAGAAAAAAATGTTAAACAGGAGTTAGAAAAGGCGCTCCAAAGACTTCCCGAACGTGAACGCATTATAATGGTACTTTACTATCAGGAAAATATGACCTTAAAAGAAATCGGCGAAACAATAAATATGTCCGAATCCCGTGTTTGCCAGCTGCATGCTCAAGCTATTATGAAACTCAAAAATATTCTCAGCGAAAACAGAACAACAAGACTGCGCCAGAGTATTATCGCCTAGCTTCATATTCAAGAATTACAAAGTCAATGCGTTTGTTCATCGTATTTTTTATATCATTTGATGCAGCCATGCCTGTAGCGACTCCGTTTTTATCATAAGATTTTACATTGCCTCTGAAAGGCATATATTGTCCGTACCCGAGGGCAAATAATCTGTCAGGCGGTACTTTCCCGTATTTAATCATATATTGAACAATATTTGTTGACCGTGCAAGAGATATTTCACAATCATCGTTATAAATTGTACCTGATAGGTTATTATCTTCTGTATGATTTTCTACAACACAGTAATTTGAAAGTTCATGCAAGAGTATAATAATTCTGTCTAAAATACAAAGGGAACTTTCTTTAATTCGTGCTTCTCCGTCACTGAAAAAATATCTTTCATCAATACTTACAATAAGTCCTCTGGGAACTTTTGTAAAAACTATTCCGTCTTTTAAAGGTAAAGCAGACTTAAAAATTGTTTCAAGTTTATCTGTTTTAGGCTGATAGGAAACAGGTAAAAAATCCCGCTTTGAATTTGAAATCCCGGTACAAAATATCATTATAAAAATTAAAAATATAGTATACAGGTATCTCATATCGCGCCTCAAAAATATTATTTATTATATTTATAAGTCGCGCATTGTCTGAAAGGGTTACGGCTTTAAGACAGATAAAACATATGTATCATTAAAGTATTTATTGGCACAATTTAAGATATCTTCAACCGTGACTTTTTTAACTTTTTCAACAGCTTTTGAATGAAAATCAAACCCGAAGCCCATTATTCCGTAATGAGCAAGCCAGTTTGCCTGCTGGGAATTAGTTTCACTGATAAACGCCCATTTGCCGAACAGATTATTTTTCGCATTTTCAAGTTCTTCTTCACTAACAGGAGTTGTTTTAATTTTTTGAATTTCTTCTTCAAAACCTTTCAAAGACACTTCAATATTTTTAGGCTCAGTTGCTATATATATAGAAAAATTGGCTGAAAGTCGTGCGACATCGTAAGCACTTCTTACTACATAAGCAAGTCCTTTTTTGTCACGAAGTTCCAAAAACAATCGTGATGACAGTCCGCTTGCGCCAAGGATTATGTTCAACAACGAAATTGCTGCAAAATCACTGCTGTCAGCAGTATCCACACTCCAGCCTTTTAAGATATGAGCCTGATTTAAATCCGGCTGTATAAGTTCAATCTCTTTTTTCTTTGTAAGTAAAGGTTTTTTCAACTCAGGCAGTTTGGTAATAGACGGAGTTATATCACCTAATTTTTCATCAATAGCTTTTCTTACTGTTTCAAAATCCAAATCACCGACAAACGCCGCTACTTTTTTGCTGTTTTCTACAATCGCCGCATAAGCATTTACTATATCTTCTTTTTTAAGATTTTTAAGATTTTCCAGAATAACAGTATTTGTATATCCGTAATTATGACCTTCATAAATATTTTTGTAATAGCTGTCAATAATCTTTGCCCGCGGAGAATCCAATTCTGCTATAATTTCTCCCTCAAGTTTTGCACGTTCTTTTTCAAATTCATCAAAAGTAGTATTTTTTACTATATCGCTAAATATATCAAGAGCGTGATCAAAATCCTCATTCAAGCAGACAAACTTAAATTTTACATAATCAAGTTTCATTTCTGCAGTAAATTCTATAGCATATTTATCAAGTTCTTCCGATAACTGCTGTGCATTATATTTTTTTGTACCCTGCATAAACAATCTAACCATCAAAGAATAAACACCGGGAACCGGAAGCGGATCATTCAGAGAAAAATTCAAATAAAATGCTACTCTCGGGGTATCAGGATTTCTTTTATAAACAAATTCTATATTATTCTTTAATTCTGAAGTTCTAATATTCATATAACTCTCCTCTTAAGCTGAATTTTAGCATAATAGAAGAAAAAACACAAATAACATATACTTTAGTATTATTTTTTGATATAATTTTGACAACGAGGTAATTATGAAAAAAGGTATGTTTATAACGTTTGAAGGTGCTGACGGGTGCGGAAAAACCACACAAATGAAATTATTGGCAGAATATTTAGAGGAAAAAAGAGTTTCGGTTGTCATTACACGTGAACCCGGCGGGAAAGGTCTTGGTGAAAAAGTTAGAGAAATTTTATTAAATTATGATGGACCTGTATCTGACAGATGCGAATCTTTTTTATTCCTCGCAGACAGAGCCCAAAATATTGACACTATAGTTAATCCTGCAGTAGAAGAAGGTAAAATTGTATTATGCGACAGGCATATTGATTCAACCGTTGCCTACCAAGGATATGGAAGAGGACTTGATATTGAAAGAATTAAGATGCTCAATAATATTGCAACAAACTGGAGAAAACCTGACTTGACCCTTGTTTTTGATATAGATGTGGAAACATCTATGAAACGTGTCGGAGCGGAAAAAGACAGAATGGAAAGCGCCGGAATAGAATTTCATAACCGCGTAAGAGAAGGGTATCTTGAAATTGCAAAGCAAGAACCTCAAAGAATTAAAGTAATAGACGCTTCTAAATCTATTGAAGAAATCCACAGGGAAGTTATTAAAATTTTTAACAGCTACGGCAGACTCTCCCAGTAGCCTTTTGATGGGTTATCAGGATTTCTGTCTAGCAAGGCATAACCGGCACAACCTACACCGTTACCCTGCTGCTTTGATTGCATAGAACACGGAATTCCCCGATTAAACGCAAATTCCATGTCTTCTAACTCTTCTTCACTGTAGAGTTTTGACATCTTTCTTGGTTTTAACGTATCATTATTATCTATATAAAAATAAAATATATCATGTCCCAGCTGATTCGGTCCTTTGGTACCGTTAACATCAAAGGATACATTGATCTCTCCAGCATTAATATGAACCGAAGCACACATGCCGTTTGAAAGGGCATCAGGAAATCCTTCCCTTCTTCCAGAAGAAGGGACTCCTGACCAGGATGTATAAGCTTCTGCTGTGCGGTTATAGTTCATAAACTTGCCGGTATAGTTACATTCTCCGATAACATTTAATTTTGAGTATTTATAAAATTT
>CALUPR010000081.1 GCA_944322705.1 Candidatus Gastranaerophilales bacterium
GACCAAAATTTTTGTAAATTAAAAACCAATTCCTGAAAGTTTAAAGCCATATCAATTTCCAATATATTGTACTATTTACACTAATTTGTGCAGGCAGAGCAATTACGCTCACACGTGCTTTTTTCATCCTACGACCAACATAGCAAAATTGCAAATTTTATGTTTAAAAATATTAAGAAGCATATAGAATAATTATGTAAAAAATAATTTGATATGTTTTAATAAAAAGAAAGAGAGGAAAAATATGGCAGATAAAATAATAATATTTTCAGGGAAACAATATTCAGGTAAAGATACAGCAGGAAAAATAATGCTTGAGGCAATGCCCGATTATAGAAGATGTGCAATGGGAGATATTATAAAACTTACCTACGGCAAAGAAAAAGGTTTAACTTATGAAGAAATTGAGAAAAACAAACCCCTTTACCGGCAGGATTTAATCAATCTCGGCAACTGGGGCAGAGCGCAGGATCCTGATTACTGGTTAAAAAAAATAATAGAGCAGGAAGGAAATATTATAGTAACAGATGTCAGAGTTCCGCATGAATATGAAGTGTTCAAATCAGCAGGCGCAATAGCAATAAGAGTGGAAGCGACAAGAAAAACAAGAGCTTTAAGAGGAGAATTAATAGGTGAAAATGATATAACAGAAACAGGCTTGGATAATATTAAAGACTGGGATTACATAATTGACAATAACTCTGATTATGAATCATTTAAATCTAAGGTAATGGAAATAGTAAAAAAAATAAAAGAGGATTAATATTATAATCCTCTTTTTAGCAAATATATGGAAGTTATAAATTTTAGACCATTCCTTCTTTTACCGCTTTAACAGCAGCCTGCACTCTGTCATTCACACACATTTTTTGCAAAATTGAGCAGACATGAGCTTTTGCGGTATGGACGCTGACAATTAGTTCTTTTGCAATTTCCGTATTGCTTTTGCCCGAAACCAGATGTTTTAAAACCTCAAATTCTCTTTCTGTCAAAGGGACACAACCATCATTTGCTGATTTATTAGGTAAAAATCCAATATTATCAATTTTGGGTAAAGCATTCAGTGTCATCTGCGCAACCATAGGGTCTATCCAACAAACACCAATTGAAACATCTCTTACCACATCTGCAAGTTTTTGCGGATCTATATCCTTTAAACAGTATGCATTTGCACCGGAACTTAATGCTGCAATAACTTCTTCTGATCTGTCATGCGATGTCAGTGCAATAATTTTTGAGTCACACATCATTTCTTTACACTTAACCATAGCTTCAATACCGTTCATGCCGGGGAGCCCCAGATCCATTAAGATTACATCAGGCTTGTGTTTTTCAATAAGTTTTAACCCTTCAACAGCATCTTCTGCTTCTGCAACCACATTAATATCATCATTAGCATTTAAAGCACATCTCAAACCCACACGGGTAAGTTTAAAATCTTCAATAATAATCACACTAATAGGTTTTGTCTTTGTTTCAGTTGTTTTTTGTGTCATTTCTACCCCACTTTCACTAAATGCGTAAGCATTTAATCTACTAACCAGAATAATTTAATAATATCTACAAGCATTAATCCATTACCCGATTGGCTAGTTTATTGTAAAAAATACAATTATTTTTTTAATGCTGTAATTTATTTTTATTATGCTATAATATCAATACGGAATTATTTTATAAGGGGAGTGTAGATATGCTTGACTTTCTTTTCAAGAAAAAGAATAACTTAACAACCGATAAATCTGAAAGACTAAATAAAATTTATACATGCCTGAAAAACAAATACCCGTCAGACAATATTTCAGATGAAAGAAAAACTGAATTAAAAAATTTAATAACAAAATACGGATATCTACCGTACCCTTATATCAAAGCTTTGGAAGAGCTTACAAATGAAGAAGTTCTTTTCGGACTTGAAATGAAATGGGAAGCAAACGGAATATTTAACAGCGGAAAATTCTCATTTAAGAATGACAAAGTAAGTGTACTCGCACGAAATAATATAAAAAATTCGTCATGGATACAAAAAGAAGGTCATGACATAAAACTTATAAACCTTGCAGGATTAGGCGACGGCAATAAAACTAAAGAACCCGGAAAATTCTTGGATTGGTTAAGACAACTTTTAATACTTCCAACAGGCAATCTGGAAAACGGAATATTTAACACAACTATTTATTTGATACCGTTTCATCCGAGAGAATTCGGATGTGCATATCTCCCGAAAAGTTCCGAAGTAAGCGAAAATCTTCTGGACAAAGATCTTGAAAAAGAAACAGGCATGGATGCAAAAGAACAGGTAAAAACTTTTATAATGCTTTCCCAGCTTGCAGGTCATCCTGTTATTTACGATATCTTACCGCAAACAGGCAGATTTTCAAAAGCTGTTCTTGCAAACCCTGAAATTGCGAGATGGTTTGACATAAAAACATTAAATAACGAATTTGAAGCAAATATAGACAGGATTGCAAAGAACATGCCGCAAACCTTTGACGATGAAGACGTTGAACTTGTCAAAAATATCTATAAAGATTCTCAAAGCGGATCTTGCGGAGATTTAACTTCTCATTACAAAAATATTTATGACACATTTGACAGCCTTATGACTGAAGCCAAAAAGAAACTGTCAGACACAATGATGAAAAAAGCATCACAGGAAAAAATCCAAAAACGGGCAAAAGAAATTATCGCAAAAATTCACAACTTTAAAAATAACCAAAAATTAAACGAAAACGATATTACAAAGCAGCTTGAATCTATACAAGAACTTATAAAAGAAGGGTTATGGCCTGCTCCCGGCGGAGCATGGTGTTCAGCCGGAACTCCGGTTTATGACAAAATGAGCGAATGCGGCGGATATCCGACATTTAAGCATTTTGATTATAAAGGAGAAGATGTAACCAGCTTTGCAAATCTTGATTGCCAAACTCCTTATTACTTTTCTTACCTTGAAAACGGAACCCTTAATAAGCCTGTAATAGATTATTTTGTAAATTATATGGTTGAACTTCAAAATGAATATAATTTTGACGGATTCAGAGTAGATCATATTGACCATATAGTTGATAAAGTTTCGGAACGCAACGGAAAACCGATTAGTTACAGGGCACCGAGAGTTGTTTTAGGAAGACTAAATAAAACAATGAAAACAAAAATTCCATATTTCGGAACACTTGCCGAATACATGCTCTGGGATGACTATCTGAAAGAATATCATAAAGACATGAATTTTGATCTTCTCTGGGGCAATGACATTGTTTCACAAAACGAAAAAACTCCCGAAAAAATTATGGAAGATAATCAACATCTTGCAAACTATAATGTTAATTTCAAAAAAGGAGAAAAACTTTCTATACTGAAAACTTATAACAATCAGGACGGAGAGTTCAGATGTATAAATCAGTATCCCGGACAGTTAAGCGAAAACGGAGCTTTGTATAAATGGTTTAAATATAAATTCCTTCCGGGCGGCAAATTTGCACCGCGTCCGATGCTTTATGTTGACGGGGATGAAAGTTTTACCAAACGAGGTATAGAAGGTGCAATAGGAGAAGAAAAATCTATGCCGAGAGAAAAGCATTATGAATTTTATAAAAAATTTAATGCAATAGACGTATTTGTGAAAAATAACAATATTATTACACAGGGTGAAGCTCAAATGATAGTGCAGGATCAAGACGGATTTGCGGCATGGATTATTTCAAAAGCGCCTCTAAAAACAGCCTATCTGATTGTTTCAAACTTTAAATATACAACTGAACTTGTGACTATGTTTGACGAAAATAATCAAAGTTTCTCCGAAGTCATGCATGGAAATCCTGTTTGTGACAAAATAATTAATTTACCGTCAGATTATACCATACAAAAAGAATATTACATTGAAGGCAACGAATTTGTAAGCACTGTATTTGATACGGAAACATCCACATTACATTTTGACAAGCTTGATGCAAGCGAATTTAGAGTCTACGAATTGAAAAGGGCTTGACAAAATAATAAAAAAATAACAGAATAATAAAAAATGCTACAACAAAGGAGTTTTTATTATGGAAAGAGATAAAAAGCTGACAATTGCCCCCCCCCCGCAAGCATGGCACTTGACTCGCCACATTTGAAAAATTGTTATTGCGAAGGTGCTACGCACATAGCCAATTCCGACAATACACGTCGAGCAGTGTTTACCTTAGCAGAAGCTCCTACGCACGTAGCCCTGCCGGATAAGCAACGTAGGTATGCATTTACTCTTGCTGAAGTTTTAATCACTCTCGGCATAATCGGTGTGGTTGCTACTTTAACTTTGCCTGCTGTTGTTGGGAATTATAAAAAGCAGCAAACTATTGCTAAACTTAAAAAAGCTTATTCTGCTATAAATCAGGCATTACAATTATCTGAAGCAGATAACGGAGAATATTCAATCTGGAACCACGAACCACCGACAGCTCGTGAATATTTAGAACAGTACTGGTTACCGTATTTTAAAGTTACACAAATTTGTGATGTTCCTCAAGATTGCGGTTATGAAAGCAATTCGCCTTATAAAACTATGAAAGGTGATAGCAATCCGTTTACACTGATAATTCCTAAATACAGACTTCCATTTCTAACAAGTGACGGAATACTATATAATATTTCTTTAGGATTTTCCGATAGCAATGATAAAATTATATTTGTAGATATTAATGGCAGTAAAAAACCAAATATTTTAGGGAAAGATACTTTTGCATTTATTGGCAAACCGCTGGAAAATCGTAATATTATAGTCGGATACTGCCATGAAAATGATAAAACTCAAATTGATAATGAGTGTAGTGAAAACGGACAAGGTTTTTGCTGTGCTGAAAAGATTATGAGAGAAAATTGGCAAATTAATTACAAGTTTTAAACTATTGCCCAAAATTTAATCTTGTTCTATGCTATAAATATGATAAAACAGCTAAGGATAAAAGATTATATATTAATTGATGAGCTTACAGCCAATTTTGATAAAGGCTTAAACGTAATTACAGGGGAAACCGGTGCCGGCAAAAGTATTTTAATCAACGCAATCGATCTGGTTTTTGCGCCGAGAGTATCAAAAGAAGTTATAAAACATGACAAAGAAAAAGCCGTCATAGAACTTGTTATTGAAAATACAAAACACGATTTAACCGCTCTGTTTGAAGAAAACGGTGTTGACAATTTTGGCTCAGAAATCGTTTTAACAAAAGAAATTACACCAAATGCCGTGCGCTCCCGCGTAAACGGGACTCTTGTAAATCAGGAATTTATAAAACATCTCAAAAACTACTTTCTCGATATTCATTCTCAACACCAGACATATGCTTTTATGCAGCCGAAATACCATATTACTCTTTTAGATAATTATGCAAAAGATTCTTATGGAGAAAAACTTAATCTGTACAGAGAAAAATTTAGAGAATATCAAAACTTCCAATTACAGCTTGAAAATTTAAAAAATGCTTCAAATGCAACAGAAAGCCAAATTGAATTTTTACAGTTTCAAGTTAATGAAATTGAAAGCGCAAATATAACATCTCCTGATGAAGATGAAGAGTTAACAAAAGAGCTTGAAATTCTTGAAAATGCAGAAAAATTAAAAGAGCTTACCGGAACTTCTTACTGGGCAATTAACGGGGATGACGGATCTATTTTAGAGGCACTCGGAAAAATTAAACAAAACGTTTCTAAAGCAGCCTCATATGATTCTAAACTAGAAGACATTGAACAGAATCTAATAGAAACAATTGAAAATTTACGTGATGTCGCAAGTGAGCTGAGGAATTACAGTCAGAACTTAGATAATGATACCGAAAGATTAAACCAAATACAGGAAAGATTATTTCAACTTGATAAACTTAAACGGAAATACGGCGGTTCGCTTCAATCGGTTCTGGATACTCATAACAAACTGACAAAAGAATTAAATGCTATAGAATTTTCAACACAAAATATTGAAGAACTGGAACATAAAATTGCTGTATTACATAACGAACTTGAAGAAACAGCAGCAGAAATAAGCGAAAGCCGAATAAATTATGCACAGGTTTTATCTGTTCTTATAGAAGAAAAACTTGAAAAACTGGAGCTTCCAAAAACGAGGTTTAAAATTTCTGTTGAACCGAAAGAATTATGCTCGGACGGAATTGACAACGTAGAATTTCTAATATCTACAAACGTTTCCGAAGATTTAAAACCATTGGCAAAAGTCGCATCCGGCGGAGAAATTTCACGTGTAATGCTTGCAATAAAATCAATTTTTGCGCAGAGTGATGATATTAATACTGTAATTTTTGATGAAATTGATACAGGAATTTCAGGAAAAGCATCACAAAGCGTTGCTGATGAAATAGTTGAACTTTCTAAATACCACCAGATTATATTAATCACACACCAGCCAATTATTGCATCACGAGCAGACAAACATTTCTATATAAGAAAATCTCAAAGTGATGAAACAAAAGTAGAAGTTTACGTCCTTACTGGGGAAAACAGAGTTAAAGCACTGGCAGAACTTGCAGGCGGCGAGATAAACGAGCAATCAATGGAATTTGCAAAATCTCTTATTTCTGCATAA
>CALUPR010000082.1 GCA_944322705.1 Candidatus Gastranaerophilales bacterium
TTTCTGGCAGTCAGACCTAAAAATCTGGCTTGCGAAGCTGCCATACCCATGACATGTTCCCTTTCGTTTTGTTTCCTTTACATGTGTATCGGCAGTTCTTTACCAAATCTTCAATTTTTATCTATATTTGTTAATTTTTTGTAATATTTTGATTATTACACAATAATCTTATTAAAGTATTTTATGCGATTTCGTTAATAATTTTGCATCTACTCTTTCTTTAATTGCGCCTAATGGTTCATAGTAAGGAGAAACAGTCATTATTTTAGCTGCTATATCAGGATAGTAATAAATAAATCGCAGTTCGCTTGATGTTAAAGGCTTTTGTGTATGAACATTTGCGTATCTTGCAAGTTCCAGAATATTGCGCGCTTCATGTTCATCTTTAAATTCAATTTCAAGATTATCATATACATTTCGGAAACCTTTTATGCCGCCGTATTCTCCTGTTGTAATCATTCTGCCCGTTTCAATAATTTCGGGTTCGCCTCTGCCTAGTTCTTCAAAATCATATAGTTCGTAATTCCTTCTGTCTTTTAATGCTCCATCAGCATGTATTCCTGATTCATGAGCGAAAGCATTATCACCCACAGCAGGCTGATTGATGGGAATAGGGACTCCAAAAGCGTATGAAGTATATTTAGCAAGCTTCCAAATTTTACTCAAATCGATATTGGGGTCTATTTCATATTTGTTTTTAAAGCCTGCGGATTTTAAGACAGCAAGCAGACATGATGCTAAATCTGCATTTCCGGCACGTTCTCCCATTCCGTTTATAGCAGTATTTATATAAGCGTCTACTCCGGCATCAATTGCGGCTTTAGCCCCCATAACCGAACAAGCAGCAGCCATGCCTAAATCATTGTGAAAATGAAGTTCAACGGGCATTTGAATAGATTTTGCAATCCTATAAATCCTCTCATAAGTTGTCTGAGGATCTTCATAGCCTAAGGTATCGCAGTATCTGAATCTTTTTGCACCGCATTTTTTAGCTTCTACGGCATATTTTATAAGAAAATCAATATCACTTCTTGAAGCATCTTCTGCGTTTACGCCGATAATTTCGGCTCCATGTGATACAGCACACTCAACTGCTTCACATGTCATATTTATGATATCCTGAGGACTCTTTTTCCCCAGATATTTTCCGTTAATCATTTGTTCTGATGTTGATTGTGACAGGTTGAGATTTTTTAGTTTTGGAACATTTTTAAAAGATAATTCAACATCTTCAACTATACCTCTCATCCAGCCTGAAAGTTTTGTGGTTGATATCACTCCTCTTTCAACAAGCTCCAGATTGCCGTTCAGGTAATTTATTTCGTGTCTTGTTGTAGGAAATCCGAATTCTGACTGCGTAATTCCCATATCATCAAGCATAAGGTTGATGATTGTTTTTTGAAGTTTAGCAAGCCCAAGTCGTGATGTCTGCACCCCGTCCCTGTTTGTAACATCAATAAAGTAAATTTTGTTTTCTGTCATTAAAACCCTCTAAAAATCTAATACACATATATGTTTCTAATAATAAATAACTTGCATTTTTATGCAATATTATTTACAATGTTTAGTATGGAACCTTTTTAAGGTTCTGTCAAGGATTTTTTAAATATTATTTATTATGAATAACACTAAGCAGCTTGAGAAGAAGATAACAAAAGAATATAAAACAGGAAATGTTAAAAATGCAATTGAACTTTGTCAGATAGGACTTCAAGATGATCCGACAAATGCTGATCTTCATGTGCGTTTAGGTGATCTGTACTTAGCATGGCATCTGGATATTTACAATTCATGCCAGTATATTGATGAGGCAATTACCGAATATCAGCGTGCGCTTGAAACTTATATTGATTCTGCGGAAATTTATTTTAAAATTGGTCAGGCGCATTATTTTAAAGGTGATTTAGATAAGGCTGTAAATTATTTTGACATGTCTATTTCTAAAAACCCTAAGTTAGGTAAAGCTTATTATTTACTTGCTGAGACATACACCAAAAAAGCAAACTTTTTGGAAGCTTCAATTAATGCTAAAAAAGCAATTAAAGTTATGCCTTTTGCTAATTCTTGTGCTCATTTTCTGCTTTCAAATTTGTATAATGTTTCTTCTTCAAGAAGTTTTAAAAATTATTTGTATTCAAAGTTTGAATTTCTTCTTTCATTTTTGACGCTTCCGTTCGACAAAATAGCGCTCGGGAATGTAGTTAGAATTTTGTCTTATTTAAAATTTTTACCTGTGTTAATAAAGGGAGCTTATCTTGTTCAGTTTAATAAAATGAATGAGGCACTGGAAGTTTATAGTGATGCAATTGAAAAGGCTCCCGGTTTTACTCCGCTTTATTGTTTGACAGGTGATATTTACAGAGCCTTGGGTCAGTTTGAAGATGCAATAACAGAATATAAAATGGCTATTTGGCTTGACAGTTTAAATATTCCCGCATACAAGCATTTGTGCCAGGCATATGAGGAGCAGGGTGATTATGACAGCGCTGTTGAAATATATGAAAAATTAATTAAAATTATGCCTAATATGCCTGATGTCCATTCAAATCTGGCAAATATTTTGTATGTTAAAGGCGATATTGACAAAGCTATTTCTCATTTTCAAACAGCTGTTACTTTAAATCCGAAAAAACAGTGGACCAGTATAATTAATCAAACTCTCGGATTTGTTTTCCAAGAATCGAAGCAGGATTTGAATGCTGCTATCAGTTCTTATCAATCTGCATATCTTTTAACTCCTAAAGATATTGATATTTATGTTAATCTCGGAAGCGCATTTTATGATAAAGAGGATATTAATAACGCTTTACAGGTGTATAGAAATGCACTTGATCTTGACCCTGAAAATGCTAAAATCCATTGTAATTTAGGCTTTCTTTACTGGGGAAAAGGTGATATTGATGAAGCTATAAAAGAATATGAACTTGCAATTGAATTTGATAAAAATTATGATATTGCATATAATAATTTAGGTGTCATTTATCTTGATGATTTAGGGCGTGTTAAGCAAGCAATTGATTTATTTAAAAAATCTGTTGAATGTAATCCTAATTATGCTCTGGCTCACTTTAACCTTGCACGTGCAATTGCAATCACCGGAGATAAAATTGAGGCTGCAAAACTCTATCAAATTGCTCAGGATATAAATAAAATTACAAATGAAATAGATCCTCAGGATATTTTAGATAAAATTAATGCGTTATTTAATTAGTTTTTATTTGTAAATTTTATTCCGGATTTGTACCTGTTTTACATACATGATTTCGCAAGCTCCGTATCCGCGGCTTGTTGTATTTTTATCGGATCTTGAAAGGCTTGTTCGAGCAATAACTTCGCTTTTATCCGTATAAATGTCCACAAGGTAACCGTCAATTTTTACAGTATCATTTTTTTTGATTTGTAAAAGTGCTCCCATTACATTTGCATTTGCAGGTATCATGTGAGTATGAGATAGGTGAGTGTCTACATAATTTACAGTCCAAGGTATATTTGAACAGTTATTTTTACAGCTTATTCTTAATTGACGGGCTTGCCCCAGAGTTTTTACGGATTTAAATTTAAGATTTTTATAAAGAATTTTTTTATCAGCTGCAAGATCTCCCCATACCATACCTAAATCTATCAGTGCTACATCATCAAATTTATTCCTCATTATGTCCCTAAACCAGAAATTTGTATTTTTGCTTACAACAAGTCCTGATATTGAATATTCTGCCTGCAGTTTAAGTACATAAATATTTTTTTCTCCATTGGCTTTAATATATTTTTCTTGTTTAAAATTTGTTTGCAGAGGATTTTGTTCAGTGAGAATTTTTTCATCTGAAATTGCAGAAACCTTTGGAAACGAGTATTTAATTCGGAAAAGAATATCACCCAGTATTGAATTTATAACAATTAGAATTAAAGCTATTAAGCTAAGCTTGCAAAACCAATTCCAAATTTTATTAAATTCCATTAAATTATCCTTTGCTAGACAAGTGATCTTTCATCCGCTGTAATTTTTACAGGTATTGTAAATCCAAAAGTTGAACCTTTTCCTAATTCCGAGTGAACAAAAACTTTTCCGTTATGATATTTTTCAATAGTTTGTTTAACAAGATGCAGCCCGAGCCCTGTACCTTTAACTGTATGAATATTGTTTTCAACTCTGTAAAATCTATCAAAGATCTTTTTTTGATGTTCAGGTGCAATTCCGCAGCCTTGATCGGAAACAGTTATTTCAATGTCATCGTTAACAGTTTTCAGGGTAACATGTATTTCTCCGTTATCAGGAGAATATTTAATGGCATTAGATAGAAGATTGGTTAAAGCTCTTTCTATTCCGTCAAAGTTAAACATAAATTCCGGAATACCGTCTTGTTTGTAAACGCTTATTTTTAGATTATGTTCTTTAGTCAGAGGCTGAACTTGATTTACGCAGTCATCAACAACTTCATATATATTATTGAGAGATTTTTCCATTTGAGCATTTGCTTCCATTCGTGAAAAATCAAGAATATCATTGACCATTCGGTTAAGTCTGATTATTTCCTGATTTATGGTGCCTATAAATTCTTTTTGAGTTTCGTAATCAAACTCATTCCCATAATTGTATAATGTGTCAATATAACTTCTAAGTACCGTAACCGGCGTTCTCAATTCATGCGATACATTTGATATAAATGTTGAGCGCATTGCGTCCATTTCCGCTTCTTTTGTCATATCAATAAGAACTATTATATAACCTACATAATCCTTGTTTCTTGTCGTAAACATCGGTGAAATAATTGATTTTATAACTCTTTTATCCACTTGAATATTAAATTCAAGCGGTTTATTTTCAATAATCTCTATAGGTGTATCTTTAAATTCTTCAATTTTATCCCTAAAGCAGTAATTACCTTCAGTATCAATATATTGTTGAATTTTCATATCAAGCATTTGATTGTTTTCAAGTTCAAGAAGTTTTTGAGCATGATTATTAACAAGAACGACGTTATCATTATTGTCACACACAACAACACCGTTTGCTATACTCATTAATATTGCTTCCAGTTTATTTTTCTCTAATGTAAGTTGTTCAATATTTTGTTCTTCATACAGATGAAGTCTGTTTGACATATTATTGAAAGCATTAAAGAGTTCTTTTACTTCTGAACTTACTTCATTCTCTTGAATTTTATAACCGAATTCCCCGCCGGATATTTTTTGAACACCCCTTTGTAAAATTCTTAGTTCTCTTGTTATCAAATAAGTATTAATAAGAATTACGAATGCAAAAACGAGCCATGCAACGGTAAATACAAATAAAAGGGAAACTCTTGTTGTAGACGATATTTGATTTATTATATTCCCTGAAAGCCCGACAGTAACAGAACCTGAATTAAAGTTATCCTTATTTGTCATTGGCGAGCTTACAATAATATTCGGAGTTTTTAAATTTTGCTCGGTTTTGTCAGATGTTTTATATATTAAATTGCCCTGAGAATCCCTGAATTCAATAAATACGATATCACTGTGCGTCTGTACCATTGTATCTGCATGTGATTTTAATGTAGTATAAAGTTCGTTGCTATTTAAATCTGAAGCCAGTTCACTGCTTTCAATTGCAAGAACTTTAGAAACTATTTGACCGAAATTTTGATATCCTTGATTTAACTTTTTTTGAATATTAAATATTGCAAAAAACGCTATAGCTACAATTAGAATTGTGCTCAGAATTAATCCTGATATAATCAAACGATTTTGAGTCGTTAAGCTCACCTTACTCATATTTGAAAGTATATCATCATTTTGTATCACAGGCAAGACAAAACTTGAAAAAATTTTTAAATATGTTTAAATATTTATATAATTAAAATCAGAGAGTGACCAATAATGCTAGAAAATTACAATAACTTCGGGGAAGCGGTAATTTCAGAACCTTCTGATATAGCTAATGAGATTGTTTCTTCTCAAAAAAAATATTACGTCATAGCTTATAATGGTGCGGGCGGCGGTTTATTTGCTATTTATTCTCAAATTTTGTGGCAGATTGTTTATGCTCTTGATAACGGTTATATCCCCGTAGTTGATTTAAAACATTATTACAACCAGTATTTTAAAGATAACAGAACATATAAGGATAATTCTTGGGAATATTTTTTTAAGCAGCCGTGTGGAGTTTTACTTGATGATTTAAATGATGATTGTGATGTGATTATTTCAAAAGATTCCAATGTTATTAACGGCTTGGATTTGAGAAA
>CALUPR010000083.1 GCA_944322705.1 Candidatus Gastranaerophilales bacterium
TTTGTTCCGCAGGAATACTGGTCAATACACGCAAATCTCGATAAAGACGGCAAAACTTTTGAAGCTGAACTTTCAAAGATTAAAGGTAAAGCAGTTGAAAAGACTGTTAAAAATAAAGATGAAGCTCAAAAAATTGTAGATTTTCTAACGTCCTACCCGTCAGAATTTGATGTTACAAAGGTTACAAAAAAATCTACAAAGAGAAAGCCTACAGCACCGTTTATAACATCTACGATGCAAAGGGCGGCAAGTTCAAAACTAGGTTTCGGCGTTCAAAAAACAATGCAGGTAGCGCAGAAACTCTATGAAGGGATTGAAATTGACGGAACTCCTGTCGGTTTAATCACCTATATGAGAACCGACAGTGTAAGAGTCTCAGATGATGCTCAAAGCATGGCGAAAGACTTTATTCTCGGAAATTACGGAGAAAAATATTATCCTGAGAAACCTAATGTTTATGTTAAAGGCAAGCAAAATGTTCAGGATGCGCACGAAGCTATAAGACCGTCTTATCCTGAAAGAACACCTGAAAGTATTAAAAAATATCTTGATAACGACCAGTATAAGCTTTATAAACTTATCTGGGAAAAATTTATGTCATCACAGATGACTCCTGCCGATGTTGCAAATAAAACCGTTGAGATTACCGCAGGCGATTATACATTGAAAGCAGGTACAAGCAAGGTTACTTTTGACGGCTTTTTGAAGGTTTACAATGATGCTGACGAGGACGAACAAGAGGCAGAAGCTAAAATTCCTGATTTAAACGAAGGTGATAAGGTTAAGTGCTTGAAAGTCGAGCCGAAACAACATTTTACACAGCCTCCGCCGAGATACAATGAAGCTTCTCTTGTAAAGGCATTGGAAGAATACGGTATTGGACGTCCTTCTACTTACGCTACGATTATCACTGTTATTCAAACTCGAAAATACGTTGAAAAGAAAGATAAAGCCCTTCATCCGACACTTCTTGGCAGAACGGTATGCAAACAGCTTGTGGAGCAGTTCGCTGATATTATGGATTACAAATTCACAGCTGGCATGGAAACGAAATTAGATAAGATTGCCGAGAAAAAGGCTGTTTGGGATAAAGTACTACAGGATTTTTATACTCCATTTATTGAGGAGGTTAATAAGGCGCTTCAGACGGGAGAACGTGTAAAAATTGAAAGCAAAATAAAATGCCCGAAATGTGGAAAGCCGATGGTTTTAAGAATAGGCAAAAACGGTTCGCAATTCTTGGGGTGTTCAGGGTATCCTGACTGTAAAACAATGATGTCTTTGAATGCATTATCGGAAGAAGCGGGAGAAGAGCAATCCAACGAACCTGAAAAATGTGAAGAAAAATGTGAAAAATGCGGCTCTGATATGATATTTAAAACAGGACCGTATGGCAAATATATGGAATGTACAAATCAGGAGTGCAGACATAGAAAACCTTACAGAAAATCAACAGGTGTAAAATGCCCTAAATGCGGACAGGGAACAATAGTTGAGAGAAAATCCAAACGCGGAACAATATTTTACGGCTGTGATAAATACCCTGATTGTGATTTTGTTCTCTGGAACGAACCTACAGGCGAAACCTGTCCGGAATGCGGCTCGCTTCTTGTAAAAAAAGTTTTGAAAAAAGGCGATGTAATTGCTTGTTCAAATATTAAATGTCATTATAAGAAAGAAGTAACAGGAGAAAGTGCTGATGAATCAGGAACTTTATGAACGTTATCTTGCTAAAAAAGCTAAAAAATTAGGAATATCAGTTGAGGAGTTAAAGGCTCAAGGGACTCCTTCACCTGTTAAAGAAGAGTCTGCTGCTCAAAGTGCGCCTCAACAAACTTCTACACCTGAACCTCAGTATGTTCAGCGCACAATTCAAGATCAGCTTGCGTCTGAAACCAGTGCACCTATTCATACATCTTATTCCGGAATGCAGCCGGAAACTGTTAAAACAGAAGTGCCATCGTATATTTTTGGACCTTCAAGGATGGACGATACACCAAAATACGGCAGCAATCCTCTAAGTGAACCTGCAAAACCTGAAATAAAGGATACAAGAGAGAATAAATTCGGACTTATAGGTTATCCTCTTGGACATTCGCTTTCAAAAATTATTCATGAAGCAGGATTTAAAAGTCTTGGTATAAATGCAACCTATGATATTTTAGAAACTCCGCAGGATAGTCTTGTAGATAGGATAAAATGGCTTAAATCAAACGGCTATAAAGGGTTTAATGTAACAATCCCTTTGAAACTTCCTGTTTCTCTGTTTGTAAATGAAGTTGATAAATATGCAGATTTAGCGCGGGCTGTGAATACTGTCTATATAGATGCGGACAAGTCTTTAAAGGCTTACAATACTGATGTTATAGGATTTAAAAGGGCAATTCCTTCGGATATAGATTTAAGAGGTAAAAAAGTCGCAATTTTAGGAACAGGCGGTGCTGCACATGCAGCCTGTGTTGCGCTGACAGAATGCGGGGTTGAGGAGATTGCATTTTTTACAAGAAATATTCCGAATTCTATTGAATTGATGAATTATGTAAGACGAAAATTTCCATCAGTTAATTTTAATGTTTACCAGATAGAAAATATAAGAAATCTCGGCGAATACGCAATGCTTGTCAATACAACACCGATTGGAATGCTTGGAAAAGCCGGCGATATGATGCCTGTTGAAGAATATGCGCTGAAAACTCTAAATCAGGACGCCGTTGTATATGATGTGATTTACAACCCTAAAAAAACGGTATTAATCAAAGCTGCAGAACAACTTAATTTGAGAACCATAACAGGGCTTGATATGCTTATTTTTCAGGCTGCAGCTGCGCAGGAATTGTGGTTCGGGCAAAAGCCTGATTGGAAAGATATGAAAATCGCCGCGTTAGAAGCTTTGTAATATTATTCATACCTTAATGCGTCAATCGGGTTTAAAAGGGATGCTTTGTAGGCAGGATAGTAGCCGAATAAAACACCTATTGCACCTGAAAAACCTAGCGACAGCAGAATTGAAAACATAGAAATTGAAACGTTCATAATTCCTGATACTTGAACAATCTGTGCGCATATTATTCCGACGGCAACTCCGATAAGTCCGCCTATTACTGATAATAAAAATGATTCTATCAAAAATTGGATTCTTATATCAGACGGTTTCGCACCGATTGCCATTCTTATCCCGATTTCTTTTGTGCGTTCGGTTACTGAAACAAGCATAATATTCATAATCCCTATTCCGCCGACAAGTAATGATACTGATGCGATTGATGCAAGTAGAATCGCAAATGTCTGAACAGTTGATTTCATTTTTTCCTGAAATTCTGCAGAATTTCTTATTTCAAAATCATTTTCCTGATTTTTACCTATTCTGTGACGAGCAACAAGAAGTTCTTCAATATCCTGTTGTGCAAGTGAAACGTCATCAGGATCTGTTCCTTTGACAACAATCATTGAAACAGTTCCCGGAAAGGCTGTGCCGAAAACTTTTTTCTGTGCGGTAGTTATAGGAATAAATATCAAATCATCCTGATCCATAGGTCCCATGCTGCCTTTTGATTCTAATGTTCCCACAACTTTAAAAGGAATTCCGCCTACTCTCATTATTCTTCCGATAGGATCAAGATCGCCGAAAAGTTCCGATGCAACTGTTGATCCTATAACGGTTACTTTAGCTGAATTTTTAATATCTTCAGGTATGAAACCCCGTCCGGAATTTACTTCATAATTTTTTATGTAAAAATATTCAGGATCTGTTCCATATACCGTACTTGCCCAGTTCTGGTTTCCGTATGTTAACTGTTTTGATTCAGAGCTTACGGATGATACGGCAGCTACCCCGCGCGCATTTTTTTTGATAGCTTCTGCATCTTTGATTGTTAAAGTCGGACGTGTACCAAGTCCCATTCTGACACCGCCGGTTCTGGCAGAAGCCGAGCGGATTGTTAACAGGTTGCTGCCCATAGATTCCATATCTTTTTGAACTTTTTCTCTGGCGCCTGTCCCGACTGCAAGCATTATAATCACTGCGCTTACGCCGATGATTATACCGAGGCTTGTAAGTATTGAACGCATTTTATTTATTTTGAGCGATACTATCGCCATTTTTACTAAAGATTTGAAATCTATCATTCGGACCCTCTCCTGCCCTTCGGGCACCCTCTCCGAGGAGAGGGAAGTTTTAATTTTTTAATACGGAATTGTAGTGTGTTCATTTATTTCGTCAGAAATTATATTTCCGTCTTTGAACCTTACCACGCGTTTGCAGTATTGTGCAATATCAGGTTCGTGGGTTACAAGAACAATTGTTTTTCCCATTTCTTTGTTGAGGTTTACGAAGAATTCCATAACCTCAATACTTGTTTTAGTGTCTAAGTTTCCTGTAGGTTCGTCAGCCAGAATAAGCGGCGGATCATTTACGATTGCGCGTGCGATTGCAACTCTTTGCTGCTGACCGCCTGACATCTGGTTTGGCATATGATCTTCTCTTTTTTCAAGCCCTACTATTTCCAGTGCTTTTTTTGCTCTTACAATTCGTTCTTCTTCCGGAATTCCCTTATATATCATCGGAAGTTCAACATTTTCCAGTGCGGTTGTCCTTGATATGAGGTTAAACCCCTGAAATACAAAACCCATTTTTTCATTTCTTACCATAGCAAGATTGTCAATGTCTAATGAAAGCATATCAATGCCGTCAAGGTGATAGCTCCCTGAGTTTGGCTTATCAAGTGTGCCGAGCATATTCATAAAAGTGGATTTACCTGAACCTGAAGCTCCCATAATTGCAACAAATTCACCTTTTTCAACAGATAAAGACACACAGTTCAGTGCATTAAAACTGTCTTCACCTGTCTGATAAGTTTTTATTGCATCTTTTACTTCTATTAAATTCATTATAACCTCGGTACACGCATTCTGCCAGTATTTTCAGATTTAGAATTTTTGCTTCTTATTCCGACAATAACCCGTGTCCCTTCTTGAATTTTATCGGAAATAATTTCTGTATTGGAATCATTATTAGCACCTGTTTCAATTTCAATACGTTCCGGTTTGTTTCTGTTCAAAATCCAGATACCTTGATTTTTATATTTCGGACCGTTTATGTCAGGTGTGAATTTAAGAGCCATATTTGGAACACATTTTACGTTTTCGCTTTTATCAGTAATAATTGAAACGTTTGCTGTCATTCCCGGTTTAAGTTTTAAATCTTCATTATTAACATCGACAATTACCGTGTAGGTAACAACATTAGATTCTGTTGTCGGAGAAAGTCTTACCTGAGTGACTTTACCTTTAAAGTTTTGATCGGGATAGCCGTCAATTGTGTAAGTTACATCTTGACCTTCCTGAACTTTACCTATATCCGCTTCAGAAACACTCACTTCAATCTGCATGTTTGTTAAATCCTGCGCGATTGTAAATAATTGCGGAGCTTGAAAACTTGCAGCAACAGGAGAGCCTAGGTCAATTTCTCTTGAAATTACAGTACCGTCAACAGGTGCTATAATTTTTGTATACCCGAGATTTGTCATTGCAGTTCTCAAAGATGCCTGATACTGGTTAATTTGTGCCTTTGCAGCATTGATTTGTGCCAGATCTGATTTATAAGTGCTGTATTTTTCATCTAATTCACTTTTTGCAACGAAATTTTTTTCATAAAGATTTTTGTATCTGATATATTGCTGTCTGTCAAAGTCTGCTATTGCCTGTAATCTTGCAACATTTGCCTGAGCATTGTTTATTTGTGCCTGATTTTGCTGAACGGTTGCTTCAAAATTGGCAGGGTCGATTTGTGCTAAGATTTGTCCTTTTTTTACAACATCGTTATAGTCAACATATATTTCTTTAATAAGTCCTGATACAGTTGAACCGACGCTTACTGTATTTACAGGGTTAATTGTTCCGGAAGCTTCAACAACCTGAGTTATTGTACACAGCTTTACTTCCCGTGTTTTATATCTGACTCTGTTGTTTGTAACAAAACTTACCGAGCCTATTATTATTGCGGCAATAATTCCTGATACAAGTGCTATATGGCGTTTTTTGATTTGTAATTGTTTAAATTTATCAAAACTTATCATTTGTCATCCTCTATCGTTGTTGTTACGCTTTGCGGCAGGGCAATTGCTTTTTCAAGATTTGCTCTTGCAAC
>CALUPR010000084.1 GCA_944322705.1 Candidatus Gastranaerophilales bacterium
TTTTTGTTAAATCATGTAAAAAATTTGACTTCATGCAATGACAATTTTCTTTGGTTTTTATATTATTTTCATAACAGGGGGTAGAAATGCCGGAAGACTTAATAGAAAAAAAATCAAACTTTGACTTAACTTCAAGAAGTGCGTTCTCCAGAAATGATGAAGTGTTTACCTCACGCTCTTATGCAGCACTCTTGGCAAAAAATATTATTCCGTATTCTCACAGAAAACTTGCCGATAACTACATTATTATCAAAAAAATATTCAAATTTCAGGCAGTTATGCCGAGAATAACGAATACGGAAAAAAGACTTCTTGCAAAATACGATTTTAATACGCTTGAATACACAACAGTTAAACAAATGTATGAAGAACTTGCTCTGCTCCAGAAATGGTCAATATCTGCAGACGAAAATCTGAAAAAAGATTCTGATGAAATTTTGGAAATAAGAACAAAGGAACTAAAATTTATTATTGCAAACAGCTACGCAAATATTTCAAATGAAATATATAAAGGTTATCTGGCACTTGAAAGTTATTTTGCGGAAATAAGCAAATATAATGACTAATTTGAAAAATTTTCATATAGAAAACGGCGGATTAAAGATCCGCCGTTTTCTATATCTATTAAAAAATAATCCTTACGCTTCAGCAGTTTCGCTTGGAGCTTCTTCTGCAGGAGCAGCTTCTTCAGCTTCAACAGCTGCTTTAGCTTCTTCCTCAGCCTTTGCTTTTGCTTCAGCTTCTGCAGCAGCTTTTGCCTGAGCCTTTTTAGAAAGTTTTACGGTTTCTTTTTTCTTATAGTTTAAAGTACCGTCATCGTTGCAGTTTTTGATTAAGTAAGCAACAGTTTCCGTAGGTTGAGCACCTTTTTTAATCCATTCAAGAGCAGAAGCTTTATCTAACTTCATAACTTTTGTTTTCGGATTATAGTGACCTAATTCCTGAACCGGTCTGCCTTCGCGTTTTGTTGTTGAGTTAATAACAACTATTCTGTATGTAGGTTGTTTTTTAGCACCTAATCTTTTTAATCTGATTTTTAACATTTCAAAATTTCCCTTATTTTTATGTAACTATCGAGAATATCTTCCAACGCAGCCGCAGCTTTGGCAGACATCCCTTGAACAAGGCTAAGAGGAATTGCCTTATTCCTCTTTTATAAAATCACAAAAATTTTTACTAATCAAGACATGATTAAGAAAACATAATAAATATTATGTACTGAACATTGTAAATACTTTTTCAACGTTTTTGCTGATCAGGTTTTTGACTGTATCATATTCAGTTGTCAAAGCCGAAAGTTCAGTATCAATATTTTTCATTTTTAAATCAAGAGATTCTTCTTTATAATTCAATTTGGTTTTTGTAATTTCATATTCCATTTCCGCCTGAGCAATAGCTTCTTCATCGGCAACTTCCTGAATATATCCGTTCAAAGTATAATTTCCCTGATAGAAATACCCGTCTGTATTCAAACATGATATAAACAATTGACCGTTTTTCAATGCCTGCATCAAGTACTCAGGATCTTTCACAAGATCACGTTTAATGGAATCAGTTGTAGCACCGTTCATACACAACTGGTTAAACAACTGGTTATAGTAGTCCGCAGTTAATATATCGGTATCAGTGACTGCCTCTTTTTTCTGAACAAGGAAATAATAGCTCAAGTCATCCGTTGCATAAATACTGTCTTTAACAGTATCAGAAACAACAAATTCAGTATCCAACGCACCGTCAATTGCTATGGCAAAGTTTGTTAAATATGATTTTAACAGGTTTGTCAGACTGATTGTTTGGACGTTTTCACTACCTTTTATTATTCCATTGTAGTCTTGTGATAAATTATATGTATTTTTCATTGACCCATTACGATCACCAGCACCCGTTTCAGCTACCGGATCACCAGTAATATCAAGTTTTGTAAATGCAAGTGCCTGTTCAAGTGCAGCCGCAGCCTCAGAATCAACATTCAATCCTATACCGTTAGAAGTCGTTGTACCTGCCTGGTAACCAAGAAGTGTTGCCATAGCTGTCAAGAAGTTAGAGGCATAATCTTTAATATCTTTGCCTGCAACAGACATAGAATATTCACCGGATAATAAATCCCCCAGAGATAAATTTTGTATTTCCGATAATGTTAAGGTCGTTGAACCATTTTTAGTAATCACGACTTGCCCATCTGAAGCACTACCAGTGGTGCCAATGCAGAATACTTTTTTCCAATCATCATCTGACGGAGGGTTAGAAAAGTGTGTTTCGTCTACACCAACGGCAGATGCAAATACGCTGAGAAGACCATTTTTGTATTTTGTACTGTCCAACTTATCTAATGTATCAAATCCGTATTTCAAGTCACCTTTCTCAAATTTATACTCGTCATTTGGACCTTCAGTTGTATCTTTTTCATATTTAGATCCTAATTCACTAATAAACGCTGTAGATGTCAGGGCGTTAGCAATTGTTTTATCAAGAATTTCTCCGCCGATACCTGATTTTGTATAATCTTGAGCTTTAACCGTTTCAGCTGTTGAAGAAGCAACATTGCCGGTACTTACAAGTTGATCCATGAAAGCATCTCGTTTTGATTTGTTAAATACGTCTACGTCTGCAATCGGATCGCCTTTTTCATCAATAATCCCAGCATTTACTGCAGCCTGAAACATAGAATCCGACAATACAAGTTTACCCTGTTGATCCGTAATCAAAAGCGGATTATAGTCATTCAGTGCAGAAGGTGTCATTAACAAATCATAAGAAAGGTCATAAACCTCATCCATATCAGTGTCAAAAACAAGCTTAGTTGCATTCATTGAATTCTGATATTTTGTAGCGGCAGCCTGTAAGTCGCGAGTAACAGAAAGTTTGTCCTGCGCAATTTGCATAGACTGGAATTCACAGTTCATTTTCCGTGAAGTTATGGCTAAAAATCTTGCTTGTGATGCCGCCAATCCCATTTTTTACCCTTTCTGTAGATTTACTTAATTTGTTATACTTTAGGTCAGTCGCTGCGTTTTTTATTTTTTAACAGTCTTAGCTGTCTTATCTGAACGCTTATTCCCGTTTAGGAACGCTTTCCTTTCGATTTTACTTAGTAACAACATGTCTGTTATTCGTTATAACGGCATTTAACATTCAAAACTTTAAATTACAAAGATAAAAATGTTACATTTTTTAACATTATTTCAAATCAATCAGCAAATCATACATTTTATCTATTTTTTCTTTGACTTCAGAAAATTGATCTTTTAAATCTTTAAAACTATGTATTGTAACAAATTTTTCTTCAATTTCTTCAATAATTTCACGGTGTTTTTTTTCAAGCTGTTCCGGTGTCACAAAAATCCGCTGCTGAATAAAAAACATTAAAATAACAATTATTATTGGAGAATATTCGATTATTTTTTCCATTTTTATTTCCCTTTTATTGCGATTGCGGAACAAGCTAAGGTCAATTCGCTTGTCCGCAATGACGAAAAACCGAAAGAAGGCTTTATACTTCATTACACATTCTTACAAACTTATCGGCCAATAAAAATCAACAAGATACGAGGCTGCATCCATCGGGTGTGACAGAAATTTCAACTCTTTTGACTGCTTTATCTGCTGATAGGTCGGAATATCAATACGCGATGAACCTTCCCTGTAACGCAGATTATATATGTTATAAAGAAGTTTTTCACATTTCTTATCAACAAAAAGACAAATTTCGCCGTCAGCAGAACGTACTTTTGCATTAAATGCCGCTATTCTATTCTTTATCGGCGGGTTAAATGCTTTTATTTGAATTTCTGCATCATATCCGTATTGAAGCAGCTTTTTCTTGATTATTACGTAATTTGTGTATTCGCTTGTGCAGCTTCTGTTATCGCCTGAGGCATCGCCATTAACTATAATTCTGCCTTTATGGTTCGGATATCTTCTGCAAAATTCCTCGCAGGCCTTTGCGGTCGTAGTGTTTTCCATTGCGATTTCGTCGAAATAAAAAACTTTATCATCAGTTTTATGGGCAAAAACCCAACACATCGGATCAACGTTAAAGTCGCAGGAAATATGCAAATCCATATCGGGCTGATAAGTTATGTCTTTAATATTAGCGTCTGTAAAATCTTTTATTACAAGTCCATTGTTATATTCACCGTTTTGCGCCAGAACAAAAATATTGTAATACTGTTCATCATAAAGTTTTTTCAATTCATCGCAAAAACCTTCGGGCAGGTAAATATTCTGTGTAGTCGGAGCTGTTATAAGCCTGTAATTCGGTGTATGGTTTTCAACAAATGTTTTGTAAATCCAGCCTCTTTGCATTTCGGGGTTAGTATGACCAAAAATCCGATAGGTAAAATTTTTCCAAATTTTCTTAACTCTTTGGCGCATACGTCCGAGAAGCATTTTAAAAGTATCATAAGGGATATCGGACATCTCTTCTATTTCCACAAACCCCAAATTTAAAGACTTTAATTTATTCGGTTCGTCAAAATGTCTGAAAAGGATTTCCGAGCCGTTTTTAAATGTGAGTTTTTGTAAAGTCGATGACCAGTCATAGTCTTTACCTTCTACAAATCCAAAATTTTCCAGATGTTCAAAATATGTCTGCAGGGTTGTATCTCTGACAAGCGTATAGGTTTGAGCACCAACAAGTCCACGAACTCCGGGAAACTTTAAAGCAAGCAAAATACCGAGAAGCGAACCTGCAAAAGTTTTACCCGAACCGTAACCTCCCTGATAGACCGCAACATCAAGAGTATAATCATGCGGAATTTCCAAAAACTCCCGCTGAGCTTTTAATAATTTGTATAACATAATCCCCTAATCTTTAATTAAAACGTGATTTCCGTTAATGGTAACCCATTTGCCTTCTGATGAATCGCCTGAACTTTTGCTTGATGCAGATTTGCTGACTGATTTTTCTGATTTTTCGGATTTTTCAAAATGATTTTGAGAATATGGACTGCGTGAATTGCCTATTTTGTTGCTTGCCAGACGGCTATCAATTTCACGCTCGTAAACAGCGAATAAATCAGGATCCATTTGCGCGATATCTTCTCTTGTAATATCAGCATCGGAAATTTTATTAATAAATAACGGATGTGATTTTTTGTATTCCTCCACGGGAACTGACTGCATACAATCTCCCATATCATCTATTCCGTGAGCCTGAACAGAGCCGAATGGAGTTGTTGACATAAACCAGCTTTGAGTATTAGGTGTAATATAAGTTGTTCCGACATTTGCCCTGAGCTTTGATACAGGATCATGCGGATCTCTGTAATTCGTAACCAAATTGTCATAATTTTTGTTCTTATCAACATAATCTCCGCCAACACCGTAAGCATTAAAAGTTGTGGTCTTGAGCCCGTATTGAATACCTACAACAGTCGCCTCAGTCCCGCCTTCTGAGTGTCCGATTGAAACAGTATTTTCAGAATTTAAACCGTAAGTTTCCTTCATTTCTTTTGAAAAATTTCTAGCTTGCCTAATCTGTTCACTATCACCAGTGAAAGCCATTTTAGCATTTGCACCCCAGTCTTTTGCACTGAACCTGTCTGTTCCTACAAAACAAAGTGCGTACTGACCGTCTTTTTCATAAAGAACAGCCTTAAAATTGCTGTCGCGGTCATATTCACCGTCAATTTTTGTCCAACCGTTTGATGTAGTGGCACCATCTTTCATTTTCACCATTTTGTTAGCTTCCGAACATAAAATTTTGTATTCGTTAGCCATTGCGTGTTTGTTCATGTTTACCTTCCTTTCTATTTTTTCGCATTAAAACAAAACCGCTGTTCTCAGCGGTTTGTAATTTTTTTCACTTTTGAGTTTTTTTAATTATTTATCCAAGTCTATACCTATTGAAAAACTCTTTCGATTATATCTAATATCAAACCCAACACTTATATCCACTTCTTCATAATTTTGATAACCCAAATAAACATCAAATAACATATCTTCCACATTCATACCTTTGTAAAACGGAGAAGGTTTTACTGACAAAATTACATCTTTTACCTTACGGTCATAGTAATCATTTTGGAATACTGAGCCCTTCAAATCTTTTATTTCACCGTCACGGGTTA
>CALUPR010000085.1 GCA_944322705.1 Candidatus Gastranaerophilales bacterium
ATATGAAGCAACAATTAATTCAGCAAGTGGTGTAATAGTTAAATCAAGGATACTGCCTTTAACTGGAGGTAAGTCCGGAGGTATTTTAAATGTCAATGACAGATCCTATAGCAGATATGCTAACAAGAATCAGAAACGCTAATCAGGTTTCACACCCGTCAGTTTCTATGCCGTCTTCTAAATTGAAAGTTCAATTAGCTAAATTGCTTAAAGAAGAAGGTTTCATCACTGACTACAGCGTAAAAGATGAAGGTAAATTCAAAGTTTTGGAAATCGTTTTGAAATACGACGCTAAAAACAAACCTATCATTACTAAATTGGAAAGAATTTCTAAACCCGGTTTAAGAAACTACAGCAAAGCTAAAAATCTTCCTAAAGTATTAGGTGGAATGGGTATTGCTATTGTTTCTACAAGCAAAGGGCTTTTAACAGACAGAAAAGCTCGTAAAGAAAACATCGGCGGAGAAGTTCTCTGCTACGTTTACTAATCAGAGGAACAGAAGAGCTGAGGACAAGAAGGCAAGCCATTTTACGATAATAGCCTGACCTCTTGACATCCTGACCTCCAGACCTCTAAAATACCGTCCATAATTGGTAGAAAAGGGCGGGAAATGTACACAATATACCCAAAGGAGAAAATTAAAATGTCACGTATTGGTAAAAAACCTATCGAAATTCCGCAAGGAGTTGAAGTTAAAATAGAAGGTCATACAGTTACTGTAAAAGGACCTCACGGAACAGAAGTTGTTGAAATTCGTCCGGAAATTGAAGTAAAAGTTGAAGACAATCACATTGTGCTTTCAAAAGTGGGTGATTCTAGAGAAACTGATGCTTTGTACGGTCTTTCAAGAACTTTAGTTGCTAACGCTGTTCACGGTGTTAAAGAACAGTTTGAAAAAAAATTGGAAATACAAGGTGTTGGTTACCGTGCAAACATGGAAGGGAAAAATTTAAACCTTTCATTAGGTTATTCTCACCCTGTTATTGTTGAACCGCCGGCCGGTATTACAATTTCAGTTGAAGCTAACACAAAAATCACAGTAAAAGGTTCTAACAAACAAACTGTCGGCGATGTTGCAGCATTCATCAGATCTAAACGTCCTCCTGAAGTTTACAAAGGAAAAGGTGTGAGATATGAAGGCGAACACATCAGACGTAAAGCCGGTAAAGCTGGTAAGAAATAAAAAATAAAGCCCGTATAAACCCTTGAAGTGGTTTTTCAAGAAGGTTTGGGTAAACAGAAAGGAAAAATAAAATGATTAAACAAGAAGCCAGAAAACCAAAAGTTCAAAAAAGACACAGAACTATAAGAGTTAAATTGTCAGGAACGGCTGAATTTCCGAGATTGGCAGTTTACAGAAGCACTAAACATATTTACGCTCAATTAATTGATGACGTAAATCATGTAACTTTAGCAGCTGCTTCTTCCAATGATAAAGATTTAAAATCAAAATTATCACACGGCGGAAACATTGAAGCTGCAAAAGTTGTAGGTGAAGCTATTGCTCAAAAAGCTAAAAAAGCAGGTATTGAATGCGTAGTATTTGACCGCGGAGGTTTCTTATACCACGGTCGTGTAGCTGCTTTGGCTGACGCTGCAAGAGAAGCAGGACTTCAATTCTAAAAAGTTACTGCAATATAATAAAACCAAAAGACAGAACTTGTGTTCTGTCTTTTTTAATACTTAAAAAAAAATTAATTATTTCGGGTTTTCGCATTTTTTATATTATCATATATAGTAGGAGATACTAAATATGGAATATAAAGATTATTACGATATATTAGGAGTAAAACGCGATGCCACGGAGGCTGAAATAAAATCAGCTTATAGAAAACTGGCACGCAAATATCACCCTGATGTAAATAAAACTAAAGAAGCTGAAAGCAAATTCAAAGATATAAATGAAGCATATGAAGTTCTTGGTGACAAACAAAAAAGAGCAAGATATGACAGTTTAGGCTCTAACTGGCAGGGCGGACAAAGCTGGACACCTCCTCCGGGATTTGAGCAGTACGGTTTTGGCGGCGGTCAAGACGGGAACTACCAGAGTTTCAGCTTCAACGGACAAGATTTAGGCGGCTTTTCAGACTTCTTCAGCTCATTATTCGGCGATATGATGGGCGGCGGAGCAAGAACTCAAGGGATGAATTTCGGAGGATTTGACTTTGGAGGAGCTCAAACCCAGCAAAAAACTTCCAGAAGAAGAACGCAACAGCCTAAATCAGAAGATCTTGATGTGACTATGAATTTAAACGTCACCATAAAAGATATTTTTGACCAGAAACCAATTAATGTAAAGTTTAGTAATATAGAACGTTGTACAAAATGCTCAGGGAACGGCGGCTATTGCAGTGAATGCGGCGGTACCGGCTTTAAATCAGAACCTAAATCAATTAAGGTTAAACTCCCGCCTAATATTACAGAAGGTCAAAAGGTAAGAATTAAAGGCGAGGGCAAATCCGACTCTTACGGTAGAAAAGGTGACTTATACCTCATTGTTAATATCAAAGACAAAGAATATGAAGTTAACGGCTCTGATTTGACTAAAGAAATAGAGATAACCCCGCCCGAAGCAGTTTTAGGAACCAAAAAAGAAATAGAAACTCTTCACGGGAAAATAAGTATCAAAATTCCACCGCGCACCTCATCAGGGCAGTCTTTAAGGTTGAAAGGTCTTGGCTTACCCCAGAAAGGCGGCGGGTTTGGAAATCTTAATGCTAAGATAAAAATAGTTATTCCCAAAAACCTTTCTGATAAAGAAATCGAACTTTACAAAAAAATTGCAGAGTTATAAAAATAAATAAAAACATTGACAATATCCCCCAAAGTATGGACAATAATTCTAAGGGGGATATTTTATGACAAAAGAAACATTTCTACATGACAAACATACAGCACTCAAAGCAAGGATGGTTGATTTTGCGGGTTGGGAAATGCCTGTACAATATACATCCATTATAGAAGAACACAATACTGTCAGAGAAAATGTAGGTCTTTTTGATGTTTCGCATATGGGTGAAGTTTTTGTATCAGGTAAAGATTCTGTTGAGTTTCTTAATAAAATTGTTCCTCAAGATATCTCAAAATTAGCTTATGAAAAAGCTGTTTACTGCCAGTTGACAAATAAAAACGGCGGCTTGATTGACGATTTGATTATATATAAACTCGGGATTTTAGAGTATCTTGTTATTTGTAATGCTTCAAGAATTGATGAAGACGTAAACTGGATAGTCAGAAACAGCAAAGGATTTGATGTAAAAATAGATAACAGATCGCATGAGTATTCACTTTTGGCGGTTCAAGGTCCAAAAGCTGATGAACTTATGCGAAAACTGGGGCTTACAACTCATCAAGACTCGTTTACGATAAAACCGGTCGAAATTGCAGGGATTAAAGTTCTTGTATCGCGTACCGGATATACAGGAGAAGACGGCTATGAAATTCTTACAGAAAATAAAAACGCCGAATTCCTCTGGGATAAAATTCTTGAAGAAGGACAAATTTTCGGAATAAAGCCCATAGGTCTCGGCGCCCGTGATACTTTGCGGCTGGAGGCTGCTCTTCATCTGTACGGGAATGATTTAGACGAAAATACAACACCTGTTGAAGCAGGGCTAAGCTGGTCTATTCCTAAAGATAAAAAAGAGTATTATAACGGTAAAGAAGTTATAGAACAGCAGCTTAAAGAAGGTGGCAGAAAAAAACTTGTGGGAATAAAAATGCTGGACAAATCAATTGCACGACACGGGTATGATGTTTATTACAAAGGTGAAAAAACAGGTGTAATAACAAGCGGAGCGCCATCGCCAATACTAGGGGCAAATATTGCATTAGCATATGTAAACAATAATGACGAAATTTGCACAGGTACAATAGTTCAGGTTATGATAAGAGAAAAATTTCATGATGCTGAAATTATAAAAAGACCTTTTGTTCAAAAAAGAAACAGAGTTAAATTTTAATATAAGGAGAATTAAATGAGTATACCTGAAAATATTTTATGCTCAAAGTCGCATGAATTTTTGTATGACAATGGCGACAACACTTTTACAATAGGATTAACTGATTATGCTGTTGAGCAGCTTGGTGATATCGTATTTTTAGAATTACCGGAAGAAGGAATGGACTTTAAAAAAGGCGACACATTCGCAACCGTAGAATCCGTTAAAGCAGCATCGGAAATTTATATGCCCGTAAGCGGAAAAATAATAAATGTGAATACTTCAGCTGTTGAAACTCCTGAAATTTTAAATGAAGACAGTTATGAAAAAGGGTGGCTTGTAAGAATTGAACCGACAGGAGATATTGAATCAGAACAAGCTGATTTATTAGAATATGAAGATTATAAAGAAGAACTTGAATAATGAAAAATTTCTTAGTACATAATGATGAAATAAAGCGTGATATGCTTAAATTCATAGGTGTTTCAAGTATTGAAGATTTGTTCGAACAAATACCTGAAAATGCACGTATGAAATTTTTGGATTTAGAACCTGCTATAAGCGAAATGGAAGTTCAAAAACGAATTAAATCTTTAGCAAAAAATAATAATGCTGATTATACAACATTTCTTGGAGCAGGTGTTTATAACAAATTTATTCCGGCATGCATTTCACAGGTTGCAAACAGATTTGAATTTTTAACCGCATACACTCCATACCAACCGGAAATCTCACAGGGCACTCTTCAAGTTATGTATGAATTTCAAACAATGGTATGCCGGCTTACAGGAATGGACATTTCAAATGCCACAGTATACGATGGTGCTGCAGCATGTGCAGAAGCTGTTTTAATGGCTGTTAGAATTACTAAAAAGGATAAAGTTCTTATTTCAAATAAATTAAATCCTGAATATATAAATGTTATTAAAACCTACTGCTGGGCAGGGAACATTCAAATTCAGATGTTTGATGAAATACCTCACGACACTTCTGACTATGCATGTGTGATGATTCAAAATCCTGATTATTACGGAGAATTAATACAAACACCTTCAGTTGATACTCTTTTAATCGTTTGTACAAACGTTTCAGCACTTGCAATTATTGAACCGCCTTATAATGCCGATATTGTAGTGGGAGATATACAGACACTGGGGCTTCCAATGTCATTTGGCGGTCCGTATGCCGGATTTATAGCTTGCAAAGAAAAATATTTACGACAAATTCCCGGTCGTCTTGCCGGAAGAACTGTTGACGCAGAAGGAAATCCAGCTTATTGTCTTACAATCCAAACAAGAGAACAGCACATAAAAAGAGAAAAAGCAACAAGCAACATATGTTCAAATCAAGCTTTAATGGGATTATGCGCGACATTATATCTTACTGTTATGGGAGAAAAAGGATTCAGACAGGCATCATATCTGTCATCCAAAATGGCGCACAAACTTTCAGATATGCTTGCTGTAAAAGGTATAAAAACATTAAACACACACTTTTTCAATGAATTTGTCATAGAAGTAAACAACGCTGATAAAACATTACAAAAATTAAAAGAAAATAATATTATTGGCGGCTTAAAACTTGATAACAATAAAATACTTGTTGCTGCAACCGAAATGATTACGGATGAAGATATAAAAAATTATGCAGCCTGTGTTTAAGCCTGTTTAAAAGTATTATAAAATACAGAAAACGTTTTTTTAGGAGTATCAAACTTCTTTACCGAACAACCTTTTAAAAAGTACATAATATCATCGGTTTCAATCATCAAATCAATTCTTTTTCTGGATGTATTCCAATTTGTTAAAAAATTCGAAACAGAAGAATCAGGACTACTTACCTTTACTTCAATCAACCCGTTTGATTGTGTAACATTCGGACGCTTAAACTCTTTTTCATCTATATAAACAGTGGTAAAATTTTGTTTATTTTCAGGCGGATTATCAATTTTTGCCTTAAAAGATAAATTTGAGTCCAGTTCTGTAATTGTAACGTCCTGCATAATAAACTCCTGCTATTTTTTTGACACCTTGGTGTTACTTTGTTTTTGGTTACACATTAGCCTGTACAGACTTAAATTAACCCGAGTGGTCTTTTCTTTTTT
>CALUPR010000086.1 GCA_944322705.1 Candidatus Gastranaerophilales bacterium
GAGGAGAGATAATTTATACTTATTCACCTATGTTATTGACATCAAAAAAAGTTGATAATAAAATTGTTGTTATAACAACACAAAAAATATTAAATATTATTATATATATAATTTAATTTTTACCGGATGAGGGAGAGTTCATGAAGAAAAATATCATAATATTTCTTTCCGTAATTGTGGGTGCAATTTTGTTCAGGTACGGCTTTTCACTGTTCAGCAATTTTATGCAGGGTAAAGCTATGCTAAACAGACCCGATCCGTCTGTAACAGTTCAGGAAATTCAGGAAGAAAGCGTAATAAGAAATTTTGAGGCACCCGGACGTGTGGTTTCAAAATACAGAGTTGATGTTCTGGCACGAATTTCGGGCTATCTGCAAAAGAGCTACTTCAAAGAGGGTGATTTTGTAAAAGAAGGGCAGGTTCTGTTTTTGATTGAGCCTACGGAATACTCAAATGCTGCAAATGTTGCGGCGGCAAATGTTAAAAATTTAACAGCAAAGCTTGTGTATGCTGAAAAACAACTTGCACGTTCGGCTGAACTTGTTAAAAAAGATTATATTGCAAAGGCTCAGTATGATGAAATGCTTTCTAACAGAGATTCTCTGAAAGCCCAGCTTGCTTCTGCAAAAGCTTCATACAACGATGCGCAGAGAAATTTAGGATACACAAATGTAAAATCTCCTGTTGACGGAAAAGTCGGGATTATAAACGTGACTGTCGGAAACTATGTTTCGCCGAGCACCGGTGCTTTAACGACAATTAACAGCACAAATCCGATTTATGTTACTTTCCCCCTTGATTCCAAGGATTTTCAATCTCTTGCATCATCTGACGGTGATGCTAACAAAAACCGCAAGGTTGAATTAATTATGAGCAACGGTTCAAAATATCCGTTTAAAGGTGTTCAGGATTTTCAGGACAACAAAGTTGATACGTCAACGGGTACCGTTACAATGAGAGCTACGTTTGAAAATCCTGACAATGCGTTAATCCACGGAGAATTTGTAACTGTTAAATTATATGCAAACAAACCGGTCAATGTGCCTGTAGCTCCGGTGACTGCAGTGTTAGAAAATCAGGCGGGTAAATATGTGTACAAGATGGATGAAAATGACCTCCCGCAGCTTGTGTATGTAAAAACGGGCGAGCAGGTAGGGCATAACTGGATTATCAATGAAGGGCTGCAAAAAGGCGACAGGATAATTACAGAAGGTCTGCAAAAAGTTACACCGGGTAAACCTGTTAAAATCGTAACAGAAGAAGAAATGCAGAAAATTAAAACGGAAAAAGTAACGAAATAGAGGGCAAGAGGGCAGGAAGGCAAGACTTTAACAAAAAATATTTATCAAAATCTGTAACAAGCTTGACCTCCAGACCTCTTGACTTCCGGTCTTCCAAATAAAAAGGGATATGATGCAAAACGAAAATAAAGGAAATTTGTTTATAAAACGTCCAAAGTTAGCTATTGTAATATCTTTGGCGATTATACTTGCGGGTGCATTGATGATATTAACACTTCCTCTGGAAGAATATCCGTCAATTACGCCGCCGCAGGTTATTGTAACCGCAACTTATGCCGGTGCAAGTTCTGACGTTGTTGAAGATACTATCGCAGCTCCTGTTGAAGCACAGTTGAATGGTGTTGAAGATATGATTTATATGTCATCAACGTCGCAAAACGGGCAGTATCAGCTGACTTTGTATTTTGAAATCGGGTCAGATCCTGATATGGCGGTTGTAAACGTTCAAAACCAGTTACAGCTTGTTACTCCGCGTCTGCCTGAGGATGTCCGCAGGTACGGTTTGACGGTAAGAAAGTCTACTGGCGGTCCCGGTTTGATGATGATTTCTGTTAATTCGCCGACGCATACATATGATTCATTGTATATTGCAAACTACGCTTCTATATATATTAAGGATGAGCTTGCACGTATTAAAGGGGTCGGTAAGGTTGTTGTATTCGGATCTTCCGATTATTCAATGAGGATATGGCTTGATGCCGCGAAAATGGCAAACTTAGGAGTTTCCGTATCGGAAGTTAATGCGGCTATTCAATCTCAGAATACACAGGTTCCTGCGGGCGATCTGGGTGTTGAGCCTATGGCAAACAAACAGATGATAAAGCTTACGATGAGAACAAAAGGGCGTTTGAAAGATGTTTCCGAATTTGAAAATATAATTATCCGTTCAAAGCCTGACGGCTCGCAAATTAAACTTAAAGATATAGCCAGAGTTCAACTGGGTGCTGAGAGTTATTCTTATTTCTCGCGTATAGGCGGAAAGGATTCTGCAATTATTTCTGTCAGCCAGCTCCCGGAAGCTAATGCTATTGATCTTTCAAATAAAATCAGGGCAAAGATGGCTGAATTGAGCAAAAGTTTCCCGCCGGGGATTGAGTATAAAATACAGCGTGATGAAACAGAATTTGTGCGTGAATCTATTAAAGAGGTTATTAACGCCATCGGACTTGCGATTGTGCTCGTCGGTATTGTAACTTATATGTTCTTAGGCAGCGGGCGTGCTGCGCTTATTCCATTCTGTGCAATTCCGGTTTCTCTAATCGGTGTGTTTATTTTTATGAACATTCTCGGATTTTCGATAAACCTGCTTATTTTATTCGGGCTTGTTCTTGCAGTAGGTCTGGTTGTTGATGATGCTATCGTTGTTCTTGAAAATACGCAAAGGCATATTCAGGAAGGAAAATCTCCGGTTGATGCAACGGAAGTTACTATGGAAGAAGTTTTCGGCGCTGTTCTTGCAACATCTTTAGTTTTGATGGCGGTATTTGTTCCGGTATCATTTATGTCAGGAATTACGGGGCAGATGTTCAGGCAGTTTGCGCTGTGTATAGCTTCATCAATCGGTTTGTCAACACTTGTTGCTTTGACTCTTGCTCCTGCTCTTTGCGCAATGATTTTGAAACCGGGTGAGGAAAAGGCTGATTTTGAATTTATTCAGAAATTTGATGACTGGTTTAACGGTATCAGGGATAAGTATCTGGAAGGCGTTAAGCTGTTTATAAAGTCGCCTGTTCTGACGTTAAGTCTGTATGCTGTTGTTGTGGCATTTACCATCGGGATGTTTTATTTAATACCGAAAGGGTTCTTGCCGACTGAAGATAAAGGTGCTGTTTTTTCTCAAATTCAACTGCCTGACGGATCATCAGCATCCCGTACCGATATGGTGGCGACAGAGGTAGAGCAAAGAATTTTAAAAATTCCGGGTGTAAAAAATACGATTACAATGGTTGGATATTCGGGTGAAAATACAGCTCTTATCGTTGCAGAACTTGAAGATTGGTCTGAACGTAAGAGTAAAGACTTATCAATGCAGAGTATTTTGAGTAAAATTAAAAAAGAATTCGCCAATTATCCTTCCGCAACCATAGCGTCTTTTTCTCCACCGTCAATTTCAGGGTTGGGTATGTTCGGCGGTTTTGAATACCAGCTTCTTGATAAAGGGGACAGAAGCCCGCAGGAGCTTTATGATGAAGCGCAGAAATTAATTGAAGCTGCGAATAAAAATTCGGCTTTCCAGATGGTTTATACTTCGTTTACGGCTAATTTGCCGCAATTGATGATAAAAGTTAACGAGGATAAAGCATTGGCGCAGGGTGTTGATATCTCGGAAATTTACAGTGCACTTTCAGGATATTTCGGAAAATCTTACGTTAACGACTTTAATAAGTATGGACGTGTTTATCGTGTGTATTTACAGGCTGATTCACCTTTCAGAGAAAAACCTGCGGATATTGAAAAAATTTACGTAAAAAATTCTAAAGGAACAATGGTTCCTCTGTCAGCTGTCGTATCTGTCAGCAATGTCGTAGGACCTTATAGCTTAACCAGATTTAATATGTACCCTGCAATTACGATAAACGGTCAGGCGCGTAACGGTGTAAGTTCCGGTGATGCTATGGGCGCAATGGAAAAAATCTCTGATGAAGTTTTACCGCAGGATATGGGATATGCTTGGTCGGGAAGTTCTTTGCAGGAAAAAGAATCGAGCGGACAGATAGGACCTATCTTAGCGATGTCACTGGTATTTATATACCTGTTTCTTGTCGGTTTGTATGAAAGCTGGATGCTGCCGATTGCTGTACTTTTGATTTCTCCAGTTGCACTGGTCGGTGCATTATTCTTCCAGTATGTATCCGGGTATTCGCTTGACTTATATTCTCAGATCGGACTTGTTATGTTAATCGGTTTGTCTACAAAGCAGGCAATTTTGATTATTGAATTTGCAAAAGACGCGCATCAAAATGGTATGGGAATTGAAGAATCGGCGATGCAGGCTGCGAAATTAAGATTCCGTGCTGTTATGATGACCAATATTGCATTTATTCTCGGGCTGCTGCCTCTGGTATTTGCAAAAGGTGCTGGTGCCGCCAGCCGAAATTCCGTAGGTATGACTGTATTCGGCGGTATGATGGCTGTTGCGTTTATAGGAACTTTTTTAGTTCCCGCATTCTTTGTGCTTGTTGAAGATTTTAAAATCTTTACGGCAAAAAAATTCAAGAAAAAGGATAAATAATGCTTAAAAAAATAATATCAATATGTTTAATATTAGGTTTGGCATCTTCTGCGGTATCGGCTGAGGAGATAGGAAATCCGGTGAGCGAAAAGGAATATCCGAAAGCTGATGCGGTGCTTCCTAAACCTAAAGATAAACAGCCGGATTTTGTTATAGAGGGATCTGTGGAAAAAAATATTGATATGACGCTTGAACGCTGTATTGAACTGGCACTGGGCAATAATCCTCAAATTAATGCTGCTTTTCATGATATTCTTGCTTCTGATTCCAGAATTAAACAGGTCTGGTCGAATTATTTTCCGCAGGTAAGCTGGCAGACAGGATACACTAGAATTAGACAATTACAGTTATCGGATGCTTTAGGTAGGAACTTGACATTCAATTACTATATTTTAGGTCAGGTTACGCTTCAGCAGATGCTCTATGACTTCGGAGTTACGCAAAATCAGGCAACCATCAAAAGATTGGATTATGAAGCCTATAAAACAACACTCGGTGCAACAATTAACGATGTAATTTTTCAAACAAAAGATGCCTATTTTAATTTGCTTTATGCCTTTGAAAACAAAAGAGTAGCAGAAGATACGGTTCACAAATTTGAAATGTTTTATAATCAGGCGAAGGCTTTTTACGAAATCGGCATGAATCCGAAAGTTGATGTAACAATTGCCGAAGTAAATCTGAGCAATGCGAAATTACAGCTAATTCAGGCAGATAACGCTGTTAATCTTGCGGTTGCAAAGTTGAATAATATTATGGGAGTTCCTTTTATTGATAAATATAATGTTCAGGAAAGATTAAAGTACGAGCCTGTAAATATTACGTTTAATAAATCAATCGAAATAGCAAGAGAAGCAAGACCGGAGCTTAAACTTGCAGAATTAAAAGTTGAAAGTGCAAACCAGACACTAAAGCTTGTTAAGAAATCTTATTTCCCTACACTTTCGGTCGAAGGTCAACTTCAAATAGGCGGTAAGCATTGGACATCAAACCATGGTTACAATATCGGCGGATACTTGAATTTCCCGACAATTAACGGCATGCTGATAAAGAATGAAATTCAGGAAGCCAGATATTTGTATGACAAAGAGATTGCTAACGCAAAAAATACACAGAACCAGATATATTTGGAAATTCAAAACGCGTTTTTAACACTGGAAGAAAAGAAAAACCAAATGCCTGTAGCAATTTTGGGGGTAAAACAGGCAAAAGAAAACTATGAGCTTTCCTACGGCAGATACCGTGTGGGAGAAGCTAACCCGACAGAGTTAAAGGATGCTCAAATCAATTATCAGCAGGCTCAGTTGAGTTATTATAACGCATTATACCAGTATAATTCAGCAAAAGCACAACTTGAAAAAGCAATCGGTAAAAACTTGACTGCGGATGAAGAAGATAT
>CALUPR010000087.1 GCA_944322705.1 Candidatus Gastranaerophilales bacterium
ACCTCTCGCAAACGATACTTAATCGTTTGCTCGGCAGAGTGCTACATCCCGATAAGTTTTATATTAAATTTTCAAATATTTTTTTGAAAAAATCGGAACGACAGGATTTGAACCTGCGACCTCTACCACCCCAAGGTAGCACGCTACCAAGCTGCGCCACGTCCCGATTAAGATTCTGAAATCAAAACACGACAGCTTGGTAGCGTACGCTACCTAAGTTCCTCCTTCTTTTTCGATTATCAATCGAAAAAGCGGAGTCCTTGCCACGTCCCGATTTTGAAACTTTTGTAGGACATGACGCTTGTTAGCGACGCTACCAAGTCCCTCTCACAAACGATACTTAATCGTTTGTTCGGCAGAGTGCCACGTCCCGATAGATTGTTAATGTTCAACCGTCCGAAATTATCCGGTACTTTTCTATTATACCACCTAAAAATTTTTTGCAAGTTTAATTGCTTTTTTTTCTGAAAAGTGTTAATATTCTATTCATGGATATTAATGATTATCGGAAAATAATATTTTTAAATTCCCAATATTGTACTTACTATAATGAAAATAAAAGTACTGTGCTGGCAGGTATAATGAGAAGTTTCGGATATAGATATTCTGTGATACTGCCTGATGAAAAGTTAAAGGAAATTAACAAAACATATCGTAAATTTACTGCAGTAATGAATGCTTGCGTTGCGGCAGAAATTCTTTTATATATTTATCTTGTTATTTTTCCGTTTTTTATTGAATTTATGAAGATGCCTTTTGTTGCATCCGTACTAGTTTTATCTGTTATCCCGCTGATTGTCTTGTATTTAACTTATTTCGGAATTAATTTTTTATATGAAAATTACCTTACACGTTATGTCGGGACTTTTCAAAGAACAAAATTTAAACCACAGCTTGAAAATATTGATGAAAAGGTTTTTGCTGAATATCAGAAAACACCCAGAAAAAGTGTTTATGTTTTGGCTTTAATTATTATAATTTTCTGTTTATATGCCTTTATTCCGACATTAATCGGGACTTTAAATATGCATAAAAAATATGATTTTGCAGATAAAATATCAAATGTTTATTTAAAGTTTGTACCGATATCTCCGGAAGTTTACGCAGACAGAGCTTATGCAAAATCCCAACTGAAACAATACAGAGATGCAGAAAAAGATTATGAAGCGGCTAACAAATACAGTTTATCCGACAATTTTAAATATGATATTTTAGGGGTTAAAACTTATTATTTGCAAAAAAATGAGATGTTGAAAGAATTTGATAATGCTATAAATGCAGAAAAAGAAGAATCTGTTAAGTATCTTTTGCAGTATGAAAAAGCAACGTATCTTTTGAAAAATAATGATTATAATGCTGCTTTAAATATTTATAATTCAATATTAACGGCATATAAACAAAAAAAGAAAGTATTTTTCTCTCCTGCAAAAGCATATTATAACAGAGGTATAATAAAAAATTCTCTCGGAGATACGGCAGGAGCAAAGCTTGATATTACGATTGCAAAAAAAATGTGCCCTGAATGTAAGTTTAACTTTGACACGACTCTTATTCAAAGACCGTTTTAATATTAACCTGTTATAGTATTGAGTTTTTAAATTATTTAGAGTATTCTTTTTTATGAGAGAGGGAGAAATTAATGCTAATTTTAGAAGACTTAAAAGAGATTAATGATGTAATAAAAGAGCTTGCTGAATTTATACAGAAAGATGAAATAGTTAAACCTGATTTTGAGGAATATATAAAAACTATCGGGCAAAATAACATGAATTTTCAATCAGCATGTTTTACTTATATATTTGAAAGGAATTTGAATAATAAAAGTATTTTGCAGTTGTATCTGGAAAATTCAAAAAAATTGCCGTCATCTGTTAAAAAGATTGTAAAAGCTTTGATGCGCTCAATTTCTTCCATATATGAAATCAAAAGGGTTTTACAAAACGGTTTTGAATTGAACAATATCATTAACGAAAAAACTTACAGTGTTGTTTCTCTTGTCAAAATGACAACTTTTAGAGGTATGGCATCAGGGCAGTATGTCGTTGCCCGTATTTTTAAGTTTGAGGACTCTTATTATCTTTTGGAAATTTCAGGTGTTCTTCCTGCTACACGGCGGGATGATGCTCTGAGATATTCTGTTGCAAAAATTATTCAAAATCCAGAGCTTGTTTATTTGGACAATCCTGAAAAGCAGAAAGAAATTGAGAATGAAATAAAAGATATTTATAAAAAATTTATGGATTTTTTCGGGAAAGATGAGATTGTAACTACGAATAAATTTGCAGATGATTTAATAGGAGCTTTTAATGATTTTGC
Organism: Candidatus Gastranaerophilales bacterium; assembly: GCA_944322705.1. GTDB lineage: Bacteria > Cyanobacteriota > Vampirovibrionia > Gastranaerophilales > Gastranaerophilaceae > Stercorousia. The sequence goes on from CALUPR010000087.1 coordinate 2,317, forward strand.
GGAAGGTGGAGAGAAAATTGATATATCTGATAAAATTCAAGGATTAGATACATACAAATATTTCAATGTTTCTGAATTTAATAATTCTTATGAAAACTTTCTTGAAAATTCACTCGGTGGTTTTTCTTCTCATAGCGAAACTTATGATGTAGGAATAATTTTTGATAAAGAATTGGGGCTTTATGCTGTTCCTTTTTATGAAACTTTTAACAAAATTTTTGAAAACCCTGATAGTATCGAAAATGCGGGTGAGTGTGTTGAATTTTTCCTGAATAATGACAAATTTTCTGCAAATATAATAAAAAAAGTTGCAGACAGACATGAAAATTTTATGGATGTTGTAAATAAATTATTAGGTACGGATTATACATTTGAGGAACTTTTAGAGCATTATAAATCCCGTTATCTGGAAAATAAGATATTTTCATCAACTACCGTGCTTTATAAATCAAAAGCTTTTTCAAAGACTCTGGGTATTATAGAAGAAGATGTTGAAAAACCTGATTTGGAGGGTATTGATTTAAGCAAAATCGGCAGAAATGACCCTTGTCCGTGCGGAAGCGGTAAAAAATTCAAAAAATGCTGCGGAGCAAATTTATAACAATTCCAACAGGGCAGCGGAACTCATTCCGATAATATTTTCGAGATCTCCTGTGTAGGATTTTATGTATCCTTCAGGCATTTCTTGAATGCCGTAGGAGCCTGCCTTGTCAAAAGGTTTGAATTTGTCTATATAATCTAAAATTTGTTTGTCTGTAAGGTTTTCAAAGGTCACATAACTTGTTGTAGAATTTTTTTTATATTCTTCTGTTTCGGAATTTATAACAACAATACTTGTCACAACGGAATGGGTTTTGCCTGAGAGCTTTCTCAGCATTTCAAATGCTCCTTGACGTCCTGACGGCTTGCCGAGAATTTCTCCGTCCAGAACCACTACAGTGTCTGCGCCGACAATTTCTGCAGGTTCTTTTAATAACGGTATTACTGCTTTTGCTTTGTTGTATGCAAGATTTTCCACAAATTCATAAGAAAAAACCGTCGTCGTATGATCTTCGATATACGGTGACGGTATAATCTCAAATTTAACTTTCACTTTTGTCATAATATCGGCTCTTCTGGGAGATGAAGAAGCCAGGACAATTTTTCCCACCATTTGTTCTCACTTTCTTTTCAGTAATTATAACTTAAAAAAGTGAGAACGTAAATCTGTTTTATGAATATCGGGATGTTTTGTTATATTTGGCATTTCGTGCATTAACTGCATAGCATGCAATATTCAACCGCTGTTTCAAGTTCATCATGTTTCTGTACATGCTTGCGTAATCATTCATAGCACTCATCATTTTTTCAGGATCAATCATTGATTCCATATCATCATGATTGTCAACTTTTTCTTCTGCGTATTTTTTGACCAGAAGCTGATCAATGTAGTCTTCAGCGCCAACTGTCATTGGTATCCTCCCTAAATTAAATTGTTATCCTATTGATGTGTTTTGGTGAGAAAGTTTATAACTTATCCTATATATTTCCTATATATATACTAAGTATTTCTTTCCCAGAAAATTGCTTATTTTTACAAAAATAATTAACATTTGTTAACATAATAATATTTATTATGCTATAATAAATTTATGGGAAGTATAAAAATAGTTTCGCCTGTAAAAAAACCGGAAGATATTGACGTTTTCGCAAAAGAAACATCTTGCAGAGAGTATTATGTTTATCATAAAAAGTTTATGAATAATAACTTTGAATATGTAAACGAATTTGTAGATGCTGCAAGGCGTAATAAATGCGCTATTTATATAAATTTCAAGCACGACATAACTGAAGAAAACCTGCCTGAGATAAAAAAGATGCTTAGATACCTCAAGACCGCAGGCATTGACGGAATTTTCGTAAATAGTTTTGCAATTTTAGAGGCTATAAAGATCTTTAATCTTCCTTTTAAAGTTATTGCAGATTCTTACTTTGATATCCATAACCTTGCGGGGATTGATTTTATAAATAACTTTCATAAGGTTGATCAAATCATTATTACTGAAGAAATCTACATGAAGAATATTTCAAAAATTAAAAAATATACAAAACTTCCGCTTGCAATAGACAGCGATAACCTGCCTTACTGTGCAGAAGATATTAAAAAACTCAAAGCAATAGACAGCGTTGTAATTAAAGGAAAATTTAATAATTCGGAAGAAATTCTTGAGGCAATAGAACTTATACAAAAGATACTTGATAAACCAAAGCTCTTTAAGCATCAGAAATTGCCGTTTAAGCATGTGAGAAAGAGTATATACAGTACAAATCATTTTCTCGGTGTTGTTATGAGTGCTGAAGGCAAAGACTTTAAATTTAGCCGTAATATTAAAAATTTTGAATGGGATATAAAAAATCCCAGAATAAAACAAAATATTGATTACTCAAAAAAGGATATTTACCGGATAAATTTAAGGCTTTCTGAACTCGCTCAGCTTAAAGAACTTGAAAAATATATTAAAAAAACCGGTACAAATCCCGTTTATTCAATTGAGTACGGTGAAATCCTTGCAACCCGCGACCTTGCAACAAGCAGCTTTAAAGATATTATAACAAAGGTAAAGAAATTCTGTACCAAATACGGAATAAAGTTCCAGCTTTCTACGCCCAGAATTCTTATTGAACGGGATTTCGACAGAGTTTATGAGTATGAAAAGCAGATATTGCTGCAAAATCCTGCACCTGACAGCCTAATAATTAATAATATCGGGTATTTTTGGACTGCGATTAACGATCCTGAGATAAATCATATTCCTATAGAAATCGGTCAAGGTATAAATTTGCTTAACAGTCTTTCAATAAAGTGTTTAAATAATCTTGCACAGATTGACACAGTAGATTTTACGTCTTTTTCTGATATAGAAAGCACTATAAAGACTATAAAGAAGATTAAAAATGATATTCCGAACAAGAAATATACAATAGCCGGAAATATAAGAGTTCCGAGTCTTGGTTTGTGTCCTTTGAATAATGACAGTGCGATTATTTCCCGTCTTTCCTGTCAGGCACCATGCCACAGAGGCGGTTATGCTTTGCACGATCCTTCTTTAGACAAGCTTTTTCCGTTTACTTGCGACGGTTTTTGCAGGATGCATATGTTTGAAGATAGGATATTGGAGCAGTTTGATAAAGTTGAAGAGCTTTATAAGGCAGGTGTTAATGAGTTTGTATTTGATTTCAGCGCACTGAATGCAAAATTTGTGCCTGTTCTGTTGAATAAGTTTTTTGTGGAGAGTGATTAAATTTGTCATCCTGAGCGCAGCGAAGGACCGCAAAG
>CALUPR010000088.1 GCA_944322705.1 Candidatus Gastranaerophilales bacterium
ACAAGTTCGTTTGAACTTTCCACCCAAAATACTGATGCTGCAAGAATTTTTACATCATCATTATCATCTTTTAATTTAAAAGTCACAGGGTCAGAGCCTTGATGATGGCATAAAATATTTTTCATAAGCATAAGTTCTTCATATTTAAAATCACTTAGCAATTTTATTGAAAAAATATTAGAATTATCAACAGTTTTCACATTATCAATAATTATTGAAGGCGGTTCGTCATCAGATCTTCTGTTTACTTTGCCTGAAATGATTACACGTTGTTCACTTTGCAAAATATCTCCGTATTCTGCAATTTTACCGTTAAAGGCAATGGCTTCAATTTTTCCTGACAAATCTTCAATTGTTAAAAACCTTATAAATTTTGTCGGATCCTTTTTGGTGGGAATTTGCCTCATTGTTGTAACAAGTCCGCAGATTGTAACTATTTTATCATTTGGAAGTTCAGGAATTTCCGAAATTTTATGTGTCATTAAGAAAGGTAATTTATCCCTTATTGTAGAGAGCGGGTGACTTGTTACGTAGAAACCCAGAAATTCCTTTTCAAAGTTTTGAAGAGTTCTTGCATCGTATTCTTCATCAGAACCTGCAAGTTGAAACTTGGCTTCTTCAACTGCAGAAGTATCGCCTAGCATGTCAAATAAGCTTCCCTGCCCTGATTCTTTAGCTTTTGACTCTTTTGAAGCTGTTGAGGTTATATATTCAATATTATCCCACAGCTGTTTACGGCTTTTTTCAATAGATGCAAATGCGCCGGCTTTAATCAAACCTTCAAGCGTTTTTTTATTGGAACATTTTGTATCAAGACGTTTAATGTAATCATAAATTGATTTATATTCGCCGTTTTCTTCCCGTTCTTTAATAATTTCTTCAATAACGCCTTCTCCTACCTGTTTGATTGACGCAAGTCCGAAACGTATATTGTGCCCGTCAGGAGCGTATTCAAGATAAGATTTATTGATATCAGGCGGAAGAACTTTTATTCCGTATTTTAAAGCTTCTTCAATATATGCCTGAGTCTTATCCTGATCTCCGGCTACGCTCGATAAAAGTGCAGAGAGATATTCAACAGGATAATGACATTTTAAATAAGCTGTCTGGTATGCAACAAAAGCGTAAGCTGATGAATGCGCACGGTTAAAGCAGTATTGTGCGAAGTTTTCTATTTTTTCGAATAAATCTTCTGCATCTTCTTTTTTCATCCCGTATTTTGCAGAACCCTGAACAAGTTTATCTTTTTGCGCAGCCATAGCTGCAGGGTCTTTATGCCCCATCATACGGCGTACCTGGTCAGCTTGACCCAGTGAGTAATCAGCCATTACCTGAAAGATTTGCATAATCTGTTCTTGGTAGACCATTGTTCCGTAGGTATCTTTTAAGATAGGTTCAAGCCTCGGGTGTGCATAAGAAATTGCCTGACGACCATGTTTTCTTTCAACAAAGTCATCAACCATACCCGAACCTAAAGGACCTGGTCTGAAAAGTGCAACTAATGCACCTAAATCTTCAAAAACGTCAGGTTTTAATTTTTTTACAAGGCTTGTCATACCGGAAGATTCAAGCTGGAACACCCCTACAGTTTCTCCCCTTACAAGCATATCATATGTCGGCTTGTCATCCAGCGGAATATGATTTATATCAACATCAATACCCTGACATCTTTTAACAAGTTTGACGGTTTTGTGTATCATTGTAAGATTTCGAAGCCCGAGAAAGTCCATTTTCAAGAGCTTCATTTTTTCTAAAATTTCTCTGTGATACTGGGTTATGATAATTCCGTCTTTGGAAGGCTGAACAGGTACGATTTGATCGAGCGGTTTGTATGAAATGATAACCCCTGCTGCGTGCATACCGATACCGCATTTTATACCTTCAACGCATTTTGCGGTATCAATTACGCGTTTGATTTCCGGATCAGTGTCGTAAAGATTTTTAAGTTCCGAACCTTCAATCATTGACCCTTCAATTGTATCTTCAATTAAAGATGCTGTTCTGTTGCTCTTTGCATATTCCATACCAAACACTCTTGCGACACTTTTAAATGCATTTCTGGCTGCAAGCGTGTTGAATGTAATAATCTGGCAGACTTTGTCTTCCCCGTATTTTTTTACAACATAATCAATAACTTCGCCGCGTTTTTCAATACAAAAGTCAGTATCAATATCAGGCATGCTAAAACGTTCAGGGTTTAAAAATCTTTCAAACAACAGATGATGTCTTATCGGGTCAAGATCAGTAATATCAAGTGCGTAAGCTACAACTGACCCCGCAGCAGAACCTCTTCCGGGACCTACAGGAATGTCATGTGTTTTCGCGTAATGTATAAAATCCCATGTAATTAAGAAATAGGCAGAAAAACCCATTTTCTCAATAATACTTAATTCATATTGAACACGTTCTTTCAGTTCGGGCGTAATATTTTCTTCACCGTACTTCCTTTTTAACCCTTGTTGAACAAGTTCTTCAAGGTAAGAATCCGTTGTATGATTAGGCGGCACCGGAAAATCGGGCAGCGGAGCTTCCCATTTAATTGTTACGTGGCATTGTTCTGCGATATCTACAGTATTTTTTATGCATTCGTCAAAAGTTTCAGAATCCATCCATTTGAATGCATCACGCATTTCAGAAACTGTTTTTACATAAAATTCGTTATTCGGAAAATGGAAGCGATTTTCTTCATCCTTCATCGACTGTGTCTGCATGCATAGAAGTGTGTCATGCCAATCGGCATCTTCTCTTCTTAAATAGTGAGAATCGTTGGTTATAATCATTTTGATGCCAAGTTCTTTTGCAATTTTAATTAAATCAGGGTTGGTTCGTTTTTGATCATCAAGCCCGTGATCTTGAAGTTCAATATAATAATCATCTCCGAATAAATCTTTATAACGTTTGGCAACAGCTTTTGCTTCTTCATAGTCGCCTTTGAGCAGGTTTTGTAAAACTTCTCCGCCGAGACATGCTGAACAGCAGATAATACCTTCATGGTGTTCTTGAAGCATTTCAAAATTTATTCTGGGTTTCATGTAAAATCCTTTGCAGGCAGCATCAGATGCAAGTTTTACAAGATTCATGTAGCCTTCGTTATTTTTTGCAAGCAGAATAAGGTGATATCTCGGGTTGTTGTTTGGATCGTGTTCTGTTATATCCCCGTTATGAACATAAAATTCACATCCTATAATAGGTTTAATACCTGCTTCTTTTGCTTCAAGATATAAATCTAACGCACCGTACATTACACCGTGGTCAGTTACTGCAACTGCAGGCATATTATGTTCTTTTGCAAAATTGCAAAGGTCTTTTAGTTTTATAGCTCCGTCCAGCAGTGAAAATTCACTGTGTAAGTGCAACGGTACAAATTGTGTATCTTTGTCCATAATTTAATGATAACACAGCTAATTTGTAAAAATAAATCTTATGTTAAAGAATGTTATTATTTATAATTTTTTAGAGTATCGTTAATGCGTTCAATCATTTCTTCTTTTAGAAATTTTGGAGATATAATTTTGCATTGTGTTCCATAGCGCATTAATCTTTCTGTTAGCAGGTTTAAATCTTCATTTTTATTTACAATAACTTTGCTTCCGTCATATTCAATTTTGTCAACACGTTCCCAATCACGTATTTTATAATTCTTAGCAAGTCTGTTTTTAATTTTGTAAACTACTGTTGTAGGTATGGCTTGATTGGAAGCTGCTACAGGAAGCTGCTTTATTGATTTTATGTCGTCCGTAATAATATCATATACGCGTGAACCGTTATTTCCCAGAACTCTGAGGTATAGTTTTCGTTTCTGATAGACCTGTTCTATCGGTGAGCACAAAAGATTTATATCTTCGCCTTTATTATTAGTAAAAATAATTTCCAATTTTTGTTTATCCTGACATAATTTCGCGCAGTACTTTAATTGTTCCGTTATTTCAGCGTTTGAAAATTCAAGGTTAAGGTTCTGTGTGCTGTTTTCAACCTGACAAATACTCTGAGCGGATTCGTCAAAACGTATTTCCAGAGCATTAATAAAGGATTCAAAATTCGTTTTATTTTTGCCGTCGGTTAAAATTTCTCCTGCTTGTTTCAATAATTTAATACTTTTTAGATCATTAACACTGAATTTGATTTTGTATGGAGAAACAAGCATTTTATATTTATGGTTAATTTTTGTTACTTTTATACCGAAGATTTTCATTGCATTGAGATATTTATTCAATGTAACATGTGTATTTGATTTCCCGTTATATTCTCCGTCAGAAAATAAATCTATAACTTTTTTGAATTCTACATCTCCTTCATAAAGCATTTTTAAGAATTTAAAAAGTTTTACGCAGGCATCATTGTATTTCTCTGTTAATTTTTTAGTCACAATAATACCCCGCTTTCATATCTTTCAAAAGTTCTACAAATTTATCTTTAAATTCATCAGGGTGTATAATTTTGCATAAAGGACCGTATTCCAGCAGCCTTTGTCTTAATAAAAACTCATTTGAAGTTACAACTTCAATTACTGTTTTATTCTTATTTTGTCCGATTATTTTTTCATTTTCATTAAGTTCAATTTTATCCGGTTCTCGTTCTATTTCATATATAACCCTAATTACTTGAAGCTCATCAGGAATTGTTTTCTCAAGTTTAATTTCTTTAATCTGGTTAATTCTGCTGACAAGAAAACTTCCGTATTGCTTATATTCGAAGCCAATTCCGTATAGATAAATTTTTCCGTTTGAAATTTCAATTTTGTCAGCAATAATTTCAATATCCTTTTCACCTGTGTTGGGTGAGTTATAACTAATAACAATCTGTTCTTTTTTATCACAGCAATCAAGCAAATCTCTTAAAATTTCTTTGTTAATATCGCGCAGCATTGATATTTTTTTTATATCCGTGGCAAACTGCGGATTTTTTGCAAATTTGCCTATTTTTTCAAACAGATTATCCATATCAAGCAGCTCTTGTACATCCATTCGCTTAACAATACTTTTGTACACTTTAATGATGCTTTGAATTTGTTCTTGAGTTATTTTAAGTTCAAACGGATGAGAAAGAATTACATATCTTGATTCCTTGTCTTCTCCTCTGATTCTTTTAACTTCGCATCCGACCCTTTTTAAAGAGTTTATATAAACTCTTAAAGTATCAATTGATATACTTTCTCTTAAATACGGATGATTTAAAAAATAATCACAAATTTCTCTGTATGATTTCGGTCCGTCTGCCAAAAGCGAAAATAAAACCAGAGCTTTATAACCGGTGAATGACATTAAATTGTATGTAACTTTTTGATTCCTTAAAAATTCTTTCATAAATATCCCAGTATATTTTACTATAAAATTGCAGGCATGTGCAATCGGCATGCCTTAACTGTAAATATTTATTGTCAAATAATTTTTTTTGATTTTTTTACTTAATTTCATTAAGTTTTCTTCATTAAGATTTAAGAACTTGAATTTTTTATTGATGTTATTAGGGGCATGGTCAATTGTAAATTTTATTTTATTATTCTTTACTTGTCAAATATTTTACTTAGATTTACATTATTTTTATAG
>CALUPR010000089.1 GCA_944322705.1 Candidatus Gastranaerophilales bacterium
GCTTCGTCTTTAGCCATTTCATGAACTGTGTCATGGATAGCATCATAGCCTAATTGTTTTGCTCTTGCTGCAATTGCAAGTTTGCCTTCACATGCGCCGTGTTCTGCTTCTGCACGTAATTCAAGGTTTTTCTTAGTTGAATCCGTAACAACTTCACCTAATAATTCAGCAAATTTTGCAGCATGTTCAGCTTCTTCAAAAGCATATCTTTTGTAAGCTTCTGCAACTTCAGGATATCCTTCTCTTTCAGCAACTCTTGACATTGCAAGGTACATGCCTACTTCTGTGCATTCACCTGTGAAATGTGCTCTTAAGCCGTCCATAACTTCTTTATCTTCAACTTTTCCGTCGCCTACTTTATGTTCACAAGCATATACTTTACCTTCTGCTGTATTTATTTCTTTAAATGTAGTTGCGCCGCAAAGAGGGCATCTTTCAGGTGCCTTATCTGCTTCTGTTGACCAGCCGCATACTGTACATACAAATTTTGCCATTTTTTACCACCTTTCTTAATTAAAAAATGATCTCTCTTTTTCTACAAAATTATTGTACAATACAAAACTAAATTTGTAAAGTAGTAATTATTCTCATTTTTGTAAAAATTAATTGATGCAGATTTGAATTTTTCTGTGAAAGATGGAGTTAAATTAATCCTGTGTGTTGTCAGCAGCGGCACGCTGCAAAAAAAAGACCTTGTATTATCTCAAGGTCAAGGTTGGTTATTTTGGTTATGTTATAGTAATTATGATTAAGTTTCGCTTTACATTCTTTATAATTACCCTGAAAGTTTAGATTTGCCATGATGAGTTAAAATGTTTACAAAACTTTATGTTATTATATTGTTATGTTTGAAAAATTAAAAAAGTTTTTTCTATCAAAAATATTGAGGCGCAAGTATTACAGAACCGGTAAATGCAAAGCCTGCGGTAAATGCTGTACACAGATTTATGTAAAACATTACAAACACGTTGTGCAGGATGAAGAAGAATTCAAAAAACTTCAATACCTGCATAGATTTTATACATACCTGAAAATTATCGGGAAGGACGATATAGGTTTAATTTTTGAATGTCAAAATCTGGATCCTGTAACTCACAAATGCAAAATCCATAAAACTCGTCCGGGTATTTGCAGACGTTACCCTCAAGAAGAATTGTTCTCTATGGGAGGAGCATTATCCGAAGATTGCGGGTACAAAATGGAGCCTATTGTTTCTTTTTCAGAAGTTCTTGAAAAAGAGAGCCGAAAAAAAATTAAATAATTTCCGTATTGTTCAATTCCACAATATCAAAAGCCTCTTCAAGGTTTATTTTTTGCGGTTTTTCCAGTGTTAATTCAAGACCTTTTTGTTTTGAATGGATTATAATATTTTCTTGCGGCTGCTTTCCGCAGGCAAGTATGGATGTGTCAATATCCGGTCTGTCGCATAATATGTCTGCGAGTCTGTTTATGGTTTTTATTGTATTTTCGCCGTTTTGGCTTTTAATTTCACTGCCTCCGATAATCCATGCCGTTAAATTTTTTTTAGATTTTTCTTTAAGTTTATCAACAATTCTTCCTATTTCTTCAATAAAGTTATTAATTTCATTGTTTGTAGGAATATATTTTAAAACACCTTTTTTATCATCTTTTATTAAGACAATAAGATTTTCATCATTTGCTTTTGCTGTATATATTTGGTTATTTACCAGAGTACATTTATTTCCAGGTTTTAAATTTCTGGATTTTCTTGCGACTTCAAATGCTATTTCATTAAATTTTTTCGGATTGCATATTAATGTTGTGTGACCTTGAAAACTTATATTATTCATAATTTTTTAACTCCTTTTGTACTTAATAAATCGTGTAAAAATTTTTTTTGCTACTTTCGGGTAATGAAAATTTTGGCATCGTCGTTTAAGCTGATAATGTGGAATAATTTTGAAAGGGAAATATGAAAAATATAATATTAACCATAAGCTTTTTGCTTATGTCGGTTCCTGTTTATGCTGTATGCAGTATAACAGGAGGAGCCTGCACTGCTACATCAAATTGGGAGTCAAAACCTTTAGAGAAGCGTCTTGTACCTGATAATTTGCAAGAACTTCAAAGGACTGATGCTTTTCTTCCTTCTTATATAACTCCTTACTATGATATGTTGATAAATACGGAAACGGAATCAGCTTTACCTCCTGAAAATAATTATAATTCTAACTGTCAGTTCGGGGTTTGTATGCCGGGGCAGACAACCGGAGCAGGTGCCGAATTAGTTGAATAAAAAAGTCAGGTTAAGTCAAAATATTTTCCCTCTCTATAATAGGAGAGGGAAATATTAATTTTTTGTTTATTTTTTTAAGATTTAAAAAAAATAGTGTTATAACATAAATATAATTAATGGAAGGTAATAATTTAAGTAAAGGAGATAATTAATTATGGCTAAAACAATTGGTATTGACTTAGGTACAACAAACTCCGTTGTAGCGGTCATGGAAGGCGGTAAGCCGACGGTTATTGCCAATGCCGAAGGGTCAAGAACAACCCCTTCAATTGTAGGTTTTTCTAAAACAGGTGAAAAACTTGTAGGTCAACTGGCAAAACGTCAGGCTATTTTGAACCCTGATAAAACTATCGCTTCTATCAAAAGACACATGGGCGAAGATTACAAAGTAAATATTGACGGAAAAGATTACACTCCGCAAGAAATTTCTGCAATGATTTTAAGAAAACTTGCTGATGATGCTTCTAACTATTTGGGTGAAAAAGTTACATCTGCAGTAATCACTGTTCCTGCTTACTTTAACGATGCTCAAAGACAGGCTACTAAAGATGCAGGAAGAATTGCAGGTCTGGATGTTTTACGTATTGTAAACGAACCGACTGCTGCTGCTTTAGCTTACGGTCTTGAAAAAGAAAAAGCTGAAAAAGTTCTTGTATTCGACTTAGGCGGTGGTACTTTCGATGTATCAATCCTTGAAATCGGCGACGGTGTTCATGAAGTTCTTTCAACATCAGGTGACACGCACTTAGGCGGCGACGATTTTGACCAGAAAGTTATGGATTGGATTTGTGATGAGTTCAAAAAACAGGAAGGTATTGATCTCAGAGGTGACAAACAGGCTATGCAGCGTGTTAAAGAAGCAGCTGAAAAAGCAAAATGCGAATTGTCATCAGTTATGGAAACAAATATCAATCTACCATTTATTACAGCTGACGCAAACGGTCCGAAACACTTAGATTTGAATTTGACAAGAGCTAAGTTTGAAGATTTGTGCCGTGACCTATTGAACAGATGTAAAACTCCTGTTGAAAACGCATTGAGAGATGCAGGTATTTCAAAATCTGATATCAATGAGGTAGTTCTTGTCGGCGGTTCTACACGTATCCCTGCTGTTCAACAACTGGTTAAAGAATACACAGGAAAAGAGCCTAACCAGTCAGTTAACCCTGATGAAGTTGTTGCAGTTGGTGCAGCAGTTCAGGCAGGTGTTCTTGCAGGTGAAGTTAAAGACATCGTACTTCTTGATGTAACTCCTTTGACCTTAGGTATTGAAACATTAGGCGGTGTTATGACTCCTCTTGTTCCGAGAAATACTACAATCCCTGTTTCTAAATCACAGGTATTCTCAACAGCAGAAAATAACCAGACAGCCGTTGATATTCACGTACTTCAAGGTGAAAGACCAATGGCTAAAGATAACAAATCTTTAGGTATGTTCAGACTTGACGGTATTCCGCCGGCAATGAGAGGTTTGCCTCAAATCGAAGTTACATTTGATATTGACGCAAACGGTATTGTTAACGTTTCAGCTAAAGATAAAGCTACTAACAAAGAACAAAAAATCACTATCACAAACTCTTCTAACCTTTCAGAAGCTGATATTGACAAAATGGTTAAAGAAGCAGAAGCTAACGCTGCTGAAGATAAGAAGAAAAAAGAAGAAGCTGAAATTAAGAACAATGCAACAAGTTTAATCGGTTCAGCAGACAGAATTGAAAAAGACTTTGAAGGCAAAATTGATGCTGCTGACAAATCTAAACTTGAAGAACAAAAAGCTGCATTACAAAAGGCTTTAGATGAAAACAAACCAACTGATGAATTGAAAAAATTATCAGATGAATTGCAACAAACAATGTTTAGTATTTCACAAAAAGCTTATGAAGCAGTTCAAAAAGAAGAACAATCAACAGCTTCAAGTGAAAGTGCATCATCAGAAAACGATAAAAAAGACAAAGGCGACGATGATGTAATCGATGCTGAATATACTAAAGAATAATGACAAAGGCATCATCTTTTAAAAACGACCTCTTATTAAAGAGGTCGTTTTAGTAATTAATGAATTCTATTAATGTAACAAAATGTAAATATAAATTTAAAATAGTCTTAAACTCCCTTATACTACCTCTTAGGATAGGATAGGATAGGATAGGATGCCTTTATAGCAATTTTTTCTCCTTTTTTGTTTTTATAAAAATATAGAAGAAAAGAAAGGATATTTATTATGGGGATTACAGTTAAAGATTTATTTCAATATGATCCGAATTTTGATCCGGCGAAGATTCGTCGTTTAACCGGAAAGTCAGATTATAAAAAAACAGATTCTGTTGATTTAGCCAGATTAGCCGCATTGAATGATAATGATTTATCAATTTTTGTAGCAAGAAAAGATAAAACAGTGTTAAATTATATCAATAATGATAATGTTCGTGCCCAAGTTGCAGATGCATCTCATGTTAAAAATGTCAAAAGTGAAAAAACAAATAAAAATGAACAAAATAATTCCAATATTGGGGCTATTCCTATGGACAAAAGTATTTTTGATATAAAAGAAAAAGAAGCTGTATAGGAGATAATCTTTGATAAAAAATATTCAACAAAATAATAATATCTCAAAACAAGACTATAATGAAGCTCAAGTATATTTAAAAAATCAGATTAAACAACCTAAAAATTTAACTGATTTGAAGCGCAATGCAAATATAAAATTGCGTCAAGTACAACTTGCAAGAAATCAAGGTGATATAGAAATAGCTGCGATACTTGCTTATGAGTATCAGCAAATTATTCAAGATATAAATAATTATTACAAATAAAAAAGACGACCTTTTAAAAGATCGTCTTTTTGTTATATTTTATTTAATTGGACTTATATATTAGCTAATTTTAAATAGTAATCGTTAGCTCTTTCGAATTTGTGAGCAGCATTGAACAATCTGCTCTCTTGCAATTGAGGAGCTAAGATTTGAAGGCCGATTGGCATACCGTCACGGTCAAATCCTGCAGGAACGCTTAATCCCGGAATCCCTGCAAGGTTAGCGGAAATTGTTGCAATATCTGTTAAATACATTGCAAGAGGATCTGATGCTTTTGCACCGAGATCAAATGCCGTATTCGGGCATGTCGGCGAAATAAGAATATCAACTTTTTTGA
>CALUPR010000090.1 GCA_944322705.1 Candidatus Gastranaerophilales bacterium
AGGGAATTTTTAAGGATTTCAATTTACAACTTAGAGGATTACATTTTGAGAAAATTATTACTGTTAACTTTTACACTGGTGTGTATGTTATTCACACATGCACAGTGTCAGGCAGCTGACGTAAACTCTGTAAAAGCCACAATAGTAAAACATGCTATTGAAATGGGAGTGGATCCTGCTATAGCGCTTAGTATTGCGCGTACTGAATCAGGATTCAGACACGAAGCCAGAAGTTCTCACGGTGCGGTAGGCGTATTCCAGCTCATGCCTTCAACAGCCAGAAGAATGGGGTATAATCCTTATCTTTTAAATGAAAATATTAAAGCCGGAATTACTTATTATAAAAAAATGTATAATATGTTCGGCTCTGTTGAATTAGCACTGGCAGCCTATAATGCAGGACCCGGAAATGTAAAAAAATACAATGCGGTTCCTCCTTATGCAGAGACAAGACGTTTCGTAAACAAAATTATGACAGATGTGAACAGGCAAAAAACAAATCCTGATCCTGCTGTAATAAATGCAAGAAAAGGAATTTATACTGCTCAAAGTCCAAAAACTACGGCTTCAAAACCATCTGTTCATTCTTCGACCGGAAAGGTTATAGATGCAAAAGATTTGCAGGTTGAGGTTTTAGACGAAAAACCAATAGAACTGAAACTTGAAACCTTGACGGTTGCTATTTAGGACTATTAAAGAAATTAAGACAAAAAAAGAACCGGTTAATCCATAACCGGTTCTTTTTTAATGTATGTAAATTATGCATTGAATGCTAAGAATAATTCTTTTAAAACTTCCTGTCCTTTGAGCATGGATTTGTAATCCAGATACTCATTTTTTGAATGCATATTGCACACTGTTGCGAGCCCTAACAAATACGGTACAAATTTGTCATTATTTGCATTTGTTTCGTTTGCATAAATATGAGTTTCCGCACCTGCATGGAATGATGTTATATCAGGCTGTACGCCGGCTTTTTTAGCTGCAGTTTCAAACAATATAGGAATGTACTCATCATCTGACTTTTCAAACGGCGGTAGATGTTCTTCAAATTCAATTGTCGCATCCGCAATATTTTTGTGTACGGCATTGAATTCATCAACAGTCAACGCCATTTTCATTTTTAACTCTTCTTCTTTTTTGCGGCTTGAACTTCTTATTGAGTAACTTACTTCAGCATCGGTGTTAATAATATTGGTAACATTGATATCTCCTGCTGAAATTCCGCCTAAGTTGCAGGAAGTTATGACTGTTCCGTCTTCTTCATAGAAAACACCCTGCGGAAGAGATGATATCAAATCCGCAATAAGCTTTGCGGCATTTGCTCTGGTTTTGTCGCCGATATCAATGCCTGAATGTCCGCCTTTAAAACTGTGAACTTTAATTCTTGCCAGAGTATAGCTTGCGCCTGAAACCTCGCACTGACCTAAAGTGTCGCTGTCGAGCACAAGAACATATTTTGATTTAAAGTTTTTCAAATTTGCGTTTCTGATGCCTGAAAGTCCGTTTTCTTCATCACGCGTAAACATAACTTCCAGACCGCCGTGTTTCATATCAGATTTTGCAAGATTTTTGGCGAAATAAAGTGCGTTTGCAACACCTGCCTTATCATCGCCGCCTAAGGTTCTGTCTATTGCGTGAATAAACCCGTTTTCATCCGCATAAGTTTTAACGGGGCTGTCATCGCCTATTACATCCATGTGAGCAGACAACATCAACGGTTCTTTTGTGCTGTCGGTAGCCGGAATATTTATAATTACGTTTTTAAAGTCATCAAATTTGCAGTCTATTCCTTCATTATCGCAGTAATTTTTAATCCATTGGGCGACTTTTTCTTCGTGCATGGAAGGTGACGGAACTTCTGCAAGGCTGCAGAACAAATCAACAAGCTCATGTTCTTTTCTTATATCTTCAATCATCATATTTTTCTCCTTTTACGGAATTATTATAGCACTATTTTAATTAATATCAACTATGCTGACTCCGTCACCGCCTTCAGCATCTTCACCGGGGCGGAATTTCGCAACATAGGGAGAAGTTGATAAAAAATCTCTGACTGCGGATTTCAATGCACCTGTTCCGTGCCCGTGAATAATTGTTACGCAGGCAAGATTGGCAAGACTTGCTTTATCAAGATAAAATTCAAGGCTGTCAAGCGCATCTTCCACTTTGTAGCCCCGCAAATCCAGTGTGCTTGAAATATTTGTTTTGCGAAGTTCAAATTTTTCAAGAGAGCTTGGTCTGTATACATTTTCTTTTTTCTCAAAAGCCGAATCGTAGGGCGCAAGTTTATCGCATTTGATTCTAGTTTTAAAATTGCCCATCTGAACGGTAATGTAATTATTTTTGTCAGGCAAAGAAAGCACGGTTACGGGCTGATGAAGCTCTTTGAGAATTAATTTGTCACCTGTTTTAACGTTATCCCAAATAATTTCGGCATATTGTTGTTTTTCATCGTATTCTGATAGTTTCCCTTTGAATTTTTGTTCTGTCATAGCAAGTCTTGCATAAGACCGTCTTGCAATTTTTTCTGATTTTTCACGTCTTAATTCGTCAAGAATTTCTTTTATTTCGGCTTTTGCTTCCAGCATTTCTCTGTCAAATTTATCTTTTATGATTTTGACAGTTTTCTTTTTATCTTTTTTTACTTCTGCCAGAGAATGTTCATATTCTTCCTTGAGATTTTGCGAAGTTTCTTTCAGGTTTTCGGCTTCTTCAAGGTTATGAGTAAGTTTTGCCTGTGTTTCCTGCAATTTTTCAACAACCAGAATTGAAGGGTCTTTTGTTGATACTACGATATTTTTTGCTTTGTCTGTTAATTCTTTATCAAGCCCTAAATTTGCGGCTATTGAAATAGCATTGCTCAATCCGGGGATGCCGATAAGCAGTTTGTAAGTCGGTTTAAGAGTTTCTGTGTTAAATTCAACGGATGCATTTTTGAAATACGGGTTAAGGTATTCAAGAGCTTTTAATTCGCCGTAGTGGGTTGTAATTGTTGACAAAACTCCATTTTGTGCAAGTTTTTCCAATATTACCTGTGCAAGAACGGCGCCTTCAACAGGATCGGTTCCCGCGCATATTTCATCCAATATTACAAAAGATTTTTCATTGCTATGTTTTAAAATCTCTATAATGTTTGTCATGTGAGATGAAAAAGTTGAAAGATTCTGCAAAATACTCTGGTCATCTCCGATATCCGCGTAAACATTTTCAAACGGATAAATTTTAGCATTTGTACAGGGAAGAAACATTCCTGCCTTTGCCATAAGAATAAAAAGCCCGATAGTTTTGATTGTAACTGTTTTTCCGCCTGTGTTTGAACCTGTTATGATAACTGATTTGTAATCTTTTCCGATTTCAAAGTTATTTGTTACAACATTTTCAACGTTATCAATCAATAGAGGATGCTTCATATTTTCAAATTCAAGGAATTTGTGTGTTACAATTTCTGGCTCTGTTGCGTGAATTTTTACGGCATATCTGGCTTTTGCAAAATGATAGTCAATTGCTGCAAGAATTTGTTCCGTTAAAACAAGCTCTCTTATTTTATCTTTAACAAGAGATGTCAGCCCTGCAAGAATTCTCACCATTTCCGAATGAATATTGGATTTAATCTCTCTGATTTTGTTATTTAATGGCACTATTTGCTGGGGTTCTATATAAAATGTTTTGTTTGTAGCGGAAACATCATGGACAATCCCCGGCACTTTGCTTTTTGAAGATGCCATTACCTGAAAAACAATTCTGTCATCACGTGTTGTGTAAATTGTTTCTTGCAGATGTTTTGAAAAATCAGGAGAATTTAAAAGGGAATTTACTGTATTTTTCAAGTTTTTTTCATTGTCGCGTAAAGCTGCATAAAGCCCTTTGAGTTCAGCGGTTGCATCCTGTCTTATTTTCAAATTTTCATCAAACGTAGAAAATATTTTATCTTCAAGTTCTTTATCAGTATAAAGGTTTTGGGAAGTTTCTTTGATGATAGAATCGTGTTCAAGGTTATCTGATAGAAATTTTTTGACAAGTCTTGATGTGCGCAAGGTTTTTGCAACGTCAATCAATTCTTCTTCCGAAAGATAAGTTGAGCCGATATTTTGTTTTATTTTTTCCATATCTGCAACAAATTCTATCGGAATATCTGATGGTATATCAAGGATAAGTTTTGCCTCACGTGTACATTTAAGTTCGTTTTTGATCTTTATGATATCGTCGAACGGCAGAGTTTTCAGACAGATTTCTCTGCTCTGCTTTGTTTTTGCATAGTTTGAAAGCTTTTCCGCTATTTTATCAAATTCGAGAGATTTTCGGCTTTTTTCTATTATGTCCATAATTATATTTAAAGATATAAACAGCTCAATTACAATGATTTATTAATTTTTTTTGATATTCTTGCACAAAAGATTTTTTGAAAGTAAAATTATATTGGAATAGGGAGAGGAATAAAAAAATGACTGTGGAAAGACAACACGTAAAAGAACAGGATAAAATTGAAAGACGTCATAATTTTGATCCGGTAGAAAGCAATTTGACAGAGGAGCAGGTAAAGCTGGAAGCATCAAGATGTTTGCACTGCAAAAATCCGAGATGTGTGGCAGGCTGTCCCGTGAATATTCAAATACCTGATTTTATAAAAGCAATTAAAGACGGCGATTTGAATAAAGCAGGAGAGATTATCCGTCAGACAAGTATGCTCCCGTCAGTTTGCGGTCGTGTCTGCCCGCAGGAAAGACAGTGCGAAGGTCAGTGCGTTTTAGGAATTAAGGGTGAACCGGTTGCAATCGGTGCATTAGAAAGATATGTCGGTGATAACACAAAAGCTGAAATGCCTGAAATTAAACCTTCAGGTAAAAAAGTTGCGGTTGTTGGTTCCGGCTGTGCAGGTATGACTGCTGCTTGCGATCTTAGAAAAGCAGGGCACGATGTTGAAGTTTTTGAAGCTCTCCACGAACTCGGCGGGGTTTTGAGATACGGTATTCCGCCTTTCAGATTACCGCGTGTTGTGCTTGACAGAGAAATTGAAAACCTCAAAGCCATGGGAGTAAAATTCCATACAAATGTTGTTGTCGGAAAATCAATTACCCTGAAACAGTTAAAAGAAGATGGATTTGATGCAATATTTATCTGCTCTGGCGCAGGACTGCCAAAAATGCTTCACGTCCCCGGCGAAAATTTAAACGGAGTATTTTCCGCAAACGAATTTTTAACCAGAGTAAATCTTATGCACGCAGGTCAGCCTGACAGCCCGACACCTTTGAGAGTTGGTAAAAAAGCTGCAATATTCGGCGGCGGAAATGTGGCTATGGATGCTGCCAGAACTGCCGTTCGTGTAGGATTTGAAGAAGTTTATATTAT
>CALUPR010000091.1 GCA_944322705.1 Candidatus Gastranaerophilales bacterium
CCGAGGAGTGCCCCCCCCCCCGAAACTCCGTAATAACGCTGCTTTTAATCTCTTCATTCTCAACTCCTTGTTGGTATGTAACATTTATAGTATAACATATTATATAATTTTTTTCAATAAAAAACTCACAACCGTTAATTTATCGTTGTGAGTTTTTTATTATATTTTTCTTATTTTTAGTTTAAACTTCTAATTCATCATCATTAAGTTCTTCCACTTTTTCAATGACTTCATCAGGCATGTCTTTCAATGGATCATTTACGAGAGCTAAATCTTCTCTATTTTTAACATCTGTTTTTAAAAAATCATTTTCAAGCTGAAGTTCTCTCTGACGGGCTCTTGAAAGCACTAACTGTTTTTCTTTTAAGTCAGAGTAATTTTTGCTAAAATCTTTGCTTACTGCAGAGCTGTGATTTAAAGAATGAATAAGACCGCCCAAAAGCAAAATTTGAGGAGCCCAATCTAAAGTAACAGCACCTGCTTCTCTAAGAGCAGAAGGTAATTTATTTGACAATTCTTTCAAACTGTTTTTGGCTAAACCGATAGTTTTGTTGGTATTTATAAATTTTGCAGCCTTTACAGTTGCTTTTTTCAAAAAGTTTGGAGCTTTAACAGCTGACAATTTACCTGCAGCCTTACCTGTTAAAGCAACAGCACCAATACCGGCTGCTAACAAAGTAATAATAGATAATACAGGATGCTCGCTGTCAAATTTTCTTACTTTTTCCGAATTTTTAGAAAGAGCAGATTTGGCAAGCCCGACAAGTCCGACTGCACCGAGCGCAGCTCCCCATAAAGAACCGACTTTTAATCCTCTTGCGAGTCTTGCGGCTAAACCTCTTACTTCTTTTGAAAAGATCTTTGTCTTTCCTTTTAAAAGAACAGATGCTCCAAGCCCCGCAGCTACAGGTGCCGAAGCAATAAGAGTATTTGTAATTCTGTTATGTTTTTTATCATCAGCCTTTTGAGCTGTTTTATAATAAGCAATACGACGAACAGACTGATCATCCAAATTGATTAATTCATCAACCCTGTCACGTCTGCCCTGAAAATTGGGGTTAACTGCTGAAATTTGCATACACACACCTACACTTTCACAAAATAATTATACTGTATTAAAACGTAAAAGTAAAATTTTTTGCTAAGAATTACAAATATTGTTAAGATTATTTACAAGTCATTTTCTTTTAAATATTATAAATAATATGAAAAAGTTTTACATTCACACAATGGGCTGTAAGGCTAACCAGTTTGAAAGCTCAATTATTGCCGAAAATTTAGAAAAAAATGGAATAGCACAAACAAAAAGCTTAGAAGATGCAGATTATTACATCCTAAATTCATGTACTGTTACTCATAAGAGCGATAATGAAGCAATGTACATTTTGAGGTCTGCTAAACATAAAAAACCTGCTATTACAACAATTATAACAGGATGTTTAGCTCAAATAGAAAAAGAAAAACTGCTTGAAAATGAATATGTTGATTATGTAATAGGCAATAATGAAAAACTTTCTCTTTACGAAATTATAAATTGCAACAGAGATACAAATTGCATCGTATCCGACATTATGAAACAAAATACATTTAACAAAGTTGTTCTTCATGACATGACCAAAACCCGTGCAAGCCTAAAAATTCAAGACGGATGCGACAACAGATGTTCATATTGCATAATACCTTTTGCACGCGGCAAAAGCCGAAGTGCTGATATTAATTTTATACTTGAACAAATAAATAACTTGGCAGAACATGGATTTAAAGAGGTTGTACTGACAGGAATTCACATTGGTTTATGGGGGAAAGATTTTGGGCTGAATCTTCTTGATTTATTAAAAGAAATCGAACAAAAAACAACTATAGAAAGATACAGACTCGGTTCGTTAAATCCTCACGAAATTACGGATGAACTGCTTGAATTCCTCTCAAAATCAAAAAAATTCTGCCCGCATTTTCATCTTTCGCTACAATCAGCCTGCAACAAAACACTCCGTTCTATGAACAGATTTTATACAGTTGAAAACTACTTATCTCAAATTGATAAAATCAATTCAATGTTTGATTTGCCATTTTTAGGGAGCGACATTATAACAGGATTTGCCGGCGAAACTGAAGAAGATTTCAGAACAACTCTTGAAAATTTAAGAATTTCAGGGCTTTCTCAAATTCATACTTTTCCTTATTCTATAAGGAAAGGCACAATAGGCGCTCTTGCTTCAAATCAGATAGATATTAACAC
The DNA here is from genome assembly GCA_944322705.1 of Candidatus Gastranaerophilales bacterium. Lineage (GTDB taxonomy): Bacteria > Cyanobacteriota > Vampirovibrionia > Gastranaerophilales > Gastranaerophilaceae > Stercorousia. The sequence goes on from CALUPR010000091.1 coordinate 2,240, forward strand.
TCGGCAATGGCGTTCAGATTTAATAAAAGCTCTTTCTATGTTCAAACATATAGAGTTTATAAACAAAAATATAGGTAAAACACACGAAATATTGATTGAAAAGCACCCTGATAAAAGAACCGGACTGTTAAAAGGGGTTACTCGAAATTATTTAACAGTGCTTATTAAAACAGAAGATAGAAATTTATTAAATACTTTACAAAATATTAAAATAACAGAATATAAAAACGGAAAAATTTACGGAGAATTAATATAAAAAAAAGGACTCTTAAATGAGTCCTTTTTTATTTTAGTTTCGGCTGTTTAACTTAGCAAACAGTCTTAAAATTTCCATATAGAGCCATATAAGGGTAATCATCAAACCCATAGCCCCATACCATTCATAGTCTTTACTCAACATATTCTGCGATGCACTTTCTATAAAAAAGAAGTCTTGCACTAATGAAAAAGCAGCAATACCAATTACTATAAGACTAAATACAATACCAACAGTACCGGCTTCCCAAATTAACGGAATTCCGCGTCCGAAAAATGAGGCTATAAATTGTATTAAATATATCGCCAGAACAGAAAACATTGCAGTCATTAACACTGCTTGAAATTTTGCAGTATATCTTATTATTCTTGCTTTATAAAGCATAAGCATCACAAACATTGTTGCAAATGTAGCAAGAACAGCCTGCAATACTATTCCATGCCACTGAGCTTCAAAAAGCATTGAAATTGCACCCAGCAAAAGACCTTCAAACAACGCATAAGGCGCAGCAGTATATTTCGCAATTCTTATGTTAAAACAGGTTGCTATAACAAGAATAAAAGCAAGAATACCGCTTGCCACAATCATTAAAGGCACAGTATCCGGTTTTGTAAACAAAGAATATACGCTGATTGCAGAACCGGCAAGAAGACAAACAAATAACATAAATATCTTGTTTACGGTGCCGGAAATAGTCATCGGCTCTCCTTCGAGAACTCTTTCACGAGGCGAAAATCTATCTTCATTTAATATAGGATTTGACATAATTAACTCCTTCCTTTACCATGATTATATACTATATCATGAAAAAATACTATATCTTAATATTTAAATAAGGTTTACCATGTATCTTGAAAACTTTACAAAATTTCTGAAGTATTATGGCAAAGGCAGATATATAAAATTATGCGGATTTACAGGGCTTTCATTTATTGCCGGATGTCTTGAATTCCTCGGAATTGCACTTATCTATCCTTTTATTCTTCTGATAATTCAACCTGATATGCTGCCTGATACTTTAAAAATTATAAAAATTGATAATACGTTCAAAAGCGGTTTGTTAATCGGACTTTCTGTTCTTATTATTTTTATATTAAAAAATGCTTATATAATATTTACCCAATACATGCAGGCAAAATTTGTTTCCAACTGGAAAATGACTATTGGGAATAAATTCATGGAGTACTATATATTTGCGCCATATAAAGATACGATGAAAATATCGCAAATTGACAAGTTATACAATATTGAAACCGTAACCAGTCAGGTAATTGATAATTTTGTTTGCAGATTACTGAATCTTCTGACAAATACCATAATAATTATTATGGTTCTGCTGCTTCTGCTTATCAAATTTACAATTCCCGCAATTATAACTATCATTTTTGTATGCGTAACTTTAATCATTCAAAATAAATATTTTAAATCAAAAACTGCCAAACTTGCTGAAGAATCAGTACAAAAGACTCATATGCACAAAACAGCATTACTTGAAAATATCACTAACATTAAAGAGTTAAAAATACTTTCTGCTGAAAAAATATTTTATAACAACTTTGTAAAACAATCTGCAGGTTTAAAACAAATACAAATAAAGCAAGTATTTTATGCAGCAATACCGCCTTATATTGTTGAAATACTGGTAGTTTGTGCACTTCTGGTAATGGCTTGCATCCTATCATATGAAAATGCAGGAAATAATTCCGAATTAATAGCTTCTTTTGCTATAGTTGTTGCCTCGCTTTTTAGAGTAGCGCCAGCCTTAAATCGTATTCAAACAGCAATAATCAACATTAATACATCAAGAAATTTCGTTAAAAAAATTAATGAAATATACGAAACATATGACTTTAAAAATATCGAAAAACATGACAGTTCAACAGACGAAAGATTAGATTTTAAAAACAAAATTGAACTTAAAAACATAAAATTTTCTTATAACAGTCAAAATCCTGTAATTAAAAACATTTCATTTGAAATAAACAAAGGGGATTTTATTGGAATAATCGGACTTTCCGGCGCCGGCAAAAGCACACTGGCCGATATTATAACAGGGCTTTTACCGGTAGATTCAGGTGAAATTATTGTAGATAACACAATTTTAACAAGCAGCAATTTCCCGAAATTCAGACGTTTAATAGGTTACGTACCACAACAAATTAATATTTTAAATAAATCTTTCAAAGAAAACGTCGCCTGGGGATGTGAAACAATTGATGAAAACGGTGTAATAAAAGCTTTAAAAGCAGCTCAAATATATGACGTTGCTGCATCTTTCCCTGACGGAATAAATGCAAAAGTAATTTCAGGAACCAATGGACTTTCGCAAGGACAAAAACAACGTCTTGCAATAGCGCGTGCTTTATACAGAGATCCTGAAATTATCATACTGGATGAAGCAACATCAGCACTTGATGTACAAATAGAACATGAAATAACGGAAATGCTAAAAGATATAAGTAAATCAAAAACAATAATAGCAATAGCACACAGATTGTCCACATTGAAAGCATGCAACAAACTTATTTATATTAAGGACGGCACACTTGTAGATATCGGAACATTTAAAGACCTGTCCGATAAATACGAAGATTTCAATACTCTGGTACAATTATCCTCAATTAGCTAAAAATAAAAAAAGTACTTTACAATAAAAAATTTTTATTTTATAATTAACATATACCCCAACTGATTAAAGTTGCGGAAAAGATAATCCTCAGTAGCTCAATGGCGGAGCAACCGGCTGTTAACCGGTAGG
>CALUPR010000092.1 GCA_944322705.1 Candidatus Gastranaerophilales bacterium
CTGTAAGTCTGCTCCAAACGTTTTGCTGTAACTTCTTTCTGATGATTAGTTATCAAAGTCGGCATTGTCATTGCGGCAACAACACCTATTATGCCGAGGGTGATGAGAACTTCGGCGAGAGTAAATGCTGCACGTTTACGTGGTGAATAAGTGCGTTTCAGGAAAATATTAATGTCATCCTGCCCTCCAACAGACCCCTCACCCAAATTTCTAAGCTCACATTCGTTCGCCAAGAAATTTTGACCTCTCCCCCAAGGGGCGAGGTGAAATGATCTTAAGATACTTCTTAGTGCCTTAGTGCCATAGTATCCCAGTATCTTTAAATTGGCTTCGCTTCTTTGCCTCTTGACGTCTTTGCCACCGGCGGAGCTTACAGTGCCCCCCCCCCGAAGCTCCGTAATAATGCTGATTTCAAACAATTCATTACTTTAAATCTCTTCATTCTCAACTCCTGTCTTTCAGTACAACATTATTATTATAACATATATTACATATATTTTTCAACTGTTGAACAATTTTTTCAGTTCCGTCAAATTTTGCAAGAGAAAACGCATTTTTTTGAAACGCCTCCAGTTTGTTTTTATCATCAACAAGATATTTTACTGTTTCCATAAGTTTATTTGCGGTTAATTCACTATCTTCAATATATAACCCTGCTCCTTTTTCAACCATAAACTTTGCATTTTTTCTCTGGTGATCAGCAGCAGCATAAGGATAAGGAACAAATATCGGCGCAATTCCTGAAGCACAAATTTCAGATATACTCAATGAACCCGAACGAGAAATTGCAATATCAGAAGCTTTCAAAACCGTTACCATATCATCAAAATACGGTTTTATAATAAGATTTTTATCAGTTTCATATTCAGGATAAACCTTCAACAACTGCTCTATTACAACTTCAAAATTTCTTCTCCCCGTTTGAAAAATTATCTGCATATTATATTCTTTAGAAAGCTGTTTTAAAATATCAACTGACGCATCATTTATAGTCCTTGCGCCTTGAGAACCGCCCATTATACAAAGTGTAAGCCTGTTTTCAAGATTCAAAATTTTCCTTGCATCTTCTTTTGAAAGAGTTTTAAATTCAGCCCGTATAGGGTTCCCGTTAATATTACAATTTTTATTATTAACATAATTTTTTGCACAATCAAAAGCCAGTGAAACACAAGATGCATAGGGAGCTATTTTTCTTGTAACAAGCCCTGGCTGCGCATCGCAATCATGCATCATATAAGGTACTCTCATAACTTTTGCGGCAAGAAGAGCCGGTGCCGATACATATCCTCCTGTTCCAAACACGGCATCAGGTCTATATTTTAATACATAAAAACAGCATTTTAAAACAGCAAAAATCAGCTGAAACGTCCATTTAATAAAATCTAAACCAAAACTTCTCGGCATACCATGTACATTTACTCCTAAAAATTTATATCCCTTTTGTTTTACTATATCAAATTCCAAATTTTTAGGGTTTCCGATATAAAATATGTCATCATCTTTCAGTGCATCAGCTACTGCTATTGCCGGATATATATGACCGCCTGTTCCGCCGCCTGTTATGAAAAATCTTTTCATTGATATCTATTCCTTATCTTTTTAATTCGTTTTTTAGAAATATTCAAAAGTATACCTACCATAATCAATGAAACAATCAATGACGAACCGCCATAACTTATAAACGGAAGCGGCACACCTGTAGTAGGCAAAAATGAACTTGCTACACTCATATTCATAAACGCCTGAAATACAATTGAAAAAGTAATTCCGACAGCAAGAAGTTTTCCGTATATGTCAGGACATCTTGCTGCAATCAGAAAACCTCTCTGCATAAATGTAAAGAACAATCCGATTACCAGAACACAACCGACAAAACCGAGTTCTTCAGCTATGATTGCAAAAATAAAGTCAGTATGACATTCTGGCAGATATGAAAGTTTTTGAATCGAACCGCCGTAACCTACCCCGCTAAATCCTCCTGATGCAAAAGCAATTAAAGATTGAATAATATTATACCCTGCGCCTAAAGGATCCAGATCAGGATTACGCCAGGTTTTTATACGCTGAAGCTGATAAGGCTTTATAATAGTTGTAAGTCCTATAATAATAGTTCCAACCAAAGCACCTACACAGCTTAAAAACAACTTCAAAGACCCGCCTGCTGCCATATACATAACAATGGTTGTCATCCCGAGCAAAATTACCATTGATAAATTCGGCTGAATAAAAATTAACCCTGCCATTGCTATTATTGGGAAAAACGCCCATACCCATTTATTTTGATCAAACAAATTTGCATCTTTTCGAAATGCGTTTGCAAGCAAAAGAACTACAGCAGGCTTTGCAAATTCCGAAGGCTGCAATTGAAATCCTGCTATATTCATCCATCTCTTTGCACCGTTAACGGTAACCCCCAGAGGCGTAAAATCAACAAGAACAAGTGCAATTAATATAGATGCCATTATTATTACATTCCAGTCAGCGAGTTTTTTATAATCGTAGTTCATAAAAAACTTTAGCCCCAGAAAGCCAACGACAAAACAAATTACCTGTTTTATAAGAAATTGAGCGGGATTACCGCCTTCATCCAAACATTTTGGAGCAGTAGCCGAAAATATAGCAAGAAAACCGATTATAACAAGGAAAGCCACAACAATTAAAAGCGTTTTATCCGGCGATGATATAATAACACTCTGGATCTGCTGTTCATCACGCAGTTCACGCGGATTTCTTCTAGTTGATCTTTGATAAGACATAATCTTTGAACACCCTTCCTCTTTCTTCATATCCGCTGAACATATCAAAACTTGCACACGCAGGCGACAACAAAACAACATCAGGATTTAACTCAATTGATTTGTCTATTGCAGACTGCATAGTGTTTTCTCTTATAATATTATCAAATCCATTTTCTCGCAAATTTTCATCAAATCGGTCAGCAGCTTCGCCTATAAGAACAACTGTTTTAATATGTTTTTTAACGGCATCGCAAAACTCTGCCAAATCCGTATTTTTATCACGACCGCCTGCTATTAAAACCACATCACAGCCGTTAAATGAATTTATAGCAACAAGGCTTGCCTCCGGATTAGTTGCCTTTGAGTCATTATAAAAAACAGTTCTGTCATTCTGTGCAAACTTTTCAAGCCGATGCTCCGGAACTTTAAATGACATTATAGACTTTTTAATATCCTCATTTGAAACACCTTCAATTTTAGCGGCAATAACAGCACACATTACATTCTGATAATTATGGTTTCCGATTAAAGGACAGTCAGCCAAGTCAATGATTCTTTCTTCTTTACCGTCACGCTTAAAATATATTGCACCGTCTTTTATATAAGAACAATTTTTGCCAATATCACCGTCAAATAAAAATACCGTGCCTCCGCATTCTTTTGAAAATTCGAAAAGTTTTTCATCTTTTGCATTTAAAACAGAAAATTGCGGCGCCTGCGGACCTTTAAAGATTTTAGCTTTAGCTTTAAAGTAATTTTCCAACCCACCATGCCAGTCAATATGATCAGGTGTAAAATTAGTCCAGACAGAAATTTGAGGCTGAAATGAATTGCTGTATTCTAACTGAAAAGAACTGCATTCACACACCATAAAATCAAGATCTTTATCTAACAGATCACAAGGCGGAACCCCGTAATTCCCGCACGGTTCAGCCTTATATTCGCTTGACAGTATATGAGCTGTCAAAGCTGTTGTTGTAGTTTTTCCATTAGTTCCGGTTATTACAATAAAAGGCACGCCCGTTTGCGAGTATGCAAGTTCAATTTCTGATATAACTTTAATTTTTTCCTCTTTTAAACGTTTCATTATATCGCTGTGAGGCGGAATGCCGGGACTTGTAACCGCTATATAAGAGTCTTTTATAAATTCATCACTGTGACCGCCGGTTTCAACATTTATTCCAAGATTTTTCAATTCTTGAATTTTTTCTGCATCTTCAGGTCTTTCTTCCCTTGACTCGGTTAAATATACGTCAGCACCCGCTTTATTCAAATATTTAGCCGCTGATATTCCGCTTTTAGATAAACCCAAAACAAGAACTTTCTTATCAAACAATTTTAAATTCGGACAAATTGACTTCATTATAAAATACCTCTATTTAAGAAAAAATATAAAATTACAGCTGCGGATGAAAGTAGAGCAGAAACTGCAGCAAATACCGCAACAATTTTCTTTTCACTCCAATTGCAAAGTTCAAAATGATGATGTATCGGAGCCATTTTAAAGACTCTTTTTCCTGTTGTTTTAAAGCTCATTACCTGAATAATAACGGAAAGTGTTTCCATAACAAATATTCCGGCAATCAAAACAAGCAAAATTTCAAATTTACCCATAACAGCAACAGTACCAAGCAATCCTCCAATTGCAAGAGAACCGGTATCACCCATAAAAACTTCAGCTTTCGGTCTGTTATATTTCAAAAAGCCTGCAAGCGCACCTGCAACACAGGCTGATATAATTCCGCCTTCAGGGCAGCCTGAAAATAAAGAAATTATCGCACATGCAGCAAAAGCAAAAATCCCCGTAGATGCCGCAAGGCCATCCAATCCGTCAGTCAAATTGTAAGCATTTGAAGCACCGGTTATTACAAAAACCGCAAAAACAGGATAAAACCAACCGAGATGTAATATATAATGTCCAAAAGAAACATCGCCGGCATTTGTTTTTGTCATAATAAGAAAAAGTATCGGAAGCAATGCTATGGCAATTTGTCTTAGAAGTTTACCGCGCGGAGTAAGTCCGTCATTACCTTTGCCTTTAATTTTTATATAGTCATCTTGAAACCCTGCAAATGTATAAAATAACAGAGTTAATAATATTATAAAAGCTTCCGTATTCAATCTTTGCGCCATAGCAAGAGCAATTACCGAGCCTAAAATTATGGCAAGTATAATAAACACACCGCCGGTTGTCGGAGTACCCTGTTTTTTAGCATGAGCTTCCGGAGCACAGTCTTTTACATACTGACCTATCATGTGCTTCTTCAAAAAATCTATATACGGCACGCCAAAAAGCAAACATAATATCATACCCAGTAAAAAAGCCACCGCTAACATTATCATTTTTTATACCCTTTCCGACAACTTTCATTTAATTTTGTCTATTTTCATCAGTCGCTGCGCTATAATTCTTTTTTAACGATTATCTTAATATATTATTATGCGCT
>CALUPR010000093.1 GCA_944322705.1 Candidatus Gastranaerophilales bacterium
GGAGAAGGCAAAAGGCTTTATCCTTTGACAAAAGACAGAGCGAAACCTGCGGTTCCGTTTGGCGGACGATACAGGATTATCGATTTTGTTTTGAATAATTTTATTAATTCCGGTTTCTTTAAAATTAAGGTTTTGACTCAGTATAAATCTGATTCTTTAAATAAGCATATTACACGCGGATGGGCTCTATCACCGTTTTTAAATCAATATGTAGATTTAGCTCCTGCACAGATGAGAACAGGTTCTGATTGGTATTTAGGTACCGCTGATGCTATTTACCAGAACGTATTTCATATAGCTGATGAGGATCCTGATTATGTTTGTATATTTGGGGGTGACCATATATACAAAATGGATGTTTCGCAAATGCTTGACTTCCACAAAGAAAAAGGGGCTGATTTGTCTATTTCTGCAATTCCTATTCCGATTGAGGAAGCATCGGAATTCGGTATAATTGAAGTTGATGATGATTGGAAACTTATAAATTTTGTTGAAAAACCTAAAGATAAGCCGAAATCAATTCCCGGTAATCCTAATATGTGCCTTGCTTCTATGGGAAATTATATTTTTAACAAAGATGTGCTTCTTGATGCGCTTGATGAGGATGAACAAATAAAAACTTCCAGTCATGATTTCGGAAAAAATGTTATTCCTATGCTGTTAAATGAAGGCAAAAACATATATATTTATAATTTTAATGAAAATTCTTTCCCCGGGATGACTGATACGGAACGCGGTTACTGGAGAGATGTAGGAAGTATTGATGCATATTGGCAGGCTAATATGGATTTATTGGCTTATGATCCTGAATTAAATTTATATTCTCAGGATTGGCCTTTAAGAACTTTCAATTATAATTATCCGCCTGCCAAATTTATCTGGGAAGAAGGCGAACGTGTCGGTATGGCGACTAACTCAATGGTATCTGAAGGCTGTATAGTATCAGGTGCTGGTCTGTCGCGTTGTGTACTTTCACCTAAAGTTAAAGTAAACAGTTATTCTCAAATTTCCGAAAGTATATTAATGGAAAATGTTGAAATCGGAAGGTATTCAAAGATTAAACGAGCTATTATTGATAAAAATGTTATAGTACCGCCTAATACACGAATTGGTTTTAATCGTGATGATGATGAAAGACGAGGTTTTCATGTATCTCCCGGCGGTGTAACTGTTGTTCCAAAAGGTGCTAAACTTTAGGGTAGAAATTTTAATATATTTGATTTATTATACTTGAGCTAATGTAAATCTTTTTTAATATATAAGATTTTTCAGGCAATTTTACTCCTTTATTATCTTTATAGATTTGGGTAGAAATATGGCGTTATACAGTATAAAATCATCTATGTTAGATGCCCCGTTTTATCGGAGTGCAGTAAATTCAATACGTTCAATTAAACAAAAAGGATTGGACTTGCTGCCTGATGCCAAATTTTCAAATGAAAAATTTCTTTATAAAATCAAAGATATAGGGAAAAATTTCTCATCTGATAAGCAGCGTTTAGCTTTAGGTATAACTGCTCTTGCTACCCAGCCATTTATTGACGCCTATAATAAGAGAGTTGATGAAAAAACCAGAAAAGTATCAGTTGCACGTACAATTGCAAAAATTATTGCAGGTACTCTTACCGGCTATTTTATCAGATACGGTTGTATAAAAGCAATAAAGGCTTTCTCGCAAATTCCGGGAAAAGGTGTTGCAAAGTATAAAACATTTTTTACCCCTAAAGGTATAACAAACAATACATCTGATGAATTTGAACAGTATCGTAATGCTATGGGGACTGTTGTTGCACTTGGTGTTATGATATTTACTAACTTTTTGATTGATGCGCCTTTAACTAAATTTTTAACAAATACATTTATGAAGCATCAGGAAACGGAGGATAAGAAATAATGGCAAACTTATTCTCTAATTTTAAATCAGTGATGTATAAAAATTATGGAGAAAATCCGGGTAAAATGCTTGTACATACCGGAGTTTTAGGCTGGATTTTATCTGCTATGGCTCAAGTAAGTGCAGTAGTTTTCAATGATAAAATTTCAAAAGAGCAAAAATCATTTCTTATACCGCAGGAAATTGCCGATGCTGCAATTAACATTATATCTTTTTATGTCATTACAAGTTCTTTTAAAAATTTGGCATCAAAGCTTGTTTCTACCGGTAAATTATCTACTGTAAAGATACGCAATTATATAAAATCAAAAGTTGCAAATCCGGCAGATTATATCGGAAAATTAAATACAAATATCGGCAAAGATTTTCCGGAAATAAAAGAAGAGTTTAAAGCTTTTAAAAACGGCGTTGATGTTGTTGCAAGTACTGTTGGTTCTGTTATATCTTGCAATATAGTTACCCCTTTATTAAGGAATGAATACGCAGCACAAAAGCAAAAGGAAGCAATTGCAAAAATGCATGGGAATGAAAATTTAAATATTAAGCAGCCCGAAAAAATATCTATGGATGCTTATATTAAAATGGCATCTATGAAACATCATTCAACCGGATTAAAAATATAAGATACTGATAATGCCGGCAACAATACAGCTAATCATCGCAAAAAAGCTTATGACAAGCTTCCAAAACGGGTCTGTTGATTTTTCATTTTTGTTTTCCTGCCTGAGTTGGCACATTATATTTTTTGAATAATCACTTTTTAAGTCATTTTTTGTTTTTTCAAATGAAGAGTGTAAAAGTTTTTTAAATGTGTATATATTTTCTAAGTCCTGTCTTGCAAGCGGATTTGATATCGCAATTTTTTTTATTTTTATATTTTCAAAGTCATTAAGTTCGTTATCTATATATGCAGAAAGATTATTTTTAAAATCTTCATACTGTTTTGTTACATATGGATTATCAATTTCTTTGTTTTGTATATCAATAAATTTGTTAAGTATATTTTTCATTTTTAAATATTTTTCCCTGCATTCAGGGCACGTTTCTAAATGCAGACTTACATAATCCGACAATTTTTTGCTTAATTTATTTTCCGTATAGAAGCTCAAAAGAGCAATAACCTGTTCGCAGCTTAATTGGTTTTGCATAAATTATCTCCTTTACATATATGCTTTAAGATCTTCCTGTAATTTTCCTCTTGCCCTTGCAATTCTGGATTTAACTGTGCCTATACTGGAATGAGTTGCATCAGCTATTTCTTCATAACTTAATCCTTGAAATTCCCTTAGGATAATTGCAACCCTGAATTGTTCCGGCAGTGCAAGTATTGCATTTTTAATAATTTTTTCAAGTTCCGATGAAATACATTTTTCATGAGGTTTACATTTTTTATCAAGTAATTGGAATTTAATAGGCACAGTATCTTCTGTATCTTCGTCAAGCGATACTGTGTCAGCTTTTTTTTGAGATTTTCTCAGTTCATCATAAAAAAGGTTTGTGACTATTTGGTTAAGCCAACTTTTAAAAAGTTTTGGATTTTTAAGGTGCTGTATATTTTTTGCAACCCGCAAAAGTGCTTCCTGAGTCAGGTCAGCAACATTTTCCTGTTTTTTGCACAGGTATGTAAATGCCGCAAAAACGTTTTTTTGTTCCCTTTTTATTAATTCTTCCAGTGCCTTAAAATCGTTTTGCTGTGAAAGAACAACAAGTTCTTCCAAAGGCATTTTACGGTATTGCAATTTATTGCCTGACATAAAACTTCTCCTTACATTTATAGTAAGGAATTTTTGTCAGGAAATACTCATTCATTGATATATAGCCGACAGGTTATATTTTTTTTATTACGATTAGAATTATTTTGCACTTATGTATCCGCGTAATGCCGTGTAAGCGGCGACATAAGGCGAACCAAGATATATAAATCCTTTAGTGTTTCCCATCCTGCCTTGAAAATTTCTGTTTTGTGTTGCCAGACAAACTTCACCATCCGCAAGAGTCCCAGCATGAACCCCAACGCAAGGTCCGCATCCCGGAGGAAGAATTGTAGCATTAGCCTCTACAAAGGTTGTTATTAAGCCTTCATCAAGCGCTTGAAGATATATATCTTTTGAAGCAGGACAAATAAGCATTCTTACATCAGGATTGATTTGTTTCCCTTTTAATATATTTGCAGCTATTCGTAAATCCTCAATTCTACCATTAGTGCAGGTTCCGATAAATACCTGATTCACTTTAATATGTTTTAGTTCTTCAACAGGTTTTGTGTTATCAACCGTATGCGGGCATGATACGGTATGAACAATGTCTTGGGCATTTATTTTTATGACTCTTTCATAAATCGCATCATTATCAGGTTTTATAATTTTAAATTTGTCTTCTCGACCGTGCAATTTTAAAAATTCTTCGGTCTTTTCATCAGTCGCAAAGAGTCCGGCCTTTGCTCCTGCTTCAACTGCCATATTTGAAAGAGTAAAGCGTTCTGACATTGTCATATTTTCGATAGTATCACCGCAAAATTCCAGAGCTTTGTATGTTGCACCGTCCGCACCTATCATTCCGATAAGATACAGCATTAAATCTTTTGAACATATTCCTTCTTTAAATTTGCCTGTTACTTCTATTTTATATGTAGCCGGTACTTTTAACCATGTTTTGCCAAGTGCCATGGCAACAGCAATATCTGTCGAACCCATTCCTGTTGCAAATGCCCCCAAAGCGCCTGATGTACACGTATGAGAGTCCGCTCCGACAAGAATTTCCCCGGGGTTTACAAAGGTTTCAATTAGCCTCTGGTGGCATACTCCTGCACCTATATCAGAGAGCACAGCACCATATTCTTTTGCAAATTCTCTTAATACAGTATGGGTATTTGAAAGTTCTTTTCTCGGGCTTGGAGAAGCGTGGTCTATAAAAAGAATCGTTCTTTCAGGATTATTGAGACGTTCTTTCCCAAGTTTTTTAAACTCCTGTACTGTTAAAGGTCCTGTACCGTCTTGTACGGCACAAACATCGACATTTGCTATAACAAGTTCTCCTGCTTTAACTTTTTTCCTTGCATGCTCTGAAATAATTTTTTCTGCTAAAGTCTGCCCCATAACACTCTCCTATTTTTTCCTATTTTATCATAAAATAAAAAAACGACTAAAAAAGTCGTTCAATAAATTAAAAAGGAAACAAAATATATAAAATTTAAAAAAATTACAAA
>CALUPR010000094.1 GCA_944322705.1 Candidatus Gastranaerophilales bacterium
AACTGAGCATTTGCACCGGAAACTACTTCTATAATTTCCTGTGTAATTGCAAATTGTCTTGTTTTGTTGTAGACAACCGATAATTCAGAAATCATTTTTTCTGCGTTGCTTGTAGCTGCAGACATTGCGGTCATCCTGCTTGCAAGTTCACTTGCCTGGGCTTCCAATAATGATTGATAAAGAACATTGGTCATATACATAGGAACAACTTTTTGCAAGATGCTGTGCATATTAGGGACAAATTCCATTAAAGGGTCAAGTCCTTGTACAGGCTCTGTGCTGTCCGCAAAATTATTCAAAGGTAAAATATCCCAATTTTCGACAAAGTAACTCATCATATTTTTAAATCGAGTTGTAATAACCTCAATTTTATCTATCTTTTTATCTACGTAGTATTCTGCAATATCTTCAATAATAAGATTTGCTCCTACAGGTGTCGGAGAGTTAGCTGCCTCAAAATATGTTTTTGCAATTTCGCAATTAAGTTCTTTGCATTTCCTTTTTAGAGATGAAACTCCTTTTTGCCCGACTATAAACAAAATCGTATTAATCCTTTGAGCTTTATAATCTTTTATTGTTTGCAATGTTTTTCTTATAATGTTAGCGTTATAAGCTCCAGCCAGACCTTTATTAGAGGTAATTACAAGAAGCCCTACTGTTTTGATATCTCTTACCTGTAAAAGTTCAGGATAATTATCAATGGCAGATTTGACTTTCAAACCTTGAATACTGTAATTGCCGGCAGAATCCAACAATTTTTTGAACATTGAAACCAGTTCGCCTGTAAACGGTCGTGATAATTTAACGCTGTTTTCAGCCTTTTTAACCTTGGCTGCGGCAACCATTTTCATTGCTCTTGTAATTTTTTGTGTGCTTTGCACACTCTGTATTCTGTTTTTTATGTCTTTTAAATTCGCCATTTTTTCTACCTTAGTATCAAGTATCAGGATATATTAGAAAGTTTTCTTAAAGTTATTCAATGCTTCTTTAAGTTGTTCTTTATCTGTATCTTCCAGTTTTGCACCGTCATTTAATCTTGTAGCAAGGTCTGAAAGATTTGTGTTAAGATAAGCGAACCATTCTTTTTTGAATTTGTTTATATCTGCATTAGCTATATCATCAAGTATTCCTTCGTTAGCTGCAAATAGAATTGTAACCTGTTCCGCAACGCTCAAAGGATTGTATTGGGGTTGTTTCAAAACTTCTGTCAGTTTTTCACCTCTTAGCAACTGATTTTTTGTTGCCTGATCAAGGTCTGATGCGAACTGCGCAAATGCTTCCAATTCTCTGAACTGAGCCAAATCAAGTCTTAATTTTCCTGCAACTTGTTTAATAGCTTTTGTTTGAGCTGCACCGCCTACACGTGATACCGAAATACCTGCGTTAATCGCCGGTCTTACACCTGAATTAAACAAATTAGATTCAAGGAAAATCTGCCCGTCTGTAATTGAAATTACGTTTGTCGGAATGTAAGCAGATACGTCACCTGCCTGTGTTTCAATAATCGGTAATGCAGTGATACTTCCGCCGCCGAGTTCATCATTCAATTTAACGGCACGTTCAAGAAGTCTTGAGTGAAGATAGAATACATCTCCCGGATAAGCTTCACGTCCCGGCGGTCTTTTAAGAAGCAAACTCATTGCACGGTATGCCTGAGCATGTTTTGAAAGGTCATCATAGATAATCAAAACATCCTTACCCTGTTCCATAAATTCTTCGCCGATTGCAACTCCTGCAAATGGTGCGATATATTGCAGCGGAGCAGGTTCATCCGCTGTTGCCGAAACAATTATTGAATATTCCATTGCACCGTGTTCTTCCAGTGTTTTAGCAATTTGTGCAACGGTTGAAGTTTTTTGACCGATAGCAACATATATACAAATAACGTTTTGACCTTTCTGGTTGATAATTGTGTCGATTGCTATTGCTGTTTTACCTGTCTGTCTGTCACCGATAATCAATTCACGCTGACCTCTTCCGATAGGTGTCAAAGCATCTATAGCTGTCAAGCCTGTTTGAAGTGGTTGATGAACGGATTTTCTTGCAACAATCCCGGGGGCTACTCTTTCAATCGGACGTGTTTTTGATGATTCAATTTCTCCTTTACCATCAATTGGTTTGCCTGTCGGGTCGATAATTCTTCCGATAAGAGCGTCACCTACAGGAACTGAAGCAATTCTTCCGGTTGTTTTTACGGTCATTCCTTCTTTAATTTGGGTATATTCTCCGAGGATTACAACACCTACGTTGTCTTCTTCAAGGTTTAAGGTAATTCCCAGAGTGTCTTTACCGTCTTCAAATGTTACAAGCTCGTTTGACATAACGTTGCGAAGTCCGTAAATTCTGGCAATACCGTCGCCTACTTCAATTACGGTACCGGTATTTGATACTTCTGTTAAAATATCGTAGTTCTCTATTTTGCTTTTAATTATAGAACTGATTTCATCAGGTTTAATAAGTGACATAATTTCCCCTTTATATTATATTTTTACTTAAATTTTCCAATTTATTTTTCAGGCTGTTATCAATAACGTCGTCATCAATTTTTATAACTAACCCGCCGATTATATCTTTATTCAAAGTGCTGCTGATTATAACATTTCTTTCTAATTTGTTTTGAAGTTTTTCTGTAAGTCTTTGCATTTGCTGTTTTGTAAGTTCAACTGCTGATATAACTTCTACTCTTTTTATGTTATTAATTTTATCCAGCTCGTCCGAATAAGCTTGAATTACATTATCCAATTCTTTAAATCTTTTTTTATTAATTAAAACTTTTAAGAAGTTAATAATTTTATTATTTATATGGTTAGAAAAAACGCTGTCAATAATTTCATATTTTGAATTGTCATCTATAGCAGGGTTTTCCATAACTTCTACAAGATCTTTTGATTGAGAAGTTATTTCTTTTATTGTATTTAAATCTGCAAGTATTTCATCAAATTTCATTGCGCCGTCTTTACCAGCCTGTATCAAAGAGTCGGCATATATTTTTTCTGATGTGGATATTTGAACTTTATTGTCAGCCATGGAATTATACCTTATCTAAATTTTCAATGCTTTCATCAATAAATTTGTTGTGAAGTTCGGGATTTGATTCAAGCATATTTTTTATTTGTTCTTGAGCAATTGCAACGGATGATTTTAATGTTTTTTCTGACATTTGTGCCGAAAGAGTTTTTTCTTCTGCTGTTATTACCCGCTCAATATTTTTTTCAATTAATTTTACCTGAGCATCCGTATTTTCAGAAATCTGTTTAGAAATACCTTCTGCCCTTTGTGAAGCTTCTTTTAATCTGCCTTTAATATCTTCATCAATATGTTCTATTGCTTTTTGTGCACCTGTAAGTTTATTTTTGGCTTCTTGCTGTTCTTTTTTTGCATAGTCAATTGTATTTACAATATCAAGTCTTATTTTTTCAATAGTGTCTGAAAGATTAATTTTCTTAAACAGTATTGCAAAAATAAGTATAAGAACAACGAAATTAAATGTATTTGATTCAACTATAAGGTTCCAAAAATTTAGCAATTCGTTCATATTAATTTAGTATCCTGTTTATAAGTTCATTGTCGGTATTTTCAATTTTTACATCCATACCTAGGACTTTAGAAGATATTACTTCTGCCAGATCTTTTACTTTTGATTTAAGTTCTTCTTTGTACTGTTCAGCTTCTGCTTGCAGGTTAGATTTGACAGAAGTTATTTCTTCCATTGATTTTTGTTTTGCTTCTGTTGTTTTTGCTCTGGAATTTTCGTTTGCTTCGGTAACTTTATCCGCAACCAGTTTTTTTGCATCAGCAACAGATTTATTCAATCTGTCATCTCTGTCTTTTAAAATTGCATCAGCTTTTTTGCTTGAATTTATCGCATCATTTCTTGTTTCATCAAGAAATTTCTGTCTTTCGCAGATTACTCTGCCGATAGGTTTGTAAAATATTATATTCATTATTACTGTGAATATAATAAAACTGATTGCTGATACTAAAAATGTTGCATTAAATTCCATTGCAAATTTCTCCGATTATTTCCCTAACAGCAAGAATGCTATAACGAATGCGTACAATGCACAAGCTTCTGATAAAGCTGCACCGAGCAGGAAGAAACCGAATGCTTTACCTGCAACTTCCGGCTGTCTTGAAACTGCATCCATCAAACCTTTTGTTGCAAAACCAATACCAAGTCCTGCACCAACTGCACCGAAACCGATTGCAATACCTGCACCTAAGTGTGCCATTTGTGAAATTGTAGCTGTGTCTACCATTTTTTCTTCTCCTTTATTTAATACTTTTTCTAAAGTAACTAATGTTCTCCTGTTGCTGAGCCTACATAAGCAATTGTAAGCATCATAAATACTGTTGCCTGAATGAATGCAACCAGAATTTCAAACAGCATTATAGGCAGCGGTAGAAAATATGCCAGTCCGCCTAGTGCTATTGAAACCAGAATTTCTCCTGCAAATATGTTTGCAAAAAGTCGGATTGCAAGGCTTAAAGGTCTTGTAAACATTTCAAGAAGTTCTACAAGTGCCATTACAATACCTGTAAAGCTGAGTTCATGCAAAAAGAATTTATGACCTTTTGCGCGAATCCCCATAAATACGTAATATATTAAAACAATGATAGCCATAGCGGCTGTCAGGTTAATATCATTTGTCGGGGAGGCTAATTCTCCTCCGTTTTTAAGGTGGATAATTCTTAAAGGAAGCTGCCCCATAAGGTTTGCTGTAACGATAAATAAAAACAGTGAAGCAACTAAAGGAACATGCTGCCTGTTTTCATTTTCTACCATAGTATCAAGTGTTCCATAGAAAAATTTCATAATGCTTTCAGATACTGCCTGAAGTTTTCCGGGAACCAGGGAAAGATGTCTTGTTGCCATAATCGCAAATACTATTACAACAGCCATTGCAAACCACATTGTAAATATAGTATCAAGGTTTAATGATATAGCATGCCCTGAAATATTTAATGTGTAAACCCAATGTTCCATATAATTTCTCTCCCTTATGTTTTTAATTGTAACTCGTAAAAAAAAAATCGCAAAT
>CALUPR010000095.1 GCA_944322705.1 Candidatus Gastranaerophilales bacterium
GACAGAGTTGTTGTTATAAACAATCTCTCTGATGACAAAGTTAAAGCAACAGTTATATTCACAGACGACAACTTCGGGAAAAAAGGCAAAGATATATACCTGAAAAACCTTTTAACAGACAAAATGGTTCGTGCACGGGTTGAAAACAAAGAACTCACCGTAAGACTAAACGCTTACGATGCCCTTTGGCTCAAAATGTAGAGCGTAGCCGCTCTACCCACCACTCAGGTTTAGCATAAATCTTTGAGGCTATGGCTAAAGAAAGAGCGTAGCTTTCTGTACCATCCAAGCAAAATTTAATCAAATGTCAACAATTCGATAAGAGATATACCTAATCCGTCTGCAATTTTCTGTAAAACAACTAAACTCGGATTACGTTCAAGACGTTCAATTCTTCCGATATAAGTCCTGTCAATACCGCAAAGAAAAGCTAACTCCTCTTGCGACAACCCTCTTGTTTCGCGTATTGAGTTTAATTTTTTGGCAAACTTTTCTAGGACATTGCTTGACATACAAAATAATGTATGCGATTATGTGACTATAGTCTACCGCCAATTGGCACACACAATTTTTATATATAGTCTTTATATATATTAAATTTAATTTTATTTCCTACTTTTAATTGATTTAAAAATTACATTTTACTATAAGATATAAATATATAAGGGCTAAAGATCCTTTATCATTTCTCATAACTCTACGGCGCAAACTATAAATTTGTCAAACCGATAGAAGAAGGGAGGTGATAAAATGGTTATTAATACACAAGAACTAGCAATAATTCTTTTAATACTGCTAGTTCTCAAATAACCTCAAAGGGGCTTTTAATGGGGCAAGCTGGAACTTGTCCCGCCCTTTTCTTATATTATAACCTATTTTTTCAAAATTTCAAGTGCTTTGTTATACACTTTTTTCTGCCAGACACCAACGTATGTCGTGACAATCATAGTAACAACAAAGTATAAGTATGTCGTCTGAACAGGGTTATAAATCCAGTAAATATCATGGTTTGCACGCTCTGTTATCGGAATTCCGTTTATATGCATAAATATTGCAGTCATTATATACATTACAAGCAGATGGTTTGCCATTATATGATAGGTTACATTGCCCATATCCTGAATAAATTTTATATCTTTAACGTAAGGATAAATAATTTTGACGGTAAACAATGATGCCCAGATACCTGTTAAAGCAGTTATTACAGGGACTATTAACTGGTCGTCAAATCTTGCCCAGACAAGAACATAACTCAATCCAATCCCATGCTCGGGGTCGTAATCTCTGTTAAACATCCACAATATTGACTGTAAAACAAATACGACAGCGAACCACTTTGGAGTGAAAATATTATAATTATCCTTTATATAATGTGTGTAAAAATACCCCAGATATACAAAAAACATTGAAAACATTGTTCTAATAACAATAAGCATTAATGGCGTTACCGGGAAAATCTTGGAAAAAGGTATCGCAAGCACACCTAATAACGTAAAAAAAACAAGATGTACAAACTTATTTTTTGTAACCGCATTTAAAGCCCTGAATAAAAACAAAAACGTTATCATTGTCATAAACAACTGGGTTACAAACCACAACGGACAGGATAAGTCAAACTGATGCCCGTTTAAAAACGGAGTTATAAAAAAGTTTTTGAAACTCAAAGGCATTCCCCAGAATTTACCTGTAAGTTTAGCAATTAAAATTGTAACCAGCATATAAAAAAGGTTATACCAGAAATAAGGCACTAATAAACTTTTTATTCTTCTTTCTACAAATGTCGCAACATCCGTTAAATATTTATCCTTAAACAAACAACCGGATATAAAGAAAAATAAAGCGAGTTGAAAAGAATACGGCGGAAATATCCCCAGTAAAGAAAACTCTAAATGTCCTGACACAACAAGCAAAATCGCCAGAGCCTTCAATACATTCATCTCGTTTGAAAATAATTTATCCATACAACAAATGATAACATAAAGTAAAAATGTGGTATATAATAAAAAGATTATAAGGAGATATTAATATGACAATTTTAGTTTTAGGCGGCGCAGGCTACATCGGGTCACATACAGTTTATGAGCTTATAAATAATGGTGAAAATGTTGTGGTTATTGATAACCTGCAAACAGGACATGAAGAAGCTCTTCATCCTAAAGCAAAATTTTACAAAGGGGACATAAGGGATAGAGAATTTCTTGATGAAGTATTTAAGAAAGAAAAAATTGATGCGGTAATACATTTTGCCGCCTGCTCGCTTGTAGGCGAAAGTATGGAAAAACCTCTAAAATACTATGATAACAATTTATGCGGCACCAAAATTTTATTAGATTCAATGGTTGCAAACGGGATTGATAAAATAGTATTTTCATCAACCGCAGCAACTTACGGTGAACCTGAAAGAATACCCATACTTGAAACTGATAAAACAGAACCGACAAATACTTACGGGGAAACAAAACTTTCTATGGAAAAAATGTTCAAATGGGTCGGGCAAGCTCACAATATCCGTTATGTTTCTCTAAGATATTTTAATGCATGCGGTGCTCATAACTCAGGAAAAATCGGAGAAGATCACAATCCGGAATCTCATCTTATCCCGTTAATTTTACAGGTTCCAAACGGCAAGAGGGAATTTATTTCCATTTTTGGAGATGATTACGATACAAAAGACGGAACATGTGTTCGTGATTACATTCACGTAACAGATCTGGCTCAGGCACATATTCTTGCGGTAAAATACCTTCAGAACGGCGGTCAAAGTGACATATTTAACCTCGGAAACGGTGTAGGTTTTACAGTGAAAGAAGTAATTGAAACAGCGAGAAAAGTTACAGGAAATACAATACCTGCAAAAATTACACCAAG
This sequence comes from Candidatus Gastranaerophilales bacterium, assembly GCA_944322705.1. GTDB lineage: Bacteria > Cyanobacteriota > Vampirovibrionia > Gastranaerophilales > Gastranaerophilaceae > Stercorousia. Next base: position 2,869 of record CALUPR010000095.1, read on the forward strand.
ACGCGCCGGCGATCCTGCACAACTGATTGCATCAAGTGATAAAGCTAAAAAAATCCTAGGCTGGAAACCGGAACACGATTCACTTGAAGAAATAATATCAACAGCCTGGAAGTGGCACAAAACTCATCCGAACGGATTTAACAAACAGTAGCAAAAAAAGTTTTGTTTCAACTTATAATAACTATGCAAATTCAAAATACACCATCTCAACAAACATTTCAGGCAAAATTCCTGCATAGTGGATCTTTAAAAATGATTGCTGACTATGCTGTTGAACACGGAAAATTTGAGAAACTAAATACAGCAAGAAAAAATATTGACAACGCTTATCTTTCTACGCGATTGAGAGTAGACATTTATAAAGAAAACGGGAAATGCGGTGTAAGTTTTGCAAGATTTACTCCTAAAAAAAATGTATTAATTCCAAAATACAGAAATGATTATGAACTGACAAAAGTAACTACATATGAAACAGATAAAATATCAAATCCGTTAAAATTTGCACTGAATCAAATTATAAAATTAAGCAACAATGCACCGCATAACAATATGTATAAAAAAGTTGTTGTTCAAAGGTAATAAACTAAGGTTGAAGTTGACAAAATCTAAAAAATCGTAAATAATGAATGTATTGAAGGAAATTAAGAGGAGTTTTATTATGGAAAGAATTAAGAAGCTGACAATTGCCCCCCCCCCGCAAGCGTGCCGCTTGACACGTCACATTTGAAAAATTGTTATTGCAAGCGTGCTACGCACGTAGTTCAGTCTGACAAATTACGACGTCATCCTGAACTTGTGCATCTCATGGCTAATAACCCTCTCCCTCAATCCCTCCCCCGAGGGAGGGAAGTAAAAAAACTCGCTTCACCCTTCACGCTTCACCCTTCACTAAAACACAAAGCAGCCTTTACTTTGGCTGAGGGTGCTACGCACGTAGCCCATTCTGACAATACCCGTCGAGCTGCATTCACCTTGGCTGAAGTACTTATCACACTCGGTATTATAGGAGTTGTTGCTGCTATGACAATTCCGATTTTGATTGCAAATCATCAAAAACAGGTTGCCGTTACCAGATTAAAGAAAACCTATACCTCTTTTTCGCAGGCATTAATTCAATCAGAAAGCGTTAACGGCTTTGCTGAAAACTGGATAAACCAGGATATGCCGCTTAATGAACAAACAAATACCGAATATTTTAATACCTACTGGAAACCTTTTCTAAAAATAGCTAAAGTTTGTACAACACAAGATTACAAATGCGGTTACAAAAGTAACGGTCCTTGGAAATATCATAATGGAAATCCGTGGGTTTACAGTCACGTAATGCCAATGTACAGAAGTTCTTTCTATCTGGCAGACGGTACTTTTGTTGTATTAAATTTCGGAACGGTAGATAAAGATGGGAATTATATAGTATCCAATACTCAAAAATTATATTTTGATATAAACGGTCCGAAAAATCCAAATACACTCGGGAAAGATGTATTCAAGTTTTACATTGATTTAGACAAACACAGAATACTTCCACACGGGGATCATCTCAAGAATAGAGAAACATTAGAAGAGGAATGTGCTGACACAGGGGAGTATTGTTCAGCATTAATAATGCATGACGGATGGCAAATAACAGACAATTACCCTTGGTAAAAATTAGACACAAGAATAAGATTTGTGTGTTGTCTACACTATTTTAATGATTTTTACTAAAATGAACGAGAATTTTAAACCCAAGTAATGTTACACGTACTCCGTTATATACGTGTTCAATATATAAAATATTTTGGTACCATTTATAAACTAACCCGCGTAATATTTTTATATCCCTTTTGCAAATCGGATTTAAATCTTTTCCTTTAGAAGAGAGGCTTTGATAATGATATATATTTTGACCGCAAATGTTATAATTTTGCTTTTTATGTCTTTGATTTTGTATAAAAATCCAATCATCACCACAATATATTTTTAATTCTTCAGGAATCTGATAATAAGAGGTCTTATTAAAGAAAATAGCTATTCCCCAGTATAAACATCTTGTATCCGTTCCAGTTAATTTTATATGGGTTTGCTCAGGTTGAGGGAGAAGGTCTTTTGTCACAGTAATATTATCCCCGCAAAATCCGACACAGCCCCCCCCCCCCCCTACCGACTTCATTTTTTCTGTCTATTAACAC
>CALUPR010000096.1 GCA_944322705.1 Candidatus Gastranaerophilales bacterium
TTATACTCTGTCAAAATTTAAAAGCTTAAATCCGCGTTTTTTCTTTTCAAGCTCAACATCAGGAAGTTCGTAACACTTTACACAGCGGGCTTCATAAGTTTCATCTCCGCCAATCATAATTAACGGTGAATTTTTGTCGGCAGGTTTGCCGTCAATAAGCCTTTGTGTACGTGTTGCGTTTTCGCAACCGCATTTCATACAGACGGCATGGAGTTTATCAACAGTTGTTGCTATGCACATCAATTCCGGCATGCTTCCGAAAGGTTCCCCTTTAAAATCAAGTTCCAAACCGGTACCGATTACTTTTTTACCTTCTGCCATAAGCTTTGAAATAACTTTTACAATGTTGCTGTCAAAAAATTGGAGTTCATCAATTGCTATAACTTCGTCTTCAGGTTTTACAACACTCATGATCTGTATTGAATGTTTAACTTTTATTGCATCCAGCCATAAACCGTTTCTGGATTCTATATAATCCCCCTTTGATCTTGTATCAATATCAGGTGAAATTACTTTAACTTTTTTCTTTGCTATTATTGAACGTCTTATTCTGCGTAAAAGCTCCTCTGTTTTGCCGCAGCTCATCGGACCCGTGATTAATTCAAAACTATACCCGTACATCATATCTCCTTACTACAAAAATTATACATCTTTCAAAAATTATTTGAAAGTAAATTAATGTAAAATTTTATCGCGCAGTTTTTTCAACCCTGCTCCGTAAAAATACCTCAATTGTTCAGGGAAATTGTTTTCAATATCAACAAGATACATGCTGAAAACACTGAAAGCTTTAATGAGAAAAACAATTTCCGTATTTTTTGTCCATGTAACTGCAGGCTGTGAATTTTTCAAGGATTTTGTTACTCCGAAAATGCCTTCACTGTTGTCTGCTGTCAAAAAGATAAATTTGTCATTTTTGTAATGATCAAGCATGGAAATTGTTGAATGTTCAAACACTGTTCCAAAATTGCATATAAAATTATCATATTTAACTATTTTTACATCAAGTCCTCTGTTATAAGCATCAAGAAGATGCTGTTCAAGATATTTGAAATCATGCGACCATAGTGCAACAAAAATATTATCCCGTGCGTTTTTGACAATTTCTGTCAGTTTGTCATAAATTTTTATGCTCCCCGAGATTGTCAAAACAGGTTCGGTGTAACTGTCTTCTTTGAGATCTGGAAGTTTTTTTTCAAGAAAATTTATTGTGGAATCAATTTTTCTTTTATATCGTTTAGTCAATTCTTTCGGGCGGATCGGGGTATAAGTCAGCGGTTTTGTATTAGAAGGTATAACAATATGCATTGTTTCAAGAACTTTCAAAGTATCATATGTTCTTGACTGCGGAATACCTGCAAGTTTGCTGATTTCATAGCCTGTTGCGGGAAATTTTTTCAATAATGCCGTATAAACCTTTGACTGGTATTCATTAAGTCCGATTTCTTTCAGCTTTTCAATAATCTCGTCCATAAGATGAGTTTAGTCCATTTTTTAATTTTGGGCAAGGATATTAAGAGCATAGGATTTTAAAATACAAAGATGCAAAGTCCGTTTTGGTGCACAAATTGCACGTAAAAGACTTTGCATCTTTTTTATTTAAACTTATTTTTATTTTTTAATACTATTTTTCCGGATTATGCTCAACGACATTGATTTGATTGCCGTTTTTATCATATTCCATTTCCCAGTATTCTTTAACGTTTCCGTCAGCATTGTGCAATACTATACGAGTCTGATTACCTGCCTTATCGTATTCATAATCATAATATTCTTTGACACTGCCATCGGGATTACGTACTATTCTTTGTGATTCATTTCCGTTTTCATTAAATTTGTTTTCATGAAATTCCGTCATATTACCGTCGTTGTCACGAAAAACCTGAAGAACGCATACTCCCGGTTCAGCAAATGTTAATTTTAAATAACCGTTTTCATCATATTGAGAAAGAGTTTTGTTGTCTTCAACTTTAGCAACAACAGCATTTGCAAGTTCCGGATGAGGAGTAACAAAATGTTCATCTAAAGGTGCTATATCTTTTGAAAGATCAGCGCCTTTTGCCGGAGCTATCGATTTTGCTGTTTTTTTATTTTCAGCGGATGATAATTCAAGTCCCATTGTTCCGTATCCGTCTTTTACTTCTTTTTTACCGCTGCTAAAATCAATATTAGACGGTTTTTCTTTAGCCTGCTTAACTTCTGTCTGCGAAGGTTGCGCATGCATGTTTAAACCATTAATTCTCATTGATTCATTGCTCATTAATATCCTCCTTTTATAATGTCTGTAAAGCACACTTTGCTCACTTATTTATAAAAACATTTTATGCAGTATAATTGCCCGAAAAATTTATTTCAAAATACGAAAAACCGCAAACACAGATGTTGCAATTTAAACAGCTATTTACATTTTGTAATATTTATATTTGATGTATATTACAGAGGGATTTTTAAAACAAATTGCTTCTTTAATATTTTTAATTCTAAAATCAGGCTCTCGGGTGTGTTTCGTTATAAACATCTTTCAAATGCTGGGTTGAAACGTGGGTATAAATCTGGGTGTTTGAAATGCTTGCATGTCCCAAAAGCTCCTGCACAATCCTTAAATCTGCCCCGTTTTCTATCAAATGCGTTGCAAAACTGTGGCGAAAAACGTGCGGGGTTACGTGTTTGGGCAGATTAATTTTTTCTACAACGTCATTTATAACATTTCTTATTGTTTTTGTTTGCAGGCGGTAGCCTGTATTGTTTATAAAAACAGGAGAATTTTCATCCTCGGGCGGAGCAGGAAATCCTTTTGGGATTAATGCCCTTGCACTTTCTATGTAGCGTTCCAGAAAATTTTTTGCCCTGTCGGTTACAAGGATAATCCTTTCTTTTGAACCTTTTCCGAAAACTCTGATTTCGTTGTTTTCAAGATTAAGATCGCCGAAATTCAATCCTGCAAGTTCTGATATTCGCATTCCTGTTGCCCATAAAAGTTCAAGAATAGTTCTGTTCCTGTAACCGGCGGGGGTTTCTATTTTTGTATTGTTTAAAATTTGTTCAACTTCATCAGGGGTTAAAAATTTCGGCAGAGATTTTGGACGTTTCGGGTTAATAAGGCTCATTGCAGGGTTTGACTCAACTTTTCTTTCCCGATAAAGATATTTATAAAATGTTCTGAGCGATGCAATTTTTCTTGCAAGAGTTGTTTTTTTGTAGTTGAATTTTTGAATAAAATGTAAATATTCCCGTATTTTAGGCAGGTCAATGTCTTCGCATGAAGTTTCATCCATCCAGACAAGAAAACTCAAGATATCCGAGCAGTAAGCTTTTGCAGTATGCTTGGAAAAATTTTTTTCTGCGATTATATATGATTTAAAATCTTCCAGATCCTGCTTTGAAGTTGTGTTAATTCCCATTTTTCTACACCGTTTACATTATTGCTTTTTTACGAATACTATTATACAATATTTTTAGAATAATTAAAATAGTCAACTTATAACCGGTTGCAGGAGATAATATGAATTATAAAAAATTATTAATATCATCTATTGTCGTTATGGCTGCTTTGTCTACACAAGTTTATGCTAAAGAACTTCAGGCTCAGGTGCAGAAAAATACAGCAAATGCTGCAAAGCAAACAACAGTTGCACCTTCTCAATCCGCAACACAGATTTATCCTGAAATTGCACGTCTTATTGAATACAACCACTGTGCACAGGCAGACCAAAAAATCCGTGAACAGCTTAATTTAAAGCCTAATGATATTAATCTTATGGCGTTGAGAACAGTTTCACTGGCAAAACAGCATAAATTAGATCCTGCACAAAAAGAACTTGATAAATTATTGAAACAATATCCGAAAAACCCGACGCTTCATTATGCTCAGGGGCTTGTTTATCTGCAGAGAACAACATCTTCTGACGTTGACTATATTAAAAATACAAGAGAACTTATAAATTCCTCTTTAAAAGAATTTGTTACCGCTGTTAATTTGAATAACAAATATTATGAAGCATACAATGCAATGGGTGTTGCAACATTAAAACTCGGCAATACAAATGATGCAATGGATTTGTTCAATACTGCAATAAAAATTAATCCTTCATTTGCAACAGCTTACGATAATATCGGTGTTGTTGAAATGATGAACGGAAATTTAGATTCTGCGGAAAGCTACTTCAACAAGGCAATGAAATATAATTCTCACAATCCTACAGCCTGGTACCATATGGCTCAAGTTGAAACCCGCAGAGGAAATTATTCAAAAGCTTTAACATGGGTTAACCACTCGGTGCATGTTAACCCTAATTCGTCACCTGCATTGACTTTACAGGGTGAATTATATTTGAAACAGGGCAATCAGGCTGCAGCTATCAACTCGTTTAAAAAGGCGCAGATTGTTAAACCTGAAAATTCCAGACCTTATTTAAATCTTGCAACGATTTACGAAAATCGTGCAGATGAAGAATTTGCAATGGAACAGTTAAAAACTGCTATTGCAATTAACCCCGGATATACGGAAGGACGTTTGAAAATTGCAAATATGGCTCTTCATATTAAAAAATATGATCAGGCTCTTGATTATTATTCAAAACTTGTAGGTGATGAAAACTACAATGATGAAGCTATTATAGGACTTGCAAATACCTATTATGAAATGGCAAAAGAAAGAGGAGGCAATGAAGGTATAACAACAAATAAAGAAGTTTACCTTGCCTATGATTATGTAAACAAAGCCATTGAACAATGTCCTGACGATTTAAAACTACACCTTGCAAAACTTAAACTCGCAAGACTGGTTCATCAGGCTCCGCTTGCTAAAGACAGTCTAAATTATATTATTCAGGCAGCAGGCAATAACCTTATGGACAGTGTTATAAAAGGTGAAGCTTACCTTGCAATGGGCAGAGAAAAAGATGCTGTTTACACATTTGAAAATGCAATTAATTTTTCAAATTCGGTTGATGATGACCTGTATATTGCTGAAATTCTGGTTCATAACAAACAGTTCAGAACTGCAAGACAGGCTCTGCAAAAAGC
>CALUPR010000097.1 GCA_944322705.1 Candidatus Gastranaerophilales bacterium
TTATTTTTTTATTTTTCGTGCGCTTTAGCGCACCGTCAAGACTTATTCACTTATTAACATATTTACTTATTCACTTATAATAAAATTTGTCCGTCTTCTATTTTGTAAATCTTTACATCTTTCAAAAATTCATTCTCAAAAAGAATTGTATCAACAGATGTTATTATTGTCTGAGTATTTTTATTTATTGATTTTAAAAGATAATTTTGTCTTATGTCATCAAGTTCCGCAAGCACATCGTCAAGTAATAATACAGGTTCATCCCCTGTTTTTTCAGCAATTATATCGAGTTCCGAAAGCTTTAATGCCAGAACTATTGTCCTTTGCTGACCTTGCGAGGCAAATTTTGTCGCTTCATTTCCGTTAATGTAAAAAATTATATCATCTCTGTGAGGTCCTACACAAGCCTGACCTCTTCTTAATTCCTCCGTTTTGCGCATTTCCAGCGAAGTTTTAAAAGCCGAAGCAATTTCTTCAAGCTCACATTCCCCTTGTAAAAATCCGCAGTCATAATCTATTTTTAAATTTTCTGTTTCACTGATAATTCTGTGCTTTTCTCTAGCTATGCGCTCTATTTCTTTTAAAAATTTTTTACGAAGATAAATTATATTACTGCCTGCTATAACTAACTGCTCATTATAAACATCCAGTAATGTATCATTGAAATTCCCTGTTTTTAAATAATCCTTTAACAGATTATTTTTTTGTATACGGATTTTATCATATTTTGAAAGCCTGTCATCATAAGCCGGATATACTTGTGAGATTGCCCTGTCAAGCCAGTCACGTCTGTCAGAAGGATTTCCGCGCAATAAAAGCAAGTCAGATGTTGAAAATAATACTGTTTTTAAAACTGTCTTAAAATTTTTAGGGGTAGTTTTTACTTTATTGAGTTTTAATTCCCGCTTCTTATCCTTTGAATATGAATAATCAAGTTCTATATCAGTGTTCGCTTTTAGTAAATTTGCATTAACTTCCGCAACTTCAGCGTTAAAATTAATTAATTCGGCGTTATTAGAAGTTCTGGGACTTTTTAAAACCGAAAGAAGATATATGCTTTCAAGAATATTTGTTTTTCCCTGCGCATTTTTACCTATTATAAGAATTTTGTTAAAATTTAAATTAAGCTCTAAATTCTTGCAATTCCTGTAATTTGTAAGCTTTAAATCCTTTAGCCTCATAAAAAAATTATACCTCAAATATATGATTTCTTAATTATATATGGACTAATATAAAAATTTTTTATATAATAAATTTATAATTTATAAAATAAGGAAGTACTATGTTACCGATTATCTCAGAAGAGAATGCAGCAGAGGCTTTTAGTGAAATTTTTAAAGATATGCCGGCGTGGCGTAAAAAAATGATTCACTATATTAAAGATGAAAATCCGGAAATAAATACGGCAATAATAGAGGCTTCAAATCATACGGATTTAGATCCGAAAGCTGTTGCTCTCGGAGCATATATGACATATACTCTAATTGAATTGGCTATGAAAGAAAATGATACATTAATAAATTTCCAGGAAGGATAAACAGATGTTAATTGAAGAGCTTTTAGAAAAACTTGTTGCAGACGGAGGTTCTGACTTGCATATTTCAAGCGGATTACCACCGGTTGCGCGTATTGACGGTAATTTAACGAGATATGATTATCCTGCATTAAGTCCTGATGATGTAGAAACATTACTGTTCCCCATGCTTTCAAATGAACAGAGAAGAACGCTTGAGCAAACATGGGAACTTGACTTTTCTTACGGTATTGAAGGTTTAAGCCGTTTTAGGGTTAACTTTTATAAAGATAAAGGTAATTATGCAGCCGCATTCAGAACAATTACTTCTATAGTTCCTTCGTTTGACCAGCTCGGTCTTCCGGAAGTTGTAAGAAAAATGGCAGATAAACCAAGAGGACTTATTCTTGTAACAGGTCCGACAGGTTCAGGGAAATCAACAACTCTTGCGGCAATGATTGACTATATTAATACAAACAGAGCTGAACATATTCTTACGATTGAAGACCCTATAGAATTTGTACATACGTCAAAACAAAGTATAATTCATCAGCGTGAATTAGGTATGGATACAAGGTCATTTGCAAACGCCCTGAAGTCAGCCCTCCGTGAAGACCCTGATATCATTCTTGTAGGTGAGATGAGGGACCATGAAACTATTGCCCTTGCTTTAACTGCAGCAGAAACAGGTCACTTGGTATTTGGGACTTTGCACACGTCATCAGCAGCTCAAACTATTGACCGTATCATTGACGTATTCCCGGAAGGACAACAACAGCAAATTCGTGTACAGCTTGCGAACTCACTTGTTGCAGTATTTTCACAAACACTGCTGCAAAAATTACAACCGGATGGCACTAAAAAAGGTCGTGTAATGGCACAGGAAATAATGTTAGTTACCCCTGCAATTGCAAACCTCATCCGTGAGGCTAAAGCTGCACAAATTTACTCTACAATACAAATGAATCAGGGAATCGGCATGCAAACCCTTGAAATGGCTTTAGCAACACTGTATAAACAAAAACTTATTACTATTGAGGATGCTCTTCAGCGTTCATCTAGACCTGATGAATTGAAAAGACAACTCGGTGCAGGTGCTTAAAAAATTGTGATAAAAAGACCGGATTAAATCCGGTCTTTTTTTATTTGATTTTGTTTGTGCTAAAATTTATATACAGACGTAAAAAATATAAGGAAATATAAAATGGCATTACAAACACATGAACCCGGTTCTTCTAAAGAACAAATAAGACAAACAAGAATTCAAAAACTGGCAGATCTGGCTGATAAAGGAGTTAATCCTTATCCATATTCATTTGATAAGGATGCAGATGCTGCTTATTTGCAGGATAAATACAAAGATCTTGAAGCAGGAATGGAAACAGAAGACAAATATTCTGTAGCCGGACGTGTTATGGCTATCCGCAACACGGGAATGTTTATTGACCTAATGGATGCTTCCGGTAAAATTCAAATTTTTTCACATAAAGAAAATTTGTCGGAAGATATGATGAAAATTTTAAAACTTATCGATATTGGAGATATTGTTGGTTTTACAGGTACTATCAGAAGAACACCGAGAGGAGAACTTTCAATAAAATCAACCTCTTTGAAACTTCTTTCAAAAGCTCTTTTGCCTTTACCTAATAAACAAATCAGCAAAGAAAAAATGGAAGAATTAACTCACTATCACGGTTTGACAGATGTTGAGCTAAAATACAGACAAAGATATGTTGATTTAATTGTAAATGAAGACAGCAGAGATACATTTAGAAAAAGAAGTCTTATAATCCAAAAAATTCGTGAATATCTTGCAAAACAGGGATATTTGGAAGTTGAAACTCCTATTTTACAGACAATGGCATCAGGTGCTAATGCAAGACCTTTCACTACTCACCATAACGCATTGGAAATGGATTTGACGTTGAGGATTGCACTTGAATTATATCTAAAACGATTGATTGTCGGCGGAATATCTGAACGCGTTTATGAAATAGGTAAATGTTTCAGAAATGAAGGCATTGATACACGCCATAACCCTGAATTTACAATGATTGAATTATATCAGGCGTATGCAGATTACAATGATATGATGACATTAACAGAAAATATGGTAGCATACGTTGCACAAGAAGTTCTGGGAACTTTAAAAATAAAATACGGCGAACACGAAATTGATTTAACTCCTCCATGGGACAGAAAAACAATGCTCGGTTCAATTAAAGAAGCCACAGGAATTGATTTTATGGAAATTTATACCCCACAACAGGCTATTGAAACTGCAAAAAGCCTTAATGTTCAGGTTGAAGATTCCATGAACTGGGGACAGGTTGTAGAAGCAGTATTTGAGGCTAAAGTTGAACCCGGTTTAATTCAGCCATGCCATATTATTGATTATCCGAGAGAAATTTCGCCTCTTGCTAAAGTTCACAGGGATAATGACAGATTAACAGAGCGCTTTGAAACCAGAGTAAACGGTTGGGAAATTGCAAACGCATTTTCTGAACTTACCGATCCTATTGATCAGAGAATGAGGTTTGAAGCTCAAGCACAGGCAAAAGCGGCTGGTGATGAAGAAGCTATGGAAATTGATGAAGATTTCATTACAGCTCTTGAATACGGTATGCCTCCAACAGGCGGTATGGGAATGGGTATAGACAGACTTGTTATGCTCTTAACTGATTCTCCGTCAATAAGAGATGTTATTGCATTCCCTACAATGAGAAGCAAAGAATAATACAAATCATTTCTTTGATGCACTATATGAGAAACTTATAAAAAATGAAAAGACCGGTCCCCACCGGTCTTCTTTTATGAAAGATGAAAGGAGCTGAAATTTTAAATTTAGTAATAAGTTATTTTCCAACCGTCATTAATAACTCTTGCTGCACAAGTTAACCCTGATGCTGCTTTGTTGCAGTTATAGGTATTATCATTGCCGGCTGCCACGATATCTTTACCGTCAAGTACAAATGCAAATATATCACGACCAAGCTGGTTAGGATGCGAATTACCGTTGACATCAATAATGAACACTATAGAATCTCTGTCAACATCAACACCAAATTCAGACTGAACAATATCTTTTGGATAAACATTTATTAAGACATTCATTCCGTCAACAAGAGTAAACATATATTGATACATTTGAGCACGTTGCAAATATACTTTCCCGCTCAAAAATTTTGTTGGGTACTGCCAGCAGCCGCTTGAATTTGAACATTCTCTTATAATCTTAAAATAAGGTTTAAAATAAGAAAATGCTAATGCGGAAGAATCTTGTGAATACTGATCCAATCCCCAGTAATTAGGAGATGATCTGTCCAACATAACATACATTGTAACCTGGCTTATTGAAGTATAGAATTTTTTTAATGCGGCAATATTTTTTGTGTCATTAAATTTCGCCATCAAACCAAAGATTGTTAAAGATGCTATAACTCC
>CALUPR010000098.1 GCA_944322705.1 Candidatus Gastranaerophilales bacterium
AAAGAAAAAGAATATTTGGTGCGGGGTGCGGGGACGCATAGTTCCCGCATAACAAAACCCTCTCCCTTAATCCCTCTCCCGAGAAGAGGGAAACTAATTTTTTCGTGCGCTTTGCGCACCGTAAAGAACTTAATGTCCTATCGACTTATCGACTTATGATAATATTTATTATGTTAACAAATGTAACAAAATAATTTGTTATTGAAATCAACTAATATTTAAATTGTTTATATATGTAAGAGAAGTAAAAAAGAAGAGAGGCGAGAACGATGGCTATTTCAAATATTCATGAAACATTGTTACTTTACACAAAACAAAAATCTATGATTAATGACAAATTATCTTCTGTTATGTTGGATATGCTTAATTCATCAAAACAGGTCGCTGAAAATCAATCAAAGTATAATACTCAGTTGAATGATATTTATTATGAATATTATGAAAGCGATCCTGAAACTTATGAATTATTAACAGAACGCTGCCAGCAGGAACATGAACTTGAATTGGCTAACATAAATTCCTGGGAGCAAGAATTAGAACTTGAAAAAAATAATCTTGAAACTCAGTTGAATGAGATTAATACTTACGAAAGTGCCTGGACTAAACTACTTCAAACTAACATTAAAAATGACTTCTCCTACGGCGGAGCTCAACAATAATATTATAAAATACATTTATTTAACAAAAAAGCAGTTTTTATACTGCTTTTTTGTTGTATTATATAAATGAAATGTTAGAAAATGGAGAAAAATTAGGCGCATTTATTATTCCTACAGGTATCGGAGCATCAATAGGCGGATATGCCGGTGATGCAGGTGCCTATGTCAGAGAGTTTGCAAAATATTCAAAGCTTATAGTAAATCCAAATGTGGTAAATGCAGGCGGCTTTTCAGCTATTAACGATAATATGTTTTATGTTGAAGGATATTCACTTGATGAGTTTTTTAAAGGAAATTTAAATTTATTAAATTCCCAAAATAACAAAATCGGTGTTGTTTTTGATAAAGCTATTCCTCAGGATGTTTTAAACGTTCATATTAATACTATTAATGCTGTAAAAACAGTATATGGGATTAATATTTCTGAATATGAATTGACTGATTGCGAAGTCGGGGTTGAATTCAAAATGGAGAATAACGGAATTTCAACTGGAATTGTTAAAAATATTCAAACATTAAAGGCTGCCTGTGAAAAACTTTTAAATAATGGCTGCACTGCTCTTGCTCTTGTTTGTTTATTTGAAGATCCCGAAGATGACAATCCTGATTATGCAAAAGGACAGGGAGCGGACCCTGTCGGCGGTGTGGAAGCTATATTATCTCATTATATTTCTAAAGAATTAAAAGTCCCCTGTGCACATTCTCCTGCATTTAGAGATTATCAAATATATTCTGATTTGGTTGACGGACGTGCAGCATCGGAATATATTACACCGACTTTCCTCCCGTGTATTCTTATAGGGTTAAATAATGCACCGCTGCTTGTCAAAACAGGAGGGATAAATATCAACAACCTGGATTTTCTCGTAATGCCTTTTAATGCACTTGGTTCAGTTCCTGTTTTTGAATGTATTAAACGCGGCATAAAAGTTTTTGCGGTGAAAGAAAATGTTTCGGTTTTAAATGTTAGTCCTGAAAAAATCAGTAATAAAATTATTGAAGTTCCTGATTATAAAACCTGCTTAAATTATATTAAAGATTTACAATTTCAGGAAGTTCATTAAGCGTATAAAATAATGCTGATGCGGTTTTAAAATTTTCAGGATTTGAGCTTACGTAAAATTTTTCATATTCAAATTTATCATTCAGCATACCTGATTTTGTTAAATCTTCTTTTATATTTTTTGCAAAAGATACAGACGGATCTATAAAAGTTTCTTCAGGCATAAATTTTTTTAATACGTTTATCAAGTAAGGATAGTGTGTACATGCTAAAACAATTTTATCCGGTTTAAACTCAGACATAATATCAAGAATTTCTTTAATCTGAATAATGCTTTGAGGTTGTGTAATACGATGTTCTTCAACTATTCTTACCCAATTTGGCGCTGCAAGTTCAAATATCTGCATTTTTGGGTTATATTTTGCTATTTCAGCGGAGTAGCTGTGTGAATTTATTGTCGCTGGAGTTGCAATTACACCTAATTTTTTTACCCCATCCAATCCGGCAAGTGTAGAACAGACAGATTGGATTATCGGATAAATTTTAAAATTATAATTATTTTTTAATTTCTCATAAGTAATAGCTGATGTTGTATTACAAGCCATTACAACAGCTTTTACATTTTTGCTTTCAAAGAATTTAAATATTTTATCTGCAAATTCCAGCAATTGTTCTTCTGTTTTTTCTCCGTATGGCATATTTTTTGTATCGCCAAAATACAAATAATTTTCGTCAGGTAAAAGTTTTTTGACTTTTTCAAATACAGTAAGCCCGCCAACTCCTGAATCAAAAAATGCTATTGGTTTTTTATTATTTGTATTGTTTAAAATAATTTTGTACTCCATCTGCTATTGCTTTAGCTGTTGCCTGTTTTCGCTTTTCTCCGACAAGCTGTACTCTTTCTTCACTATTTGAAATAAATCCTATCTCAACTAAAATTGAAGGGGATGTTGTATGATTTATAACATAAAATTTAGATTTAAACAAACCGCGATTTGGTGATTGCACAGCACTTGCAAGTGAAGAATGAACGGTTTGTGCAAGTGCTATACTTTCCTGATGATAGTAATGTGTTTCAACTCCTGTGATTTCAGGTCTTACACTGGAATTTACATGAATACTTACAAAAATATCAGGATTTGCATTTTCGCTTATTGAAACTCTATCCTGTAAAGAAACATAAGTGTCATCATCACGTGTCATAATAACGCTGTAGCCTTTTTGTTTCAACAATTTTTCAACACGTTTTGCTACATCAAGAGTAATATCTTTTTCATTTACTTCGCCGCCTATTGCACCGACATCTTTTCCGCCATGTCCTGCATCTATTACGACTTTTTTAGTTGTATGGTCGGTAGGAACAGCAGGATTTAGAATAATTGACGGTATAAGGCTTTCAATTTTCTTTTTGGATTCTTTTATTTTAACTTTTAAACTTCTTCCGTCAGCTCCTAAATATGAACTTACAACAGCATCCTGCTGAATTGGGATAGTTAGTTTCAAACCTATTTTCGGCATTAGGTCAATGTGAGCATCCTCAAAAATTGTTCCTTTGTATGCGGTTTTAAAATTTACATCATTATATTTTGAAACGTTATACAAGTAGAAAATAATTTTATCATTATATCTGTCCAGACCGTGTACAATGGGAGAATCAAATTTGAGTATCATTGATTCAGTCTGAGAATCTATTTTTTCCTTATTATATGCTATTGCATTACTGGATGAGTTGTATAATGTAGAATTATTTATTTTTTGGTAATTCGCTATAATAAGCGATTGATTGTCACTGGAATATATCGGTATATAATCACTGACTGCATCTGTTGTGATTACAATTCTTGCTTTGTTAACGGAAAATTGTCCGACTTTAACGGTTTCTGTTTCGCTTATTCTGTATTCTTTATTCCTTATTTTCATATCGACAAGTGTATTCGGAAGATCATAAATAATTCTTGTCGGATTGGATAGAATCATTGGTCTTTCAAGAGTTACAGAGCCAAAACCGTTTAATAATAACATATTTGGTTTAGGAGTTATATTATTTAAATAGTATTTAGTATTAAGTTTAAGTTCTTTTCTTTCAAAAATCTGTTCTGCCTGTTCGTTAAAAGCTTCTTGTATTTGCCCGACTATACTGTCACTTGATTGAGCAACCGGCATTGTTATTGTCATGTATTCATAAAAATCACTTGAAGATGAGTGTTCATCTCTGAATGTATTATGGAAATATTCATTATCACACATTTCATCATTGGTCAATTTAATTATTATGTTATTTTTAAGTCTTAAAAATTTTATATTGTCTGGATTAAAACCGTTTTCATAATACATTACAACTCTGACAACATCAGGTGATGTTGAAAACTGGTTAATTTTAATTTCTTTGATAGGTCCTGTCTTAAATCTCCAATCCTGTTTAGGAAATGTTATTATTGAAGAATCAATATCAAAATAGACTCTGGAAGGATTTTGCATTTTGACAAGTTTAATATTGTCCGGTACATTGCCTGAAACTGTATCTTGACCTGATAGAACAATAATTGAATTGGAAGTATCAAAATTTGCATCCGTAAATTTGTACAGTTGACCGGCACAAGCCTGTTCAATAAAGGTAAATATAATTATAAAACATATTGCTAATAATATAAAAAATTTTTTCATGAATCCATTCTCACTCATTATTATATAACGAGTGAGGACAGCTATCAAATTGTAACAATTTATTCATCCAGCAGATGACTTACAATTGCAATATATACAGCATTTGTTCTGTTTTTCGCATCAAGTTTTCGTATAATTGTACTTATGTGTGCTTTAACAGTGTGTGTACTTACGTAAATAAGTTTACTGATTTGTCTGTACCCATAGCCTTGTGTAATAAGCTTAAGAATAGTTTTTTCTCTTTGTGTTAATTTTTCCATATTTGTACCTCTCATTCAGAGAATAACATATTTAATATTTTATACATTAATTTTATTGCCGTTTTTCAAAAATTTTTCAAAAAACTTGAAAAAAAATCTTTTTTTGTTAATATAAGTGTTGCCGATAATATTTTTAAGCGCCCGTAGCTCAGCTGGATAGAGCGTTTGGCTACGAACCAAAAGGTCGGGAGTTCGAATCTCTTCGGGCGTAAGGTTTAAAGA
>CALUPR010000099.1 GCA_944322705.1 Candidatus Gastranaerophilales bacterium
CGATTGTCTTGTTCGCTCGCTTTTAATGGGTCTACGGATTTTCTTTTTCCAGAAGTTTCTCTTCTTTCAAAGAAAATTCCTACGCCCTCAGCTCGCTCACGCCGAACGCTAATAGCATTCTAATACGATATCAGTACATCAAAAAAGGTCAATATCACAAGATATCGACCTTTTTTGTGCCTGATGCGATTCGAACGCACGACCTTTTCCTTCGGAGGGAAACGCTCTATCCAACTGAGCTACAGGCACATAATCAGAGAATTAGTTCCCTGATAATATTATTGTAAAATCTGTTTCTCCGCACTGGTAATTAACAGGATCATATACAAATTGAAATCCTCCGAATGCTTCATTCTTTTTCTTTAGCCAGTTGTAATAATCGTTTGTTACTTTAGAAGAATGTGCAACAAACTGTGAATGCGCTCTGGTTGTTATACCGGTGCATTTTACGTCAATATTTGCTGCTCTGAGATTTTCTGCCATTTGTTCAGCTTTAGCGGAACTTGATGCCATAACTCCTGCACTCATTTGTGCAGTTTCATCAATTGCTGTTTTATCTCTGTAGATTACTCTGTTTACAACTTCCTGTGTTTTTTCCGGGTCTAAAATCCAGTAACTTATATAACCTTTTTGATTTGGTGCTCCGGGAAGCATTGCTACTTCTATTTTATCCATGTCAATATGTTTTGTAAGCGCTGCATACTGTGACATTTCATAGAATGACATATCTGTTTTTACGTATTTTTTTGCAACTGAGATGATATCAGGGATTTTTGTAATAGTTTCAGGCTGCTTTAATTTATTCATAAGACTTCTTAAAAGCCATTGCTGCCTTTGGGTTCTTCCGATATCACCGAGTGCATCATGTCTGAATCTTAAATATTCAACAGCCTGCTGACCGTTCAGGTGATGATCGCCTTTGGTAAAGTTTATGTGTAAATTCCCTGAATAATCATTGTAATGCATAGGTTTTTCAATATAAATATCAATTCCGTCCATTGCATCCACAATTTCTTTTACAGCACTGTCATGTACCATAATATATCTGTCAATATGAACACCGAGTGTATCTTCGATTGTCTTTTTGGTCATTTCAATACCGCCTAAAGCGTGCGCTGCATTAATTTTATTTACGCCGTTATCTCCCGGAAGATAGACTTTACTGTCGCGGGGAATTGATAAGGCATTAATGGATTTGGTTCGCGGATCAATGTTTACAAGAATTATAGTATCGGTTCTTGTTCCTGTCCATAAATCATTAGGGTTTCCGCTGGCATCAACTCCCAAAAAGAGTATATTTTGACGTCTTAAACCAAACGGAAGAGCAAAATCTGCATGTTCTTTGTTTGCATTGCTTATTGTTAATTTTTGATAAATTTTGGTTATTATGGAATCTTTGCCGAAGTGTTTAGCAATAAAGTTTTCGTTGCCCGCAAGGACAAATATGCTTAATAAAACACCAATAAATACAATTATCATTCCGATTAAAACTTTAGCAAAAGACGAACGTTCTTCTCTTGCTTCTCTTGCATGTCTTACAAAACTTTCAGCTCTCTCATATCTTTCATAGTTGTTTCTGTTGTGTTGAGTTTCATTTGTCATATTATTTTACCTTTTTTATATAACCTTAATTAAATAGGTTGACACAAGGGTAAAGTATATTGCCAACCCTAAAACATCAATAGTTGTCGCAATAACAGGTCCTGATGCGACGGCAGGATCTACTTTCATTGCTTTAAGGGCAAACGGTGTAAATGTACCGATAATTGTAGCCATTGTCATATTTATAGCCATTGCAATTCCGACTATTGCTCCGAGTTCTATACTGTGCTGCCAGCCCCATGTAACAAGTGTTACAAGAAGCCCGAATATTGAACCGATTACAAATCCGATAAAAGTTTCTCTTAAAATATGATGCAAGGCAGAATTTAAAGAAACCTGACCTGTTGAAAGTCCTCGAACCATAAGAGTAATACTTTGTGTGCCAATGTTTCCACCAAGACCTGCCAACAATGGCATAAATATGGCTATAATCGGTAATGCATGCAATGTATGATCAAAATGATGACCTACATTAACAGCAACAAATTCTCCTATCAATGTTATAAATAACCATGGAGTACGTGCTCTTATTGCATTTAATACATTACCTGTTAAAATTTCGTCTTCATCAACAACTTCTGTTGAAATACCTGATGACTGATAAATTTCTTCGGTTGTTTCTTCTTCAAACAAATCGTGGACGTCATCCCAGGTAATCATACCTTTCAATCTGTTATAAAGATCAACAACAGGAAGAGCATTATACTGGTATTTCATAAATTCATCAATTATATAGTCGCTGTAATCATCAACATGCAGCTTAACTATGTCTGAAATCATTATATCTTCAACTTTTTGAGTTATAGGAGAAGTTAGAAGCTTCCTCAATGAAACAACGCCTAAGAGGTGATTTTGTTTGTCAACAACATAGACGTAATAAAGTTCCATATTATCCTGTTCGGCTTTAATTCGTATATGATTTAAAACGTCCTGTACACTCATATCGGAATTAACTGTCAAAACAACAGGGTTCATAATACCGCCTGCTGTATCTTCATTGTATGTTAATAGTTCTCTGACTTCTTCTGAGAATTTGTGCGGAAGTTTGTCTAAGTAAGTTTCGCTTTCGTCCTCTTCCATATCTCCAAGAACGTCTGCAGCAGCGTCATGAGGTAATTGGGTTAAAATTTGTGACGCAAGGTTTTCGTCAATATCGCTTAAAAGTTCGACCTGCATTTGAGGGGGTAAATATTCCATTAAATCGGCAGCTTTTGCCAGATCAAGCAGCTTGAAACACTGGAGTCTTTCTTCCGGTTTCAACTCCTGAAAAATATCAGCAAGATCTGCAACGTGATAGCTGTTCAGCTCTTCTTTGAGCTGAATAACCGTTTCGTCGCTCATGATTTCGCGTATTCTGTCGATAATGTTTTGAACGTTCATCATATCTATATTATATTACAAACATTAGATTTCATATAGTTTGTTTATTGTATAATTAATACATAGCAAAATTTAATGGAGAGAAATATGATAAAAGATTATTTTATAAATGAGATAGAAAACGCTGTTGAAAAAGCAGTAAAAGATAATAAGTTAGGTGCGATGAGCGAATATGAAAGGGGAACTTTAAAACCTGAGCGCCCTAAAAACCTTGATTTTGGGGATTATGCGGTTAACGTTTCTCAGCTTGCCAGATTTGCTAAAATTGCTCCCCCGCAGATTGCAAATGCTGTTTTAGAATATATTGAAAAAGATGACAATGAATACACCGTTATCGGCGGATTTATAAATTTTAAAGCAGGTAAAAAAATTCTTTCTAATCTGGTTAAAGAAATTTTTACAACTAAGCAAAACTTCGGGAAACCTGAAAATATAGAAACGGAAAAAATTATTCTTGAATATGTTTCAGCAAACCCGACAGGTCCTTTCCATATCGGGCATGGCCGCTGGGCAGCTATGGGATCAGTTCTTGCAAATCTTTTAAAATTCTACGGACATGAAGTGTATCAGGAATTTTATATAAACGATGCAGGCTCTCAAATTCAAAAACTCGGCAATTCTCTTGCAATCAGAATTCGTCAGGAGCTTGGCGAAGATGTTGATTTCCCGACAGATGAAGCTGAAAGAAAAAACTATTACCCTGGAGATTATTTAATTCCTGTGGCAAAAGATTTTATTGAATGTAATAAAGAGATTCTGAAACACGGAGGTCAATCCGACGTTCAGAATTGCGTTAGTCTTATTCCATTAGATACTCTCTGTGACTTTGCCAAAGAATATGAAGAAAAGGTTCAGCGTGATTTGTTGGATAAATTTAAAGTTCATTTTGATAATTTTTATTCTGAATTATCTCTGCATAAATCCGGAAAAGTTGAAGAATGCGTTAATAAATTAAAAGCAAGCGGTAAAATTTATAAAAAAGACGGCGCTGACTGGTTTAAATCCTCTGACTACGGTGATGATCAAGATCGTGTAATTAAAAAAGCCGACGGCTCAAATACGTATCTTACTGCTGATATAGCTTATCATATAGACAAATTGGAGCGCGGATTTGACAGAATGATTAATATATGGGGCGCAGATCATCACGGTTATGTAGCACGTGTAAAGGCATCAATTGAGGCTTTGGGGTATGACCCGAATAAATTGGAAGTACTTCTCGGTCAGCTTGTTAATCTCGTTGTAGACGGCAACGAAGTCAGAATGGGCAAGCGTAAAAATATGGTTACCCTTGAAGATTTGATTGATGAAGTGGGCGTTGATGCAACGCGTTTCTGGATGTCAATGAGAAATATTGATACAACTCTTGATTTTGATATAGAACTTGCCAAGAAAAATACTGACGAAAACCCTGTTTTCTATGTTCAATATGCACATGCAAGAGCCTGTTCGATTTTGAGAAATGTTATTGCTGAAAAATTGGATACTGAAACGGGTGTAAAATCTCCGGCTCCGATGAGTGAAGCTGAATTAAACGAACTCACAAACGGATTTAAAGCAGATATGGTTTTGCCGACAATTGACAGTGCAAGACATTTAATCCTTAAATTGGAAGAATATAAATCTGTTATTAAAAATTCGGCTGAAACCCGTCAGGTTTATACAATTTGCAGATATGTTCAGGAACTTGCGTCTGAATTTCATTCATTCTACAACGCAAACCGCGTAATATCTGATGATAAAGAAATGATGAAAGC
>CALUPR010000100.1 GCA_944322705.1 Candidatus Gastranaerophilales bacterium
TACGGTTATCTTGTATATGTCGATATTGATGGTGAAAAAGGATCTTCAAAATTATGGGAAGATGTCTATCCTTTCTATATGACATTGAGCGGTCAGGTTGTACCTGTATATAACACTTCCGATGGAAACGATTTTGGCGGTAACAGTAATAATTACCTTCAAACAAGTATCCAGTATGAAAAAATAAATGCTCAAGGAAGACGCAGCATAACCTGGCTTGCTAAGAGCGTTTCATTCCAGCAAGGTGCCTGCCAGTCAGGATTTTTAAACAGCAGTACTCCGTACTGTAAAGGAATATCTACTTTGCCTGAATGTGCTAATCCGGCTCCCGGAACAAAATGCTCGCTTAAAACAGTTAAGCCTATTAAATTCTTATAATAACTAATGATAAGCGATAAATTAGAAAATATAACAAAATATAATATAATTTCAGAAAAGGTGTCAGATTTTTTAATAAGTCTGACACCTGATTCTGCTGTCGGACATTATGAAATTGACCAAAATGTCTATGCAAATATTGACGTTTATGAAACAAAAGATATAAGTTTATGTAAATTTGAAGCTCATAAAAAATACATTGATATTCAGATGCTTTTATTCGGAGAAGAAAAATTAGATTATATATCTGCAGATGGGCTTATAGTTCGAGATAATTATGACCCTGTACGGGATGTGATGTTTTTTGATAATCCTAAAAATGAGCCTGATACTGTATTTTTAAAACCGTTCAAATTTGTTATGTTATATCCTGATGAAGCTCACAGACCGCAGATGAATATTGCTAATATTTCAAACAAAGTTAAAAAAGTTGTAGTAAAAATAAAAGTTGATTAATGTATTTTTGCTGATTTTTTGATATATTTTTATTATGCTTCTTAAATCTGATAAAGAGGGTTTTAATATTTTTTATAATGATATGGTTAAGCAGTTTCCGAAAGAGGAATTAAAGACGGAAGATGTTTTCATTGAGCTGATAAATTCAGGTAACTATGATGTTTTATCGGCATTTGACAGGCGTGCGTATGTTTTTATTGCAAAGGATGATGAAAATTCTGTTTTATGGCTTGACTATCTTGCAGTTGTAAAACAATTTCATTCAAAAGGATATGGAAAACAGATTATTCAAAGTCTGAGTGAATATTATCCTGAATACTTTGGCTGCTATCTTGAAGTTGAGAAACCGGACGAAAATATACCTGATACAATCAGGAGAATAAAGTTTTATGAAAATCTCGGTGCAGTCAAACTTAATATCAGATATTTTTATCCAAATAAAAATGGTGATCTGCCAATGGATTTATATTTTCTGCCGTTTAGAAATTTTATTCCCGAAAATACTTTAAAAACTATACAAAATATATTTTTTCTTTTGCATTCTGATATTACTCATATCAAATCTGTTTTAAACAAAATAACTTGTATTTAACAATATACATGGCTTTTAAAATGAACTTCTTCAATCAGCATAAGTATCTTGTTGATAAATTGTCTGTATGCAGCTCTGTCAGCTTCGCCTGAAAGTATTATGTCCGCTTTTACAGCAGTCGGATGAATATGAGTTTTAGCTTTATTTGATGCATTTTCGTAAACTTCGTCGGCTGAATCGCCTAAATCTCTTTCTTCTGCGCGTTTGTAAAATCTTTCCTTTTGAACTTTAACGGAAACATCTACATATATTTTTATATCAAAAGCATCAACTACTTTGTCTGTCAGTGTAAATAAACCTTCCGAAATAATAATTTTAGAGGGTACTGCAAGTTTTACATTATCTCGTCGAATTGCGGTTCCTGACATATCATATTCCGGTAAATATACTGTATTTCCGAATAATAAAGATTTTATGTGCTTTTTCATTAATTCAAGTTCAAGTGCTTCCGGGACATCCAGATCATAGTGTTTAGCAAATTCTGCGAAACTGCCTGCCTGTCTTACCATTTCTGAACGGTCGTAGTAGTAATCGTCCGTATTTATTCTGGTAATAACATTTTTAATTTGAAACTCTTGTGCAAATGCCTGAACAGTATTTATGATATCAAGGGCAATTGTTGATTTGCCGCTTGCGGTTTCTCCTGCAATACCGACAGCACAGGATCTTGTAATGTTATTTGATAAAAATAAAGCTATTTTATGGATAACAGCAGGTTTTACTTGTACAAATATAGAGTTTTCCGAATTAATTTCGTCTTTAAATATTTTATTAAGTTTTAATTCTATATAATCTAAAAGACCGGTGTCAACAGAACGCTTAAAATTGTCCCGATTAATTCCGTCATATGTTTTTGTAATAGTATTTTGCAATTTATAAATCCTTATTTAATAAACATAAAAAATGAAAATAAAATTTTTTGCCAACTATTTTTATTAATGTTATCAAAAATAAAATAAAAAAGTATAAAGTGTGTATAAATGTTAAATAATTTTTTTGCAATATAAGAGAAAATAATGTATAATATCAAAAAATGTTTGGAGTAAAGTAATGAAAAAGTATCTAAAACTTATTGTAATTTCCAGTGTTGTACTGGTTGTTGCAGGTGTTTTGTGGGGCGCTTATATTTATAAGATTAGTCATGATGAAATTGCAAAAGTTAATATCTGTCAGGATGATGAACTTGTTGCAAGTTTAATAGATAAAAACATTAATCCTTTCAGTAAATTTAAATTTATAAAAAAACGGAATTCTGATTGTAATGCTTTATTGATAAGTAATAAAGATGATGCTATAAAATTTAAAAAACAAGAATATTGTTCAATTTTGGATTCATCAACAACATCAATAATTTTGCTTGTGAATACTTATGTTCATGAAATGTATGACAGAGAATCAGCTTCTAAAGAATTTAAAAATACTACTCCTTTGATGACTCCTTATGATTATTGCCCTCAATATGTTGATAATATGCTAAAGTTAATTCAGTTAAAGAAACGTCTGGGTTTATGATTTAATTATTCCAAACCGGATTTTCATATTATAATTCTTTTTATCTTTTATTAGTTTGTCTTTAATATTCTGCCATATTTTATCTTCTGTTTTAGTTGTTTTATATCTTATCCGGCAGTGATCTATATTTAAGATATTTCCTTTAAAATCTTTTTCATTGATAAATTTAAATACTGTATTTTCATCATACAAATAGGTTGAATGACCGTTATCCAAATCCAATTTCGGAAATTCATCCAGACTTATTCCTTTGGAGTCATTATCTTTTATTACATACACAATATTGTGGTTATCAATGTCTTGATATAATCTTATGGTCCTTATTCCTGCTGTTCTTAATAAGTTGTCTAAATACTTGCTGTATTCAATAAAAGATTTTCTGTTTGTTATATGTGCTGCCATTAATTTATTTAAGTAAATCTCTTGTCGCTCAAAATTCTTTTTATTAAACTCTTTTAATCTTTGAAGGTCATTTATATTATTATTTAATGACTGCTGGTATTCAATTAAAGGAATAAGCTCTGTATTTTTTATATTCTCATTTTGTGCAAGCTTTTTAATTATGTTGTCTGTTTCATTAATCAAGTTTGTAATTTTGTTATCATTGAATATTTTTTTGCTGAGGCTGTCAGAAGTTAAAATGTCGGAAAGCACTGAACATCCTATATAATAGTCATTGATAAGTGTTATAGTTTCGTCGGATAAGACTTTGTAAGAACTTTTATGTATTTCTTCCAACTTATCTTTTGGAATAATCGGCGCAAGAATATCAGCACATTGTAAAATCCTTTTTACAACTTTCAAAGGACTTACATCAAAAGCTCCGTTTATAAATCTAATATCTTTGTGATGCCTGTAATAGTCGCCAAGGCGCATTTTTATATATTTTTCATTATCATCGGGAACAATATTATTTACAAAATCAAATGATAAAATATCTGTATATACGTGCGGAACAAACTGCCTGTAATCTGCCTGGAAACGACGACCGTTAAAGGTTTCTTCAATAATTTTCACGTGTTTTGATTCGCCTGTATTTTCGTTTATTATATCAGCGTAATAGGCTGTGCTTATAGATAATTCTCTGAGCATTTTTCTGTAATTCGCACTGTAAGATATTCCGTCTGTAAAAATTTTAATATAGTTGTAATCTTTTAAAAGTAGTTCATCCGGCTGCATATAAAAATATCTGTTCCCAACATCCAATCTGTAAGGCTTTTCGGATATTGTGTTTTCAACCCCTATTGCAAGGGTATTTATAATATCAGTATTATCTTTTTTAAATCCGAGTAAAGTATATTTTTGATTTTTTCTGTAAAGTACATCAGAATTATCTATTTCGTATAATAAGTTAAAATTATAGCTGTTAATAGCTCGGAGAATGTTTTTTGCAATTTGTTTTGAATTTTTTCCGTTATATATAAATTCTCCAAGGTATATGCCAACGCCGTAATCCATATCACTTGAGGTTTTATTATTTTTTAAAACTCCTGAGCCGTATACGTCCGTGTATATGAGTTTAGTTTTTATTCCTAAAACATTATTATTTGTAAGTTTTATAGTATTAGCTAATACTTTGTTAATTTCATCAGAAATTTTTGCAAGATATGGATATGATGATGTATCATTATTTTTGTCAATATAAAGCATTATATAATGATTGTTTTTGACATATATGGTGCAGATTGTAAGGAGTGTTATAATAAAGATAAAAGTTAAAGAAATTTTTATAATCTTTTTCATTTAATGATTATTACTCCTATAAATAAATTTGTTT
>CALUPR010000101.1 GCA_944322705.1 Candidatus Gastranaerophilales bacterium
TTTCTTGACAAAATTTTATAATCTCTTTAGTATATATTTGTAATACAATTACTAAAAGATACTATAGGTGATTTATGGAGTTAAAAGACCTGCCAAAGTGTCCTGTTGAAACAACTTTAAAACTCATAGGCGAAAAATGGAAAATACTTATAATCAGAGATTTACTCAACGGGACAAAACGCTTTGGAGAGTTGAAAAAAGCGTGCTCAGGAATTTCTCAAAAAGTTTTGACAACTAACTTACGTGCAATGGAAGAAGACGGTCTTGTCAAAAGGGAAGTATTCCCTGAAGTTCCGCCGCGTGTGGAATATACGCTCACAGATGTCGGATACAGTCTTGCGCCTGTCCTGAACGCTATGGCAAGCTGGGGAACTGATTACAAACTTTTCTTGAAACTTTTGCAAAAAAGAGGTTAATATATTATTATAATTCACCCTATAGGGGAATTTATTATTTTACTTTGAATTATATATAATACTTTACATAAAATAGCAAAATTTATTTTATCATGTATTATATATGTAGGAGAAATTTTAAGATGAAATTATTAACAGCAATTCAAAAGGCAATACCTGAAAAAAAAGCCTTTGACAGTGCACATCTAAAGCTTCTTTATTCTAATCTGCAGCCTGAAACAAGAGAAGAAGTAGTTTATCGCAGAAACGGAAAATCCGTAGATAAAATTATTGAATTTGATATTCAAACAAATTCAAAAATTAAAACAACACATTATGACTATTTTAATGATAAAAAAATCCGTTCAATAGACGAATTTGACAGGCAAACAGGCAGAAAATTGAGAACAATTAACTATGTTTTGTACAAATCAATTGATGAGTTTGATCCTGAAACAGGCAAAAAATTACGTACAATAAATTTCAATGTAAAAGATGAAACTAAAATTTCATCCGTTCAGGAATATGATCAGGAAACCGGAAAAATAACAACCATCTCTATATATAAGCGTGACGGCAGAACTGTCAGTATAATCAAAAAAATTGACCCCGTTACGGAAAAAGTCACAAGCTGGGTTAATAGTACAACGACCAATTTTAAACCAGCACAACCGCCTTCAATGGCGACAAGATGCTATGACAACATAAAAACAATGGATAACAGAGAAAAAGAAA
Organism: Candidatus Gastranaerophilales bacterium; assembly: GCA_944322705.1. Classification (GTDB taxonomy): domain Bacteria; phylum Cyanobacteriota; class Vampirovibrionia; order Gastranaerophilales; family Gastranaerophilaceae; genus Stercorousia. The sequence continues at coordinate 1,131 of CALUPR010000101.1, forward strand.
CTATAGCACAGCTTATTGATAATCTTTACAAAAATAATCTGAAATTTGAGAATATATAACGTTTTTTCATTACTATACGCTAAATTTCGTCTTCGCTTAATGCTTCTTTAAGAAATCTTGCAGGATTATCAATAATATATTTTAAATCCTCCGGAGCTTTAACATATCTGTATTCATATCTTTGAGAATTTGCCGTAAATGAGAGCATTCCGTAATCCATTAGTCTGCCCATTGATGTCATTGTAAGGTCAAATCTAGTCAAATCATTTATAGGAATATCTATTTCTACGGGATTTAAAACACCAATTTTAATATGAGCAAATTTTGTAGTAATAATAATCTTATCATAAATAAATCGTAAAACAGGGTAAATAATTGCAGCAAGAATACCAAACATAATAACCCAGCTTAAAAAGCTGTGTGTGTTTAAAAAAATGTTCCAAAAATATACGAAAAATACAGGAGTTAATACTACCGGCCAAAAAAGAGCCATATGATGTTTTTTTACATCATACAAAACAAGTTCTTCAATGTCATCAGGCAATTTAACATATTCTTCTTTCAGATCAGAAGAATCCGTACTTTTATGAAAATGTGTTTCTTCTGCAGCAAAATTCTGCGGTTCTTTTTCAATTACCGCATCAGCACGCAGGTCATACCCGCAATATCTGCAAAAATTGTCATTTTCTTTAATTTGCTTTCCACAATTAGGACAAAACATTTTTTTTGACTCCTTATGTCAGCTAATTCTAGCATATCATTTGACTTTAGTCAATCAGCGGTATACCATTAAAGTTATGATTTCAAAAAGAGAACTCTTAACATTATACCATTTTGATTTAGATAAACTTTTAAAAATGGCTTCTAAATATGTCAGAAACGAAGTGGAATTTTGTTCCCTTGTTAATGCCAGAAACGGGAAATGTTCTCAAAACTGCAAATACTGTGCACAAAGTTCACATTACAGAACAAATATAGACACATATCCTTTAATAGAAATCAATGAAGTTAAAAAAGCTGCAGAAGAAGCCAAAAGCCATAAAGCATCACGATTTGCTATTGTAACCTCCGGTAAAACACCTGATGAAAGCGACTTTGAAAAAATGCTTCAAATGATTGCAGAGGTGAATAAAATCGACGGAATAAAAAGCTGCGCTTCAATCGGAATTTTAAACGACAAACAGGCAAAAAAACTTGCCGAATGCGGTTTAAAACGGTTTCATCACAATATCAATACTTCCCGCTCTTATTACCCTGAAGTTTGTACAACACATACATTTGATGACAGAATTAATACATGCAGACTCGTAAAAAAATACGGGATGGAATTATGCTGCGGAGTTATTTTAGGTATGGGAGAAAGCATTGAACAACGCGTTGAAATGGCACTTGAACTTGCCGAAATTCAACCTGACTCTATACCGATAAATATTTTAATGCCGATACCTCAAACCCCGTTTGAAAATTACGGAAACAAAATAGATGAAGAAAATATTCTAAGAACACTTGCCATTTTTAAAATAGCCAACCCTAATTCAATTCTGCGTTTTTGCGGAGGAAGAATGCGGCTTTCCGATGAAAACCAGCGTCTTGCACTGCAAACCTGCGTAGAAGGTTTAATGGTCGGAAATTACCTCACTACTGTTGGGAAATCAGTGGACGAGGATATTAAAACAGTTCAAAAATTGGATAAAATAATTATAACACATTAAGTTTTTTAATTATTTTTATCAAATCTGTCTGCAAGAAATGTCGATATTAAAGGAATTAGAATATAATAAATTCCTCCCAGTATCAAAGCCGGTTTGGCAACTTTTATCCCTTCTATATATTTCCCGAGTTTCGGAGAATTTTTATTAACTTCTGAAAATTTCTTGATAAATTTTTCTGTTGGCTTTTTAAGCATACCGTTCACTGCATAACCGCCTGCTATACATAATCCTGTAGAAATCCCTGCATTATACATCAAAGCTTTTTTTCTTGACTGCTCAATTTTTTTACTTTTTGAAGCTTGCATAATAAACGCTGTTGTTGCAGCAGCATCAGTCATAGATATTATGTGCTGTTCAAAATTTGTATTGTGAAATTTTTCCGCAAGCTTTTGAACCGGACGGGTATTCATTAATTTGCCTATAAATCCGGAAAGTTTTTTGTAATCACCATGATACATACCTGTAAATGATATTTTTTTGTTTTGTGTATTATCTGTTTTTTTATTAAATAAAAAAGACATAAAAGGTGGAATTAACGAACATGTCATGATTGATTTAGGAACAGCAATCACAAATCCTACACCTAGTTTGAATAGTTGAGATACGAACTTATAACGGCTTGATACTCTCAGACTTTTTTGTCCTGATTTCAAATTTTTAATGGTAGTTTCTTCCAAATATTTATAAGGTTTCCTGTCAATATTTTTAACAGCTTTTGCCACAGGAGAAGATGCCGCAAGCATTAAAAAATATCCGGCTGCACTTGAGGCAAGAGATTTTGCACAGGCGTATTTTTTATTTTCCATATCTGTTTTTGGAGTAGACATAATAGCAATCGGACGCGCTACTGTTGATAGTGCAAGAGATGCAGTTGCAACAAATAATGAACCGTTATCTGCTGCAAATTCCAATCCTTTTTTTAAAATTTTGCTATTATATATCGCCTGTACTTTCATGCAAATTCATTATACAATGCTCATAATGAAAATTACAGAATTTATCAAAAAAGAATTACAAGGTTGGAAAACCGTTGAAATTACAGGGCTTATATTTGTACTTGTAATTATTATTGTGAATACACTTGTTTTAAAAGACAGTCCTGCCGCAATTATCAATGCTATATGCGGAATTTTATACACTATTATAGCGGGAAAAGGAAAAATTTCCTGTTATTTTTTCGGTTTAATCGGCTCATGGTCTTATATTTATCTTTCATTTACAAATGCGCTTTGGGGAAATATGCTTCTCTATTTCTTGTACTACATACCTATGCAGATTTTAGGAATTTTTCGCTGGAAAAAACATCTCAAACAAGATTCATGTGAAATAATAAAGATAAGTTTAGATTTTAAACAACGTTTAAAACTTGCAACTATCGGGGTTCTCGGCTGTATAATTTCTATTGGGATTTTGAATTATTTTAATGACAAAAGTCCTGTAATTGACGGCATTACAACATTTTTATCAATACTAGGCATGTACCTGACGGTTAAACGGGCAATAGAACAATGGATTATCTGGATGATAGTAAACGGTTTGTCACTAATTATGTGGTTAAATCTCATAATGCAGGGTACAAAAGCATATTCAACAGTCTTAATGTGGGGAGTATATTTTATACTGGCAATTTATTTTTACCGGCAGTGGAAAA
>CALUPR010000102.1 GCA_944322705.1 Candidatus Gastranaerophilales bacterium
CTCGGGCATGACAAGCGTTATGCAATTTGCAACGACAAAATTCAATCTGAATTGGGATGGAAACCTTCATTAACATTTGAAGAAGGCATAAAAATTACAATTAATTGGTATTTAAACCATCAGGATTGGATGAAAAGTATAGAAGCTAAAAAGGAATTAGTATAATGAAAGTATTGGTGACAGGTGCAAATGGAATGTTAGGACAGGATTTGTGTCCTATATTAGAAGATAACGGTTACGAAGTTGTTGAAACAGATGTAAATACGTTGGATATTACAAATATAGAGCAGGTAAAAACTGTTTTAAATAAAGAAAAACCCGATATTGTGGTTCATTGTGCCGCATATACAAATGTTGATAAGGCTGAAGAAGACTTGAAAACAGCTGAACTAATAAATGTAACCGGAACAGAAAATGTTGCAGAGGTATGCGGAAAATCAGGAATAACTTTAATTTATATCTCAACTGATTATGTTTTTGACGGGACAAAAAATTCTCCATATACACCTGAAGATATGCCAAATCCTATAAACAACTATGGAATTACAAAATATGAAGGGGAAGAAGCAGTAAGAAGTTTATGCGAAAAGTATTATGTAGCTCGTACTTCTTGGCTTTATGGTCATCATGGGAAAAATTTTGTAGAAACAATGTTAAAACTTGCTGACAACAATGAGGTTAATGTTGTGGATGATCAAGTAGGCTGTCCAACTTGGACGGTTGAATTGGCAAATGGGATTCTCAAGTTGTTATCAAAACCTTATGGAACTTATCACATCTGTGGTTCGGGTTCAACAAGCTGGTACGGTTTTGCAAAGGAAATATTTGCACAGTCTAATCTGGATGTGAATTTGCATCCTTGTAAAACTGAAGCCTTTCCACGTCCTGCAAAACGTCCTTCGTACAGTGTTATGGAAAACAATGGTATCTGCAGAAATTGGCAAGCTGCATTGAAAGATTACTTAAATTTAAGAGATATTTAAAGTAGCTAGTTTATAATAGCTGCAACTTGTTCTGTTATATCATCGCCGCCAAAAAGAACTGTATTTTTTGGAAGTACGATGTTGTAATTCATAGAACGTGCTTTTTCTACCACAGCGGTTTTAATTTTGCTGTCAATTGCAGTAAGTTTTTTGTTGTACGATTCATCAAGAGCGAGCTTTTGACTGTTTATTTCATTTCTGTATTTTTCTTCAAGTGCGGAAATTTTTTGCGGGTCTTGTTCTTTAGAAATTTCTTCTCTTGCTTTGTTGATTGTAGATTGCATTTTTTGAATTTGTTTTTCCTGTTCTGTTTTCAAGTTTTTAATCTCGTTCGAATTTGCAACGACCTTTTGAATATCAACAATTGCAACTCTGTAATCAGGATTTGTATGAGATACGGCAATATTGTTGATTGAATATCCTGCCGCAAATGCCCCTATTATCAAAATTCCTGCTAATATTTTTTTCTTCATAGTCTATAATCCTTTCTTTTTGTAATAAAGAATAAAATTGAATTAAAAAAAAATTAATTGGTAACTTGGATTAATTTTATGTTTTTTGTATTATAAATTTGCGAGTACATGAAAACTCGGATTATTTGCGGGGAAATCCTCGTTTGAATTAAGCCGAAAAGGAGAGAAAACATGAAAAAATCAATCAACGATTTAGGTGACGTTAAAGGTAAACGTGCTCTTGTAAGAGTTGACGTAAACGTACCTTTAGACGAAAACCACAATGTAACAGATGACACAAGAATTCAGGCAATTGTTCCTACAGTAAGAGCTTTGCAGGAAAAAGGTGCTAAAATTATTCTTATGGCTCACCTTGGCAGACCTAAAGGTGAATGGAAAACCGAATTCACACTTGAACCTGTTGCAAAATATATGTCAAAAGTTTTGGGTGAAGATGTTTTATTTGTAAAATCACCTGTAGGCGAAGGTGCTGATAAAGAACTGGCAAACTTGAAAGACGGTCAGGTAGCATTGCTGGAAAATATTCGTTTCTACAAAGCAGAAGAAGCAAAAGATGATGACATGACTTTTGCTGAAGAACTTGCTAAATTAGGTGATTTCTATGTAAACGACGCATTCGGCGCCGCTCACAGAAAACATACTTCAACTGCTAAAGTTGCTCATATTTTAAAACCGGCTGTTGCAGGTTTGTTGATGGAAAAAGAAATCAGATGCCTTTCACAAGCTCTTGATAATCCGACAAGACCTTTCACTGCAGTTGTAGGCGGTGCTAAAGTTTCTTCTAAAATCGGTGTTTTAGAAAACTTGATTGACAAAGTTGACAATATGATTATCGGCGGCGGCATGGCTTATACATTTGTAAAAGCTAACGGCGGCAAAATCGGTAATTCAATCTGTGAAGACGATCAGTTGGAAGTTGCAAAAGCTATTGAAAAGAAAGCAGCTGATAAAGGTGTAAAACTTGTTATGGCAACTGATGTTCTTGTAACAGATGATTTTTCAGGCAACGGTACAAACAAAGTTGTTTCTATCAATGAAATCCCTGACGGATTTGAAGGTGTTGATGCAGGTCCTGAAAGCCAAAAAGCTTTTGCAGAAGTAATCAAAAATTCTAAAACAATTTTGATGAATGGTCCTGTCGGTGCATTTGAAAACCCGAAATTCGCAGAAGGTACAAAAGCAGTATTGCAGGCAATTGTTGATGCAACTAAAAACGGTGCTGTATCAGTAATTGGCGGCGGTGATTCTGTATCAGCTGCTAAAAAGTACTTTAAAGCAGAAGACTTTACTCACGTTTCAACCGGCGGCGGTGCTTCTCTTGAATTTATTGAAGGGAAAGTATTACCGGGTGTTGCAGCACTTGATGATAAGTAAGATAAGATTTATTTAATAAAAAAAGACCTGTCTTATGACAGGTCTTTTTTTTGACCCTCACCCGAATTTCTAATACTCGTCTGCACTCGTATTGAAATTCAACCCTCTCCCATAGGGAGAGGGGATATTATTTGATTTTTTATTCTATAATTAATTTATGAAAAATAGGCATTATACTAGAAAAGCACTAAATTATGCGGCGGATTTGCGGAAAAATCAAACTAATGCGGAAAATATTTTATGGTTTAATATCCGCAATAGAAAGTTAAATAATATAAAATTTAAACGTCAGGTACCTATTGGTAAGTATATTGTTGATTTCGCAAATATGCAAAAAAAATTAGTCATTGAATTAGATGGTTCTCAACATATTGATAATTTTCACTATGATGAAGAACGCACTAAGTACTTAAATAGTATTGGCTATACAGTTATAAGATTTTTTGATAATGACGTGATAAAAAATATAAATACTGTATTAGAGGTTATTTTACAAAAATACAATGAGTTGTAAGCCCCTCTCCCTTTGGGAGAGGGTGCCCGAAGGGTGGGTGAGGGTTATTTTTGTGTTATAATATTTTACGGAGGACTTTCATGAAAAATATTTTAGTAACAGGCGGAGCAGGCTTTATAGGTTCCCATTTATGTGAAAAACTTTTGCAGGAAGGCAATCACATAATTTGTCTTGATAACTTTTTTACCGGCTCAAGAAAAAATATTGAACATCTTATGGATAACAGAGAATTTGAACTTATCCGGCATGATATAATAGAACCTATTATTTTGGAGGTAGATCAAATCTATAATCTTGCCTGTCCGGCAAGCCCTGTTCACTACCAGTATAACGCAATAAAAACAATAAAAACAAATGTAATCGGGGTGACAAATATGCTTGATCTGGCTGATGAAACAAAAGCCAGAATATTGCAGGCATCAACAAGTGAAGTATACGGCGATCCTACTGTTCATCCGCAAAGAGAAGATTACTGGGGAAATGTTAACCCTATTGGTTTGCGCAGCTGCTATGACGAAGGTAAACGTGTTGCAGAAGCTTTAATGATGGATTACCACAGACAGCATAAGGTTGATATTAGAATTATAAGAATATTTAATACATATGGACCCCGTATGGCACAAAATGACGGTCGTGTAGTGTCGAATTTTATCATTCAGGCACTGAAAAACGAAGATATAACAATTTACGGTGACGGTTCTCAGACACGTTCATTCTGTTATGTTGACGATCTGGTTCGCGGAATGGTTGCTTTGATGAATACAGAAAATTTTATGGGACCTGTCAATGTTGGCAATGACGGTGAATATACAATTTTAGAGCTTGCAAAGATGATTATAGAACTTTCCAATTCAAATTCTAAAATTGTCTTTAAGCCGCTGCCTTCCGATGATCCGACCCAGCGCCGCCCTGATTTGACTCTTGCAAAAGAAAAACTCGGCTATGAGCCTACTGTTCATGTTCGTGACGGGTTGCTGAAAACTATTGAATATTTCAGAAACGTCTTGTAATTCTTTATCTTTGATTTATACCGTCTTTTATTTTTTATT
>CALUPR010000103.1 GCA_944322705.1 Candidatus Gastranaerophilales bacterium
TTGATACATAAAACTCAGAATAAACAGCTTCAAACAGCCTTTAAATCAGCTTATTCAATATTAAGTCAGACAATAATAAATTTGCGTGCGGAAATAGGTGATAATCTGGCAAACCGTTATGCAACCTATGATTATGACAATTCCGTATATCCAGATATCAACGAGTTATATGAAGAGTTTAATTCTGTTTCACAGCTTAAGGTTGTAGGAGAGTGTGATTATAAAGATACTGTAATGAACTATAATCGAACAAACGAGGCTTATATCGATCGCGGAACGCGGACACCTGATAAGGCGCTTGCAAATGGTATGTGTTTTAATTTAAAGGTAAATGCATCGCAGATAAATTTATCTGTAGATGTAAACGGATTAAAAGGACCGAATCAGCTTGGACATGATATCTTTTTCTTTAAAGTCGATGAAAAAGATGCGTTAGTTCCGATAAAAAAGGTACGTGATTACACAGAGGATGAGCTTAAAGACTTAGAGAACAGTTACACGGAAAGCGGGATATCAGACGAGTTGAAAAATGCTAATCTTTTTCAGGCAGGGAATCCATGTTCTGTCAATTCATCCCAGAGGGGTAATGGTCTTGGTTGTGCCTACTACGCATTAGTTGATCAAAATCCTGATGATCCATCAAAAGGCTACTGGGAAAGTTTGCCGTAAATCATTCATACAAAAAACATCTTACCTTATGGCTGCCTCCTCTTTCGTGAGGTATGCAAGTTTTACATTTTTCCATAACGTAAGGACATCTTGTATGGAATTTGCAGCCGTCAGGTAAATCCGCTGGAGAGGGCAGATCTCCTTTTAAAACTACTTTTTTATCTGTTTTATTGATATCAGGTGCAGAACTTAAAAGAGCTTTTGTATAAGGGTGAAGAGGAGTTGCAAAGATATCTTCGGTTTTGCCGCTTTCTGCAATTTCCCCGAGATACATAATTGCTACTCTATCAGCAAGATATTTTATTACACTTATGTCATGCGTTATTAGTAAAAAAGTAATACCGTATTTTTCATTTAATTCTTTGATAAGATTAATAATCTGTGCTTGTATACTAACATCAAGAGCACTCACAGGTTCATCCGCAATAATAAAGTCCGGCTCAAGCATTAAAGCTCTGGCTATTGCAATTCTCTGTCTTTGACCTCCTGAAAATTCATGCGGATAAAGCTCCAGACAGCTTTCGTCAAGTCCGACAAGAGAGATTTTCTTTTTAACAATTCCATATATTTTTTCAGGAGTGTAATCAGTATTAATTTCAAGCGGTTCTTTTAAAATATCACAAATTTTCATTTTGGGATTAAGGCTCGTATAAGGATTTTGAAACACCATTTGAACTGTTTGGTGAAATTTTTTTGATTTTTTTTTGTCTAAAGTAAGAATATTTTGACCATTAAAAAATATTTCGCCTGATTTGACTGGTTCAAGCTGGGTTAAAGCTTTAGCAAGAGTTGATTTCCCGCAGCCTGACTCCCCTGCAATAGCGAGTATTTCTCCCTTATAAATATCAAGTGAAACCCCATTGACAGCGTGTATTGTACTTTTACCGCCAAGAATTCCTTTATTTGTATGGTATTCCACATAAAGATTGCTAATTTTTATTAATGTTTTATCGGGCATAAAAGGATTTTAGCTTAATTTAAATATAAAATCAATTGTACAATAATACAAAAACTCTGTTATTTTGCTAACAGAGTTTTTTATTTATGCGATTTGCTTTTCGGGCTGCTTTATATCTTTAGTTATTGCTCAGAACAAGTTTGAATGTCGCAAGATTTTTAATTGAGAGCATTGTATGCTTGTTATGCTGATGTTCAGAAATATTAAAAATTCTTATAATACGTTGAATTTCTTCCAAGTCTTTTCTGGATTTAATCTTGTAAACATTATTTATAGGGTCTGAAACTACAGACATTAAAGTATTCAATTCCTGTTCTTTCATAAAACCTTATCCTCTTTCCTGTATATTTATATAAAGGATTTTTTTATAAAGAAATTGCTTTTTTAGGGTAATTTATGTTAACAATTTTTAATAATTAATTTGAGAAATATCCCTTAGCCCGCTTCCATAATATATCATATTCCCTGAAATCATATTCTTCTAACGGTTTTTCGGCTAATTCTTCCATTTTTCGGAAGCGTGCCTCAAACTTTTTATTTGCCTTTAAAAGTGCCTGTTCAGCGTCAATTTTATGCCATCTGGCAAGATTTACAACGGCAAATAAAATATCTCCCATTTCTTCTTCAGCATGTTCGGAATTATTTTCGGTTATTGCTTCTTTAAATTCCTCAAATTCCGAGCGGATACACTCATAAAGAGTCGATTCATCAGGCCATTCAAATCCTTTTTTGACCGCACGTTTGCTGATTTTTTGCGCACTCATCAACGCTGATTGGGATTTGGAAATACCGTCCATTGCAGATTTTCTGTGCGGTTTTTCTTCTTTTTTTAGTTTATCCCAGTTATCAATTATATCCTGTGTTGAATTTACTTTAGTTGTGCCAAAAACATGCGGATGGCGGTGAATAAGTTTTTCATTCAAGCCTTTTGCAACATCGTCGAGATTAAATTCTCCTTCATCATCTGCAATTTGAGAGTGCAGAAGCACCTGAAGCAGCACATCTCCCAGTTCTTCTTTTAAATGTTTCATATCGCCTGAGTCCATGGCATCAACAGCTTCATAAGCTTCTTCAAGCATGTTCGGACGCAAAGTTTTGTGTGTTTGAGCCCGATCCCATTCACAGCCTTCAGGAGAGCGTAAAACCCTTACGGTTTCTATTAATTTATCTAAATTTTCATATCCCATAACAGCATTATTTTACAACTAAAGTATAAGAAATTCAAACAAGAATACACCAAAAGGTTGAGCAATTATAAAAATTATGATGATATCCTTATTAAGTCGATAAAGTTATACGAAAGGATATTAATTATGGCAAATTTATCAATCCCTGCAATTCGTGAACGTTTGTTTAATACAAGCAGACATGAATCAACAACTCACAGAAATTCATCAAATCCGTTTGCAGCATCTTCTTTTAAAGGAAATGTTTTAACTGCAGATGTGTTTGAATCATCAACAAAGAAAAATGATCAGCCCAGTTTTACAGGTAAGCTTAAAGCAAGTGCTTTAGTAGGATCAATTTCTGGAATAGGTGAAAAGTTCCAGAATATCATTAACTCTGTTGCAGCATTCGGTAATAGAATGAAAGAAAATGTTGTTAATGGTTGGAATAAGCTTAATGGAATTGAAATTTCTTTTGCTCCCGCTAAAGAAAAAGCAGTTTCTATTTACAATTCTGTAAAAGATGCATTAGGTACTTCTGTGACAGATTTAATTTCAACAGGTATTACAGCAAAATCTGTTGCTAAAATGGATGATATGACAGCGGCAAGACAATTGATGGTTGATAATGTTGCTGCTTGGGAAGCTGCAGTTTAGTTAGGGAGGATTAAGAAATGACTGATAAAAAAATTGTAAAAAATGTGACTAATATTATAGAAGGTTTGGGAATGAATGAAAACCCTGAATCAATTTCTATTCTTGAAGATGTAGGTACAAATTCTAAAGTTGATGCTATTAGAGAATTGACATCACGTGCTCTAGTTAAGAAAAATGTTCATGATTCTTTGAAAATCGTAATTACCAATAAAGGTAAAGGTATTAATGATATGTCTACTGTTGTAGCTATGAGCACAATTAATGAATTGTTATCTTTAAATGACAAATCTGAAGCTATTAAAATTCTTGAAGACACTGTTAATATGCATTCAGATGAAGAAGTCAGAGATAATGCCAGATCTGTGAAAGCTTTAATGGCACTTTCATAAATCAAATTCTTGTTCGGCAAGAAATATTATATTAAATTTGCCTGATTTTATATAATTTAAAAACCTGCTTGTTTATCAAGCAGGTTTTGTGTATTGATAAAATTTTAAATATATGTTAAAATAAAAATGTTGTATTAGTACAAACAGGAGTTGAGAATGAAAAGATTACAAGAGCTTAAAGGTTTATTAGGACTTCAATGTGACGTGTCAATCGGCTATACTTGCGGGGGGGGGGCACTGTAAGCTCCGCCGGAGGCAGAGAAGCTGACGGATTAAGATGCAAAGATGCCAAGAGGCAAAGAAGCGAAGCTAGTATCGTAAAAATTTACCCTCTCTCGGGAGAGGGAGTGCAATGTGTCGGGTGCACCCCTCATCCGGTACTTCGTACCACCTTCTCCCACACAGGGGAGAAGGAAGAAATAGTCGCTTCACACTTCACTCTTCACTCTTCACTAAAACGCAAAGCCGCCTTTACTCTTGCAGAAGGTGCTACGCACGTGGTCCATTCCAACAATACCCGTCGAGTAGCATTCACCTTGG
>CALUPR010000104.1 GCA_944322705.1 Candidatus Gastranaerophilales bacterium
TGTAAATTTGTCTTCATAAACTAGCAAAAAAAATATTGATGTTTTTTTATAAATAGTATATTATTATATAAAAGGATATGTGTGTATGAAAAAATATAATTATATTCTCCCGCAGAAATCTGATCTGCACCAGATTAAAGTCAGCGATATAAATTTTCAACTGCCGGATTTAAAAAATATTTCAGAGTCAAAAGCAATTACAATTGCTAAATGGCTTATGAGCTGGATTGACAGCGACAGAAATATTCAACCGAACTTTTTATTGCCTTCAAAACCGGAACTCGCATATCTTTTAGGTGTAAGCATAGGTACAATTCAAAATGCACTCAGATATATTGAAGATTTTGGGTATGTAGAATCAAAACAATGCATCGGAACAATTATTCGCGACAGAAGCAAAAAAGAAAATTCCATCCGTAAACTTACCTCAAAACGTGAAATAGCTATTTCCGCCATAAAAAAATATATTATTGAAAATAAATTTGAAATAGGTCAAACACTCCCGTCCTCAAGAAATATTTCATCACATATCGGCTGTTCTGCAAATACGACAAGACTGGCACTTGAATATCTTTCAACTGTTAATATTCTTGAGCACAAATTTAAAAATTCAAATGAAAACGGCTGGATCGTTAAATCAATTGATTTTTCACTTGATGATATTGCCGAAGAAAATATTTCTCTCGTAAAAAAAGTTGAAAAAGATTTAAAAGATTATATTACAGAAAATTTAAAAACAGGGGACAGGCTTCCTGCTCATGAAGCACTGTCAAAACAATTGTCAGTAAGCATAAAAACAATCCATGATGCATTGAAAATTCTTATTGACGAAGGAATTTTACTTGCACGCAGAGGGCGTTACGGCACAACTGTTGTAAAAATGCCTGACGATAAAAATATACCTATAAAAAAAGAAACATCAATTTTTGCACCTGCACCTGACACTGCTTTTTATTATTATGAAAAAACGCAAAACCATATCAAAAAACTTATTGCAGAAAACTATGAAATAGGTTCAAAGTTACCTTCAATAATAGAACTATCAAAACAACTTGACCTAAGTCCCAATACAATAAGAAAAGCTTTCCATAATCTTGCAAAAGAAGGATATTTAGCATTTTCTCGCGGGCGATACGGCGGGACATTTGTAATTGATATTCCCGAAACAGATGAACAGGCATTTAAATGGCTGGCTGTTAACCCAAAATACGCAGAAGTATATAACAAAAATTAAGGGCACAAACGCTCCCAGTCAGGTTCATTATCGTCTTCTCCGGGTTCAGTAATATGAATGCCGCGTTCCAGCATTACCTGCAGTGTCCATTTTAATTGCGGTTTATAACCTGCTAAGGCTTTTTCGGAAGTTTTTGCGCAAAAAAGAAAACTGGGAATTTCTTTTATTTCTATATAATGGTAAGGATTACCGTCAAAATCGAAATCCTCTCCTTGTATCAGAGTCCAATTTAAATTGAGGTAATAGTCTATATCTTTTGTGTTCATTTATCCGTCCAGAGAATTATCGTTTAAAGGCTGTGTTATCATGATGCCTTCACCGCCTATTACATCAGCTTTTTCACCTTCTATATAAAGATAAACAGGTTTTGTAGTATTTTGTTTTGCGGTTTTAATAATTTGATAAATTCTTTTATATAAACTGTCTGTACCGCCACCGTTTTCAAAGTCACCGCTAAGATTTATTATAACCTTATCAGCAGATTCATTAATAGAAATTAATCTTGTACCCGCAGGAATTTCGGAATACACACCTTTTGCTTTTTCATCAGGTTTCGGTCCTGCGATTAATGCCTGAATGGCAAATTTAATTTTTGTACCGTCAACATCTTTGTCATATTCTCTGTTAACTGCTTTATAAACTTCTTCTTTATTTGCATTCTGACCGATAAAGAAAACATTTACATACACTTTTTCAACAGGTTTTTCAACAGGTTCTTGTTCTTGCGGCGGAGTTTGAGTTTCGGGAACAGGTGTCAGAGGACCTGAAATACTTTCATCATTATGATAAAACATTCTCAATCCCAAAATACAACAAACAGCAACCATTATTACACCCGTTATAAATAAAAATACTCTCTCGTTATTACGCATAATCTTTTATTCCTTATCTTTTAAAACGGTAACCCTTCCGTTTATTGCAATTTCACCGTTTGAAATTTTTACATTTTGAATATTAAATCTTGCATTTTTATTTTCCAGTATTTTAGCAGAAAAATCAAGTGGGTTAATATAATTCAATATTCTTGAAAAATTATGTACGTCTAAAGCAAGATTGTCGTTAACAAAATTTGTATTTGCGAGAATTATCCTTCCATTATTAATACATAAATCAGCACTTATAACAATTTCTTGCGGCTTTCTGACAAATGGAAGCGCATATTTCATTACATAATACATCTTACCGTTTTTAAGCTTAACAGAAGTCGAAACTATTTGAAACAAATTCAAAGTTCCGCCTATCATATTGATATCAGCCAGCATGCGCTTATAATCAGAAGAATTCATGGTATTGTTCAAATCATCTTCCGTAATAATTACATTTGCCGAAACAGGAACATCTTCTTTTACTATAACATCTCCGTTATTGTCCTGAACAACATAATTAAAATCACAAAGAGTTTTAGTGTTAAAATATGAAATATATATTCCGTCTGCAATAATATTTTTTCCGGTAATTTCAAGTGACTTAAATCTGCCTGCTTTTAAATCACGGGTGCTGAAAGATTTTAAATTAACATTAATTTTACCATCCGTTATTTCTTTTTTTATTGCTCTTTTAGTAATACTTTCCCCTACTTTTGAGGCAATAAAATTTTGTCCCGTAACGTGACTAAAAAATCTTGAAAAACCTGATGTCAAATCATAAGGTGCAGTACAATTTAATGCATCGCATGACGCCAAAGTCATCTGCCCCGCAGCTAATAATAATATTGTAAGAATAATCTTTTTCATTATACAAACACTTTCTTCAACATAATCTTATCGTTATCTGCCTCACCGACAGCACAGATTTCATTTTCATTATAAATCAAAATAACTTTAGTTCCATGCCTAAAGTTTTCATTCTTTATTGACATTCCATGACGAATTTTTTCAAATTCGCTATCATTTACAATATATTTCGGATAATTTAGTTTATCAACCGGATTAATTAAATTATCCGAAATATTAATATCATCTTTCAGTTCAACAGAATCTTCAACTTTGAAATCACCTGCTATAGTTCTGACAAGTTGAGTAAGATATCCTCCGCAGCCGAGTTGTACACCTAAATCATTTGCAATTGAGCGGATATAAGTACCTTTTGAGCAGCTAACAAGGATTTGCGCCTGCTGTAAATCTTCATCAAAACTCTTCAATTTAATTTTATATATAGTAACCTTTCTTGGCTGAATTTCAATTTTTTCGCCTTTTCTTGCATACTCATACAGTTTTTTACCTTTAACCTTTATAGCAGAATAAAGCGGAGGAATTTGAGAGATTTCACCTTGAAAATTTTTCAAAGCATTTTCAATATCAAATGCATTGATTTTTTTGTCAGAAACAAATATTTTTTCACCGTCAAGATCATAAGTTGTTGTTGAAGCGCCGAATTGAATTGTTGCGAGATATTCTTTATCATCTGACAAGTATTCAATCAGACGTGTTGCCTTTCCGATACAAATCGGCAAAACACCTTCTGCAAAAGGATCAAGCGTGCCGGTATGTCCAATCTGTTTAATTTTGGTAATACGGCGAAGTTTTGCAACAACATCATGAGAAGTCATGCCTTTGGGTTTATAAATATTCAAAAATCCCATCATAAGGGTTAAATCTCCCCGCGGGAAATTTTATCTATAATTTCGCTTACTCTGGAACCTTTCTCAAATGAATCAGTGTAAACAAATTTTAATTCCGGAGTTAATCTTAGTCTAATACGTTTACCCACTTCATAGCGGATTTTCGGGGTGCTTTTTTCTATAATTTCTTTTGTTTTTTCAATTTGCTCTTCTGAGCCCAGAACACTATATATAACCTTTGCAAAAGAATTGTCATGAGAAACTTCTACATCAACAACAGATACAACTCCTGCAAGTCCTCTGACTTCCTTACGCAAAATATCAGAGATATCTCTCATTAATTCTTTTCTGACACGTTCGTTTCTTAGAGTCATAATTTTTCTCCTTAGTAAAAAAAATTATAGCATAAAATCTTTAAAATAAAATAGAATAAACTGGTAAAAGAATTGACAAAATCTAAAAAATCGTAAATAATAAATGTATTGAAGGAAATTAAGAGGAGTTTTTATTATGGAAAGAATTAAGAAGCTGACAATTGCCCCCCCCCC
>CALUPR010000105.1 GCA_944322705.1 Candidatus Gastranaerophilales bacterium
GCAAATTTATTTTTGTTAGCAATTGCCTCTTGTTCCCTCTGTTCAAATAAATCTTGATATGCATATGCAACTTTTAATGCTTTCTTTTTTTCTTCACGTAATTTTTGCCGTTCTTTTTCAGAGCCATTTGTCCAGTGATCCCAAAAACCATCTTTTATCGCTGCTATTTTCTTGTCATATTCAGCTTTAATCTCGGCTTCTTTCCTAAAATAACTATTAATAAATGTTTCCTCTTCTTTAGAGAGTTCAATATTTGGATTTGTAAAAAGTGATGAGAAATCAGAAAAAGTTTCTTTAGTTTTATCTACAATCTTTTTACCCAAGTTTTTAGCCTTGTCCAACATATTAGCTGAACCAGTAAACATAAAAGCATCCTTTTGAATATATTTATATGCATAATTAGAATTAAGATTATTTAACTTTTGTTGTTGATTTTGTGTTGCGCTGTAATTATATGTTTGATAATATACTTGATTAATCTTCATAATTTCCTCTTTTATAGATTAAACCTCATAAAGAATAAATTTGCCATTATTCTTAAAAAGAAGAACAAATAATTTACAAAAATTCATGTTCGTAAAAAGTGCTCAAATTCTAACTTTAAACTCTTTCCAATCCTTAACCGGTTCTTCCGAGATTTGAATGCCGTCTGCGAGTGCGTTAAAGTGTTCTTTACCGCAATGAATTTTTAATCTTTCAGGACTTCTCAAATCAAACAGGCTTGTTGTACCTTTTGTTTCAAGTACAAAATAAAGTTTTTGCTCACCGTCTTTTTCCAAGAACACCGCCCAATCAGGATTATAACTTCCTATTGGGGTTTTGATTTTAAATCTTGGATGGATTTTGAAAAACATTTTTACATCAGGAGCTTCATCAAGAGATTTTGCGAATCTGCTCTCAACTCCGCTATCGTGAATTAAATAATAATAAACGCTGTGTTCTACCTGAACAGCATTTCGGTCAAGATTTGCAAGAAGTTCGGTACTGTCAAAATTTCCTGAACGTAATATTCCTCTCCCGCAAGTTTGACATATTTTATGCCGTCAATCGCCAAACTGTGGCGGTTTCGTGAAATTATTTCAAGGGCTTTTCATAGAATAACTGCGGGTTATTCATAAAATCCTGTTCTCTCCCGCTTTGTTATAAAATCTTTATAATTGTTGAAGGCTTTAATAAGGTTGCAGAAGCTATCAAACGCAAAATATCAGGTAAATAACTATAAGTATTTTCTAAATCTGTAGTTTGCGTGTGTTTTTCTGTTGAGTAAATTCCTGCATTTTCAATTTCAATTTCAGCAGTTGAAGTTAATAGTTTAGCCTTTGGAATCGGCGGCACTTATCGTAATTCTTTTACACAGTTCTTTATCAGAGTGTCAGTTCAATATTTACTCTGTATGTGGTTTTTTGTTTAATTTTATCCCACAATTCTTTAAATTCAGGAGATAAATTGCCTGTTTTTTCAGTTTAACCGTAACTTCTTTATTCGCATCACGGATAACATGGCGGTTGTCGGCTTTTTCTAATGCCTGCATAATTGCACGTTGTGCGGCTTTTGTGTAACGTTCACTCAAATCAAGTTTGCCGGCTTTAAGCCGTGCTTTCATTGTGTCTTTTATTTTACCCTCTTTTGAGATTACTTTTATTTCTTTGAGTTCAAATGTTAAATCAATCATTATAACTTACCACTTCTTAGAGAGCATATTAATATAAACTAATAAAAATTTGATATTTCATGTTGCCTAAAAAAATCAAACTGTCTGTTAAAAGAAATCAAACTAACTGTTCATTTACAATTATTAATAAAATTATATATAATAAAAAGGTCAGAAGTAAATTCTGACCTTTTTAATTATTTTAAATTGTTAATCTATCCTTTTGTATTAAGATGTTTAACATACTGCTGTGCACCCTCTTGAGCAATTTTATTATAACGAGCGGTTTCTTCCGCATCAATTTGATCAAAATATCGGGCTTGATCATTCATATTAGGAAACATTTCATTCATCTCAGGACTGTTGAAAGCTTCCCAATCCGCAGGATGGTAACGTAAAAAAATTGTTTCTCCTTCATTTATTTTATTAGCATCTTTTATATTATTATCTTTTGCCAGTATGGGAACCGGAATTCCAGACGCTTTTGAAATTGTTACTAAAGTATCACCTTTACGTATTTGATATTTAACACTTACACTATAGTTGTTGTTCTGGCTGTTTCCATCTGCTCCTGTAGTCGGCATATAAACTCCTTTCAATTATTCATACTATTATTATAACAATATTTTTATAAGTATTTTTCAATATACCGTTATTTTTTAACATTCCTTAATATAGCATTTATGCATTTTTTGAAAATCGTCCAGCCACAACAATGTCAGGCTCTCCAGGCTGTGGTTTTAAATTTTTCTTATAAACCTCAACATGCGGTTGAAGTACGCTGTCTAAAACATCCGGTAATTGCTCTTTTTTCAATGTTTTTTCTATAATTTCCTGATAAACTGTTGAAAAAGCTCTGGACTGGGTTAAAGCACCCGCTGTTTCAGGTTTTAAACCTAAAGATAATGTTTCAACAGATTCATTGAAAAACGGACCTGCATTTGAATATGATTTATTTAATGCATTAACATATCCTAACGTATTTTCCATTGCAATACCGCGATCAACCGGAGAGGTTAAAGCATAAGCGTATTTATTTACGGGATTAAAATGAGCTTCAGCACTGTGATGCATTGCATCAGGCACTTTTGCTATTTGTTTTAGAGTATTTTTAACAGATTCGTTTTGCATTTGAGAATGCCAGTTAACCGTATCCTCAAACATTGAACCTAAATATTGATGAACGGAACTTTTTATCCCGTTTAATTTAGAAGTTATCCAAAATGCAGCCTGAACAAACGGATCATTTGTCTTTATATCAGGAATTTGCGCAATTTTTGACATTTTCTGCGCACCCTTCAACATTTCAATCATATCAGACTTTTTCATACCTGCATAGGCAAGTGTAAATAAGGCATGATCATCAAGTGCTGAAAATCTTCCGCCAACATCATCATGAATAAATAACTTTCCTATCCAATTTTCCATATCAGAAGTTTTTCTTAATTCACTGGCTGCCGGATTCTTGTCCGTTACTGCTATAAAATGTTTTGCAGTAAGTTCTTCTGCCTGTTTTTCATT
The DNA here is from genome assembly GCA_944322705.1 of Candidatus Gastranaerophilales bacterium. Lineage (GTDB taxonomy): Bacteria > Cyanobacteriota > Vampirovibrionia > Gastranaerophilales > Gastranaerophilaceae > Stercorousia. Next base: position 3,173 of record CALUPR010000105.1, read on the forward strand.
CATTCCTTTATTTAAATAAGAATTTTTTAGCAGCTGCTTTACTTTTAAAAATCCATCTTTAGTTTCAAAAGTTGATCCAGATTTTGAAGCTATTAAAAAGTTTGATTTTGTTACATCATTATCAATTCTTTGCAAAAATCTATTCAAACTGACAGAGTCAATATCAGAAAAAAACAATATCTTGTCTTTATTTATATTCAATCCGTTTATTCCTAACATATGCTCAACAGTATGCTTTGAACCGCCAATACCAAATACGCTTAAGAATTTTGCATCTGTCTGTTTTTTTAACTTTGCTGCCATATCATAAATTTGATCAACTCTTTTTAGCTGCTGCTCAGGTAAATCCACCCAGCTTAAAAATTGTCCATTCTTATTGGCTCTTTTCACAAATTCGTCCAATGCCTGAGGCATGACTTTTTCGGCTTTTGATAAATTAATATTAAAATAACGTGTTGTTATTCCTAATCCTGTGTTAATAGACTTTATTCCTAACATATAACCTCCTTTAAATATCCTTCTATTAAGAATAAAATTCTAACAAAAAATTTTTTGCCAGTAAAGTATATAAATTTTTACAAAGTTTATAAAACAAATCATGCTTATTCTTGATTTTATAAATTTATTTCATTATTATGTAAATAGAAATGGGGTTTACATATATGAAATCAATTAAAGAAGTTTCACTTGAATCAAAAATTTTAAAAAGATTAGAAAATCTCCCTGATTGCACAAAACTGGTAAATTATTTGTTTGCGGATGAAGAACTTCAGGAAATGCAGGACTATGCGAACAATGTTTCCATTAAAAGACTAGGCTATAATGACCATGGACCTGTGCATATGCGTCAGGTAGTCAGTAATGCTATAAAAATGCTTAACCTCTTAAAAGATTCTCAAATTAAAACTTCACTCGAAACAGAAGATATAGGAACATTTGAAGACAGCATGTGTGCAGTAATTCTCTCAGGATTGATGCACGATTTAGGAATGATGATAGGCAGACAGGGACATGAAGATATGTCCGCACTTTTGGCTCAACCTATCATTGAAAGAGCATTAATACATGTTTTCCCTGACAATTTGCATAAACGTGTTGTTATAAAATCACTTGCAACAGAAGCAATAGTCGGGCACATGTC
>CALUPR010000106.1 GCA_944322705.1 Candidatus Gastranaerophilales bacterium
AATATAAAAACTCCTGAATTTTCAGGAGTTTTTATATTTATTTATTTATTTATTTATTATTGATATTAAACAAGTTCTACAACTTTCAAAGCATTTCTTGAAGCTATTTCAACAAGGTTTGTTGCTGTAGCGATCATTGAAAGTTCTGAATCAAGTTTGTTTATGCAAGATCCGCATCCGATAGCTGAAGCGCCTGCTGCAAATGCAAACGGAGCTGTTGTCGGGTTGATAGCTGTTGCTGTCATAATCGGAAGGTCAATGTTTCTGGAAAGTTCAATTGTGTTAGAAATTGTTAATTCTGCTCTTTCCATTAATCCTCTTGCACCTTCGGAAATATGAGAAGATGAGAAGTGACCTTCTGTCTGGATTAAATCAATACCCATTGTTTCCAATTTTCTTGCAAGTTCAATCTGATCTGCAATAGCTAATTCTCCGGGGATTGTTACACAGAAGAATGTTCTTGTATCGCCAAGAAGGTTCAATGTTTCGTTAACAAGCGATAAAACCTGTTCTGCAGAGAAAGACATTCCTTTTTTGTAAAGAACATCAAAGTTGCCGAGTTCAATAGCGTCAGCACCGAGTTCAACTGCTTTAGCCAATTCTGACGGAACAATTGAAGATACAAAAATAGGCATGTCAGTCATTTCTCTGATTTCAGAAATAATTTCAGGTTTAGCAGAAATATCAACTGCTGAAGCTCCTGCTTTTTCTGCTGAAGAAACTACTTTTTTAATATTTTCGATATCAAAATTATCAATACCTGCGATAATTTTTACAGCTCTTTTTTCTGTTAAATGCTGTTTGAATAAATCAATTCTGCTCATTTTAAATTCCTTTCTTATTATAATTAACTTTTTTTCTGAATTATACATTAAAATTGTAATAATTACAATAACTAACCCTAAAAATTTTTTTAAGGCTGTTGAATAAATGCTGAAAGATAAAATAATGATAGAACAAAGGGGATTAAATATGATAAAAAAAATATTTCAAATTTGTTTTTTTTCTTTTTTTATATGTCTGCCTGTTCAAGCACAGGATTATTCGCCTGATGAACTTGTTAATATAAGTGTTTATGAAAAAATCAATCCTGCAATTGTTGCTATTGATGCTAATCTTGATGACGGATTTTCTGCAGGAACTGGCTGTATAATACGCTCGGACGGGGTTATTTTAACAGGTTCGCATGTTATTGAAGATGCTAAAGATATTGATGTAACAACATATGACGGGAAAGTGTATAAAGGTGATGTTATTGCTAAAATGGGCAAAAATAAAGATTTGGCTTTATTAAAAATTCATCCCCAAAAATCTATGAAAACAATTGCTTTCGGGAATTCAGAAGATGTTAAAGTAGGTCAAAAAGTTCTTGCTATCGGAAATCCTTTTGGTTTTGCAGGAACCCTTACATCCGGTATTGTATCAAGAATAGATTATGCCAAAGGTCGTATTCAGACAGATGCAGCGATAAATCCGGGTTGTTCCGGCGGTCCGCTTTTGAATTCACGTGGAGAGGTTATAGGTATATCACAGTCTATATACAACCCTGATAATAATATTTCAAATATCGGTATTGGCTTTGCTATACCTGTTAATGATGCGAAAAAGTTTATTGAGACGGCAAAACTTGACGATAAGCCGTTGATAAATAAAAGGCATTTTGCTTTTAGCGAATAAGTAAATTTTTATAAAATTTAACTCTGTTTATTTTCTTTCGTGGTATAGTAGTTTGTATAAAACTAAGGAGGAATTATGACAGAGTTTTATTTTATGGACGGAGAATATGTTGAAGCTTCAAAAGCTATGATTCCTGTCCGCACACATGCTTTCCTTTACGGAACAGCAGTATTTGAAGGTATTAGAGCTTACTGGAATGAAGAAGAAAAACAACTTTATGCATTCAGAGTTCCGGAACACTATGAAAGGCTTTTAAGAAGTGCAAAAATTATGTGTATGGAAAGCCCTTATACTGTTGAAGAACATTGTGAAATTACGAAAAAACTTTTAGCTAAAAACAATTATAAAGAAGACTGTTATATGCGTCCGACACTTTATAAATCAGCTCAAAAAGTCGGTCCGGGCTTATATGATAATAAAGATTCTTATGCCTTAATTACAAATAAAATGGGAGATTATATTGATACTTCAAAAGGTTTAAGAGTTTGTGTTTCAAGCTGGAGAAGAAACAGTGATAATGCTATCCCTCCGCGTGCAAAGGTTGCAGGCTCTTATGCGAATGCCGCTTTGATTAAAACGGATGCGCATAATATGGGATTTGATGATGCGGTTGTTCTGGATGAAGCAGGACAGGTGACTGAAGGTTCTGCAATGAATTTGTTCCTTGTTCAAAACGGTAAACTTGTCACTACAATGAAAACTGACAATATTCTGGTAGGTGTTACTAGAAATACGATTATTGAACTGGCAAGAGATGTCCTTGGCATAGAAACTGAAGAACGTGCTATTGACAGAACTGAGCTTTATATATCTGATGAAGCTTTTTATTGCGGAACAGGTGCTCAAATCAGCCCGATTGTCAGCATTGATAACAGAAAACTCGGTGACGGCAATGTCGGTCCGATTTCTAAAGATCTTCAAAAACTTTATTTTGATGTTGTTAAAGGCAGAGTACCAAAATATAAAAAATGGTGTATGCCTGTTTATTAATATAATTTGTCTGCCCTCGCCTTCTATGAGGAGAGGGCAGTATTTAATTTAAGCGGCGAAGGAATTGGAAATACGGTTGAGGTAATTCTTTTGATAGAATTTTTAGGTTTATGTGTTCAAAATTTAATAAGGAGCATAAAATACCTGTTTCAGGTTAGATTTTCAGCTGTTCTTTCTCAGGCTGCCGCAATCAGTTATGACTCTCTTCCGATTTCTTTAATAATAGCATTTATAGCTGCAGCAGTTATTACAATTCAGGTTGCAAAGCAGTTTTTAATGAGCGGAGCTGATACATATATAGGTGGTACGATTGCAATCGTTATGATAAGGGAAATTGCTCCTGGTTTTGTGGCTCTTGCAATAGGCGCAAGAGCGGGTACTGCGATTTCTGCAGAAATAGCTAATATGCAGGTAACAAGTCAGGTTGATGCTATGAAAACTTTGAAAGTAGATCCTGTAGGCTATTATTTTACGCCGAGAATTTTGGCTTCTGCAATTACTGTTCCTATGGTTGTTTTACTTGCGGAGTTTGTAGGTATTGTAGGCGGAATGTTTGTAGCACAGGCTACTATTGATTTACATCCCGCAAGGTATATGAATTCTGCGTGGCTGTGGATATCAACGCGAGATATTTATATCAGTCTTTTAAAAGCATCTGTTTTTGGAGTTTTGATTTCTTTAGTCTGTGCGACTCAGGGTTATGAAACAAGAGGCGGGGCAAAAGAAGTCGGAGTTTCCACTACTCAGGCGGCTATATTGTCAACTGTCTATATGCTTGTTGCGGATTTTTTAATAAATCTTGTATTTTATATTATATAATGTTATAATAAAAATGTTGTACATAAAGACAGGAGTTGAGAATGAAAAGATTACAAGAACTTAAAGGTTTATTAGAACTTCTATGTGCCGGGTCAATTGGCTATGCTTTCGGGGGGGGGGCACTGTAAGCTCTGCCGGAGGCAGAGAAGCTGGCGGATTAAGATGTAAAGATGCCAAGAGGCAAAGAAGCGAAGCTAATATCGTAAAAATTTTCCCTCTCTCGGGAGAGTGGGTGCAATGTGTCGGGTGCACCCCTCATCTGGTACTTCGTACCACCTTCTCCCACACAGGGGAGAAGGAAGAAATATTCGCTTCACCCTTCACTCTTCACTCTTTACTAAAACACAAAGCAGCCTTTACTTTAGCAGAAGGTGCTACGCACGTAGCCCATTTTGGCAATACACGTCGAGCCGCCTTTACTCTTGCAGAAGGTGCTACGCACGTGGTCCATTCCAACAATACCCGTCGAGTAGCATTCACCTTGGCAGAGGTTTTAATCACCCTCGGCATAATTGGTGTTGTAGCCGCAATGACAATGCCGACATTGATAAATAAAACAAAAAATAAACAGCTTGAAACAGGTTTTAAAACTGCTTATTCAATTTTTAGCCAGGCAATAATGAATATGAAAATGGAAGAGGGCGAAAATTTAAAAGACAGATATACCGTTTACGATGCTGATGAGCAAAAGTAT
>CALUPR010000107.1 GCA_944322705.1 Candidatus Gastranaerophilales bacterium
TTAGCACTCTGCCGAGCAAACGATTAAGTATCGTTTGCGAGAGGTAATGGTAGCGCCTTGCTATTCTGCTATTTCTCTGATAAAATTACGCAGCACATTAAAATACAGAATAGCAATTTAAAAATATTATCGGGATGTAGCGCAGTCTGGTAGCGCACCGTGTTCGGGTCGCGGGGGTCGCAAGTTCGAATCTTGTCATCCCGATTTTTTAATTTCAAACTATCAAATATTTTTATACTTCTTACGGATGTCAAATTTATTCATTATGGTTTTACTTTCTTAAAAAGGAGGTAAAAATGTTTAATAATAATGAAATTGAAGAAATTGTTGATGTTGAAGTCTGTGAGATATGTTCAACTAACCGCAGGAAAAAAATTCTTATGGTGGTAACAAGTGCTGACAGTTTTGATGAACACCACAAAACAGGCGTGTGGTTTGAAGAATTTGCACTACCTTATAAAGCGTTTATAAAACAGGGGTATGAAGTCACTACAGCTTCCCCAAAAGGCGGAGCAGCACCGCTTGATCCCAGAAGCGAAAACCTGTATGAAGATATTGAATGGCATGATGCTAAAAAAGCTCTTAATGATACTGTTCCAATAAATACAGTTGATTTTACAGAATTTGACGCACTTGTTTTACTGGGAGGACATGGACCGATTCTTGATTTATACAAAGACGAAAATCTGGGAAAAATTATTGAAGATTACAGCATTCACAAAAAACTCATAGCAGCTATATGCCATGGTCCTGCAGGTCTTTTGTCGGCAAAAATTAACGGAATTCCGTTTGTAAACGGCAAAAAACTTACTTGCTTTACAAATGAAGAAGAAACCGAAGCAAAAATGAATAACCTTGTTCCTTTCATGCTTGAAGACGAATTAAAAGATGCAGGAGCAGTTTTTGTAAAAGAATCATCCGGAAAAATAAATATTGTTGAGGACGGGAATTTAATTACCGGACAAAATTATCAGTCGAGCAAAGCTTTTGCTGATGCAATAATAAATTATTTAAATCAAATATAAAAATAAATAAACCCGACATAAACTTTTGATAATCCCTCTTTGACTCTGGAGGGATTATTTGTTAAGTAATTTCTCCCTCAATTCTATGATTTTTATACAAAATGTTTGAAATTTTAAACAAAAAGTATTATAATTGATGGGTAGCTATTTTTAAAAGAGGTTATTATATGAAATTACACATGCAGATACTTATTGCATTAGGTCTTGGAATTAAAAGAAACTGGCATATTTTTTCCGGAATCATTTTAGGTATTTTAGTCGGCATATTTTTACACGGGCATGAATACCCGCTTGTTTCAACACTCCTGACTTTTATAGGACAGGTATTTATAAGATTAATACAAATGGTTGTAATTCCATTGGTTGTATCCGCAATAATTATAGGTATTACAAGTGTAGGCGATAACAGACAGTTAGGCAAATTCGGCACAAAAATGATAGCCTACTACGGAATAATTACTACAGCCGCAGTTGCAATAGGTGCAGCACTAGCTTTGATTTTCAAACCCGGAGTCGGTGCGGCTCACTATATTGCAGCAAATACGGCAAGTGAAGTTCAGGCATCAGTAGCTACAGCTGTACAACAACAGCAGGGAAATATTTTGAACATATTTTTAGGTTTTATCCCTAATAATCCTATTCATTCACTTGCATCAGGAGATATGGTTCCGATTATTGTATTTATGGTAATCTTTGCAGTTGCACTGGCAAAAGTCGGCGATGTAAACAGACCTATTGTTTCATTCTTTGAATCAGTATTTGCAGCGACAATGAAAATAACAGACTGGATTATGTTTTTTGCGGCACCAGGTGTGTTTGCACTGACAGCAAGCGCTGTTTCAAGTTTTGGAATAGATATTTTTGCAAGCATTTCCAAATACTTGCTTGTATTATTTATCGGTTTTATGCTGCAGCTTTGCTTAGTTTATCCGCTGTTTTTGAAATTCTTCTCAAAAGTAAATATTGTAGTTCTTTATTCGGCAGTAGCAGAAGCATTAATGGTTGCTTTCGGAACGGCAAGTTCATCAGCTACGCTGCCTTTAACTATTGCCTGCTGTGAAAAACGCGGAATTTCCCATAAAATTTCAAGCTTTGTTTTACCTCTCGGGGCTACATTGAATATGGACGGAACTGCCCTATTGCAGACAGTTGCTGTTATATTTTTAGCACAGGCATACGGTGTTGCACTGACTCCGTTCTTAATTATTGAAATTGCACTGCTTGCAATGATAGCATCATCGACATGTGCAGGAATTCCGGGTGCAGGCTTAATTACAATCGCACTAATCCTTAACGGAATGGGATTAAGTCCTGAACAGCTCGTAGCAGGTTTTGCATTCCTGTTTACAATCGAAAGAATAACAGATATGATGAGAACACTTGTAAACGTAGCATCAGATGCAGTTGTAGTTGCAGCTATTGCTGATAACGAAAACGAAATCAATTACGACCTGTTTAACAATCCGGCAGCTTACGAAGATATCGCTTAGGAGCGTAGCCGCTCCACCCGACACCTGAGTTTGTACGAACTTAACCGGTCTAAACTAAAGAAGGAGCGTAGCCGCTCTACCCACCATTCAAGGATTAAACATATTTCATAAGGAATAACAAAATTCCTCTTATTTTCAATGAGGGGAATTTTTTAATACAAACTTTTTGCAAAATGGTATTTTTTTTGCTAGGGTTTTGTTATGAACAAAACAGACGAGCTTGCATCAACACATTTAGGCAAAAAATCTCAAGGGAGCGAGAATTACAATCCGTCGCTTCTTGTTGCAATTCCACGATGCGAAAACCGGAAACAATACGATATAAATGATAACAGTCTGCCGTTTGACGGGTTTGATGTGTGGCATGCATACGAGTTTTCTGCTCTGACACAAAACGGAGTTCCTGTTACAAGACTTTTAAAGCTTAAATACGACTGCAAAAGCAAATTTCTTGTTGAATCAAAATCGCTAAAGCTTTATTTAAACTCATTCAACATGTCAAAATTTGGCACAACCGTAAATGAATGTCTTGAAATCTGCAAAAATATTATTGAAAAAGATTTGGGAGAAAAACTACAGACAAAAATTGAAGCAAATTTTATTGAAAACTGTACCGAGCGCAAAGAAATATTTAAAAACTTTCATGACATAATGGATTTTGTTGATGAAAAAATTCTTAAAGTCGACAAATTCAAAGAAGCCCCCGAACTTTTACAAACAACTGAAACAGATGAAGAAGAAAGCTATTATTTAAAATTTGACTCACTGCGTTCAAACTGCAGGGTTACGCATCAGCCTGACTTCGGCGATTTGTTTCTTTATTACAAATCTAAAAAACACATTTTAGAGGACAGTTTGGTAAAATATTTATGCTCTTTCCGCTCTGAATACCATTTCCATGAAGAATGCTGCGAAATGATTTTCAAAAGGCTTTATGATTTGCTTGACAGCGGAGATGAACTCTTTGTCTGTGCACTTTACACCCGCAGAGGCGGAATAGATATCTGCCCTGCGCGTTGGAGCAAAAGTTTTAAACCTGATAATGTTTTAACTTTAGGGGATGTAAACAAATTTGCAAGAGGAAGTATTAAGCAGTAATGAATAACAGAAAATTCGGCTCAGCAGGCGAAGATCTTGCATGCCGGTACTTAGAAAAGCAAGGGTATAAAATTTTAGAAAGAAATAAGCATTACTCAAGGTTTTGCGAACTGGATATTATTGCTCAGTATAAAAATACGACTGTATTTGTAGAAGTTAAAACGCGCAAGACCGACAACTTCGGCGTTCCGTTTGAGTCTATTACAAAAACAAAGTTTGAAAACCTGAAAAAAGGCGTTCAATTTTATCTGTCAGAAAATAAAGTCAAGGATTACAGGATAGATGTAATTGGGATTACCCTGAAGCCTGAAATAAAAATAGAACATTTAAAAAATGCGTATTTATAACATAAATTATGTTAAGGGAAGCGAAACAATCTGCTAAAGATACCTTGTTGGTACTTTCTTGTACCGACAAGAAAGTACCGCAAAGAAGCTCCCGGCAGTCACTCCGTTCACTAATCAATTGTAATTGCTCAACCCAAGCCAGCTAAACTCGCTCATACGTCACCCTGAACTTGTTTCAGGGTCTAATTAATTTTACGCTCAGACAATAGCCGGCTTTGTT
>CALUPR010000108.1 GCA_944322705.1 Candidatus Gastranaerophilales bacterium
GTAGTAAAGACTCATATCGGTGAAGATACTTGGCGGGCCACCGCCTGGGAAAATAGCTCGTTGCCAGCGCCTAATTTTAAAAAGTCTTTAACATTTATTTGTTAAAGACTTTTTATTTTATTGTGTTTATGTATAATTATTTTATGCGGAAGTTTGAAAAAAGAATTATTAGTTTTGGAATTACATTTTTACTTATAGTTACCGGTGTTTATTATTTGGGGCTAAATTATGTACCGAAAACTTTGTATGAAACGCAGGTAATGCCTTCAGACAGAGAAGAAGCTTATTATGTTGAGAAGTGGTGTTCTTCTGAATTTGGCAGACGTGAAGCTGTTTTATGGGATATGACCAGAGTTGATTGCTTAACAAAAGATTATGCAATTGAATTTGATTTTGCAAAAAAGTGGGCTGAAAGTGTCGGGCAATCACTATACTATGCAAAAATGACAAATAGACTTCCTGCGGTTGTTATAATTTTAACTAAATGGTCTGACATGATTTATGTTAAAAGAATTGAACGTTTAAACAACGGTATAAAAATATTTTTAATTAAGGCATTTTAAGTGTTGACTATTCTGAAAAAATGATTATATGAATAGTATGACGATTTTGGAGTTGTTTAAACTTAATAAAACTTGTGAACATATAAAAGTTAGACCGGATATTGATTATGCTTATTGTCCTGATTGTGGAGAGCTTATTGAAAATCAGTGGTATCTTATAAGGTGTTCTTGTTGTGGTGTTAAGCTAAAAGGTTTTTTGAAAAACGGTAAAATTATTCCTGAAAAACATTTTTGTCACAATTGCGGAGCAAAAGAATATGTTATAGAGAGAATTAATAAGATTAATTTTATTGATATAAGCTATGCAGTACTTGTAAAAGCAGTTGTAAACCATAGATTTACAAACAGTACTCAAAGCTGGGTTGAAACTGATTTTAGAACATCAAATTACAGACCGAGATTGCTGCAACAATCCCTATAAAATCAGCAATTAAGCCTACGATGAGTGCATATCTCAGTTTAGAAATTCCGACGGCACCAAAATAAACTGCAAGTACATAGAATGTGGTTTCACTAGAACCGACCATTATTGCAGCTAATTTTGTTGCGTAATCATCAGGTCCGAGAGTATGTGCAATGTCTGAGAAAACTCCTAATGCTGCTGAACCTGACAAAGATCTTACAATCATAATAGGGATAGTATCAACAGGTACATTAAACCAATTTAGTATTGGAGCAAGAATATGACCTGTCATTTCTATTATGCCGGATGCTCTAAGCATAGAAATTGCTACAATAATTGCAACAAGATAGGGAATAATGTTTACGGAAACTTTAAAACCGTCTTTTGCGCCTTCTGTGAATGTTTCATAAAGCGGAACTTTTTTAAATAGTCCTATTGTTAGGATTAACAGAAGAATTGCAGGAAGTGCCCAGAGTGATATTATGTTCATAAATGTTTGAAACATTAATCATTCTCCTTTTGCGGTTTCCAGAATTTCTCAAATATTTTTGCAAGTGTTATTGCGCTCAAGAAAGTTATTGAAGTTACTAAAAGTGTTGGAGCAATTATTTCAGTAGGATTTTTATACCCAATTCCTATCAAAACAGCAATTACTGTTGCGGGGATTAGCTGAAATCCTGCTGTATTCATTGCAAGAAGCATACACATAGCATTTGATGCTGATTTTTTATCTTGATTTATTTTTTGTAATTCTTCCATTGCTTTAATACCTATTGGAGTTGCAGCATTTGCAAGTCCAAGGGCATTAGCAGAGAAATTCATTGCGATATCGCCTATTGCCGGAGATTCTTCAGGAACTTCTTTAAAAAGATGTTTTGTAACAGGTTTAATAATTTTCGCAATCAATTGAACAAGCCCTGATTTTTCAGCAATTTTCATCATTCCAAGCCAGAATGCCATAATACCTATAAGCGAAAATGCAACTTTAACAGACAATTCTGCTCCTGATAAAATTGCATTAACTACATCTGTGAGTCTGCCGTTTATTGCACCTGCTATAATTGAAATTACTATTAGAAAATAGAATATGTAATTCATATTTTTATTAAAGCATTAAAAGCTGTAATGGTCAATTCTTTTAGAGATTATCTGTGGTGGTGATGGTGATGATGATGCGGGTGATGGTATCTCGGTGGCGGAGGCGGGAAAAAGTACGGATATAAAGGAATTGCAGGTGCAATTATGTTGATTTCGTCAAATTGCGCATCATAATCATCCATAATATTGTTATATTCATTAAAATTAATTGTATTAGGATTTGAATTGTTTTGATTATAAGTTCTGGATAGTTGTCTGAACTGGCTTTGCCATTGGTATACCATTGTGCTTGTTGCCTTCATTGGGTTACGTACATTCCAATTCCTTACTTCCGTTGCAACAAATTCATTTTCGGACATTATACCGTTTCCGTTTTTATCAATTTCCCAAAATCTTTCTTCTCTTGATTTGGTTGGCTGGAGATTTCTGACATCTCCGTATTTAAAACTCGTAGGAACATTTATGTTATATGATGTTTGAACATAATTGTATCCAGGGTATGGATATAGTAATTGGGCGTCTGCTTCTGCGGAAGGTGACATTGCTGCAAGTGCGATAGCTGCTGCTCCAGCTGCATTTTTTAATTTATGTTTTGTAGAATTTTCACCTGTAAAAGCAGGTTTTATCTGACAGTTTATTGCTGAAATCCTCATATAATACCCCTTTACTTTAACCCTTATATTTATAATATTCAATAAAAAAAATTTTTGTTTGTTCTTTAAGAAAAATTTACAAAAAAATACCGGCTTTATAGCCGGTATTTTTTCGAGATTTATTATTAATGGCAGAGTGAGCATTGAGCTGAACATGACATATTCAGCGCTTCTTTTGCTTCTTCCAATCTTACTTTGATACGACCGTCAACTGCAATTCCTTCACCTGTTGTTTCAGAGATTAACAACGGGTTAATATCCAATTCATCAATGAATTTGAAATCGCTTACTAATTGAGATAATCTCAACAGGGTTTCTTGAATTTGGTCGATTTGGGCAGGTTTTGTGCCTCTTGCACCTTCTAAAAGCTTGTATGCTTTTACGGATTTAATCATATCCATAGCATCAACATCTGTTAAAGGAGCAATTCTGAATGTTACGTCTTTCATAACTTCGACGAACACACCGCCAAGACCAAACATCATCATCGGACCGTATTGAGGATCTGTTGCAATACCGCAAACCATTTCACGGCTGCCTTTTACCATTTCCTGAATGATTACGCCTTCAAGACCGTCTAACAATCCTTTAGCTTCAAGTCTTTCAAGTAGTCCTTTGTATTCTTTTCTCAATTGTTCTTCTGATTTGATGTTAACAACAACGCCGCCAACATCTGTTTTGTGAGAAGTTGTTTTTGAAGTCATTTTCATTACAACCGGATAGCCGATTGAGTTTCCGAGTTCAACAACTTCTTCTTCATTTGTCGCCAATCCGTATTTACAAGCTCTAATGCCGTAAGCTTGAAGAACATCAATTGATTCTAAAGTTGTTAATTGTGCGCGGTTTTCAGAGAGTGCACTTTTGATAATTTTTTCAACTTTAGCTCTGTCAACGTCGTAGCATGGAATTTTGCCTTCTTCTCTTTCCATCCAGAGTCTTTGCTGGTTTAATCTGTTCAAACCGTCAGCAGCCTGTTCTGCGTACATAAAGAATGGCATATTAACATTCATATCAGAAAGTTTTGAGAAGAATTCATTCTTAGTCATAAATACGCCGATAATCGGTTTTTGCGGATTTTTAGCTTTAATTTCCATTAAAGCCTGTGCAACATCAATATCTTTCAAGCCTAAGAACGGAAGATAGATTGTAATAATCATATCAACGTTTTCGTCAGCTATAACTGTTTCAAGAGTTTGTTTATAGTGTTCGATAGGAGCTGATGCAATCATATCTATCGGGTTTTTAACGGATGCTGCAGAAGGTAAGAAGCTTCTTAATTTTTCTTTTGTAGCATCTGAAATTTTAGCCATCTGCATACCGTATTCACAAACAGCATCGGTTGCCATAATTCCGGGACCGCCTGAGTTTGTAATAATTGCTACTCTGTCGCCTTTCGGAATCGGGCAGTTTGCAAATACTTTAGCTGTTTCAAACAAGTTTTGAAGAGAAAA
>CALUPR010000109.1 GCA_944322705.1 Candidatus Gastranaerophilales bacterium
TACAAAAACGGCTTACAAATTTTGTAAGCCGTTTACAGTTTAATTGATTTTCCCCTAAAATTTTTACCTTTTCCCAAAATAATCTATGACCTTGACTTTTATTTAGCTATCTGTAATTTTTGAAATTTTGATTTTTCTTTAGTTTGTTGTAAGTATTTGACCAGAGATTTTGCAACAAGTTCAGAACGTTTTTTGTTTTCTCTGTCTAAAATTTGAAAGTATTCATCAAGTGATGACATAATATATTCTGTATTTTCCATTTCTTTTTCCCCTTTGAAAACTTTTTAACCGAGCAGTGCGTCTAAAATTTCCGCATTTTTTACAGCTTTTTGAGAATTTCTAATCTGATTTCTGTACATATATGTTCTTAGAGCTTCTCTGATTAATTCTGAACGTGTGCGATTTTCATTTCCTGCAACTTTGTCTATTTCGTCTAAAAATCTTTCCGGCATTGATATTAAAACTCTGGCCATAATGTTCTCCTTTTTGTTTTTCCCTTTGTATATTCCCCTTGTATATATATAAAGGAAATTATTCATTAAAAATTGCGTAAAGTGTATATATTTGTTATAAACTCCTTAACAAAAATTAATATAAAAAGTATTAATACCGCCTGACATAATAGTTTTCATCATTTTTTAATTCTTGTTTAATTCTTAACAAATCTTTGTCATCATTAATTTGCGAAAGAATTTTTGCTGTTTTTTCCCGTATAGTGTAATCATAAATTTTCCCTGTTTCTGCAATAATGGACTTTAAATCCTGTTTATCAATAAATCGCCAAAATTCGCTGATGGTTTCAAGGTACCAGTAGAGTTTGAAAACTTCTTTGTTAATAGTATATTTACCGTCCTGTATATTAAATAATTTTACCTTATTTATAATTAATTGCGTTTCAGCTATCAATTTTTTGCAAAAATTGATATAGAATTCCGGGTAATTTTTAAGATACTTAATTGCATAAAGTATGTTTCTGCAAATATTACCGTTTATATCAATCACAGAATCAAGTATAGTATCATAGAACTGTACATAAAATTCAGGGTGTTCGGGGATAAACTCTTTTAATCTGAAAGATACAGCTTCTCTGATTTTACCGTCACAGCCTGTCAGATTTGACATTAAAATTTTTGCTTCTTCTTTAGTATTTACCGAATCAAGTTTTAGAACAGCAGCTTGTTTTTCTGCAACAGAACCGTTTTTTAAAAAAGATATCAAATCTTCATGAGAATATTCATTTTCATGTATATTTAAAGCTGTATTAAAATCTTTATTATATTTGTCTTTTAAAATTTGTGTGTTATTAGTGTTCAAATTGTGCTCCGCAAGTTCTTATATCATCAATATAACATAAAATACAATGATTTTTGAGTTGAAAATAGATTTAATGAATGATATAAATATAGTACATAAGGTTATAATAGTTTCAGGAGAAAACTTATGAAAGAATTAATAGCATTTTTTAAAGATATTTTTATGATAAGCGATCAGAATTCTAATATGAAAGTCGGATTATCTCAATTCAAGCAAGAAGATATCAAAAAGAAACAAACGGTTAAGAAAATTAAAAAAGAAACAAAAGAAGTTAAATTATCAGATCTTATGCGCAGAAGTGCATAGGCTCTAATATTCAATTCCTTTTCTGGCCGCGATTCCCGTATCCCAGTAATGTTTGACAGGCTTAATCTCAGACACAAGATGCGCTATATCAATGATTTTTTGGTTGGCATTTCTTCCGGTCAATACAATTTCCATTTCTTCCGGTTTGTTTTTTAGAACATCTACAACTTCGTCAACATCAATAAATCCTAAATCTATGGCAATATTTGCTTCATCCAGAATTATAAGATTGTATTCGTCATTTTTTATTGCTTTTTTTGCCAGCTCCCAGCCTTTTTTAATTTCTTCTTCGTCATTTTTATTTTTATTATCAGAGTAAACTATTCTGTCTAAACCTGCCTGAACAATTGTGAGATTTTGTGAAATTTGTTCTGATAAATTTCTGAAAGATATAAGTTCTCCGTAATCATTCCCGCCCTTGGTGAACATTATAATCAAAACTTTCCAGCAACGTCCCAAAGCCCTCATCGCAAGTCCCAGCGAGGCTGTTGTTTTGCCTTTGCCGTTCCCCGTATAAACCTGGATATAACCGTGTTTTGCCCAATTAGGATTAATTAAGTCATTATTGCAAAAGTTATTCATATTTTTATTATATACTAAAATTATGGATAACAAAACAGACTTAAGAGCACGTGCAAAACTTATACGAAAAGGGCTTGATATTTCATATGTCAGTAAAAATATAGTAGATTTAATAAGACAAAATAAAACTTATCATCAAGCTCAAAATGTAATGATTTTTTATCCCATGAAATATGAAATAAATTTATTGTCGTTGATGGATGATAAAAAAAGTTTTTATCTTCCTAAAGTTTATAATGATGATTTGTTGGTTTGTCCTTTTAAAAAAGGAGATGAGCTGAAAATTTCAAAATTTAGAGTTTATGAACCTGATTCTTGTCCTGTCAGTCCTGAAGTATTGGATTTGATATTTGTTCCTGCGTTAATGGCTGATAAGTACGGTTACAGATTGGGTTATGGCAAAGGGTTTTACGATCGCTTTCTTTCTAAATATCCTGATATTACAACTATTATTCCTATTTCTGCTGAACTTGTTATTGAAAAATTACCTTCAGAAGCATTTGATAGAAAAGTTGACGAAATTATTGCATGTTAAAAAGGAGTCCGCGTTTAACGAACTCCTTGAAAGGTTAGTCAAGGATAGGGGTAATTATATTAAATCCTTTTATTAATATTCAGGTTTAAATAATTTAATAGCGTCCTGTTCACCCTGTTTGACAGATTCATATTCCTGTTCAATCATTTTTAACTGGGTTTCAATTTTAGCTTTTTCAGCCTGAATTTGTTTTTCTTGTTCATTCAAGAGTTTACTTTCTTGTTTGCCCATATTTTCACGCGCCTGATTATATAAACTTTTGAATATCCATTGCTGATACATTGCCTGATATTGCGGGTTTGGCATTTGCTGCATTTGCATTGCAATCATAGGCTGCATCATTGTCATATTCTGCTGCGCGCTCATTAATGCTCCGTTATGAGCGTATTGCATGTACATCATTTGTCGACCGAACATTGAACCAGGTGTATTCATCATATCATTCATTGATACAGAACCGTCACCTATATTTGCTGAGTATTGCTGCAAATCAGATAACTTTTTTGTCAGTTCCAACAAACGATATTGTAAATCGTTTCGTTGATGAATCAGTTGCAATTTTCGGTATGCGAAAACTAATGGAGACATTTTTCTTCACTCCTACCTAATTTTTAATAACTAACCTTTTTTTAACCTTACATTAATATAAAAACATGCAACTTCAAGGAATTGCATGTTTTTAACCGTTTTATTAAGATTTGTTAAGATTATTATTTTTCGCTTTTTGTTATAACTTTATCTATAAGACCATATTCTAAAGCTTGTTGAGCTGTTAAGAAGTGATCACGTTCACAGTCTTCTTTTACCTTTTCGACAGGTTGACCGGAATTTTTTGCAATAATCTCAATCAACATGTCTTTCATTCTTAATATTTCTTTTGCTTCTATTTCAATGTCTGTAGCCTGACCTTTAGCACCGCCCAAAGGCTGGTGAATCATTACTCTTGCATTAGGCAGAGCCATTCTTTTGCCTTTTGTCCCGGAGCAAAGAAGAAATGCGCCCATTGAAGCAGCGTCGCCTAGACATATTGTTGAAACATCTGATTTAATAAGCTGCATTGTATCATAAATTGCCATACCCGCAGTTATAACACCACCCGGGCTGTTTATGTAAAGCATAATGTCCTTTTCGGAATTTTCGCTGTCTAATAAAAGAAGTTGTGCAACAATTGAGTTTGCAACCTCATCATCTATTTCTGTTCCCAAAAATATAATTCTTTCTCTCAAAAGTCTTGAAAAAATATCAAAAGATCGTTCTCCTCTGGAAGATGCTTCTATAACTGTAGGCACATAGCCCATTATTCTCATGTAAGTTTCCTGATCCATATTTGCTCTCCTATATAATGATTATATTATATTATAAAAATAAATAAATACATAATAAATATTATTGGAAGT
>CALUPR010000110.1 GCA_944322705.1 Candidatus Gastranaerophilales bacterium
TCATCGCCTTTTTTCTGCATATCAGAAACAACATCATCTGCTTTTGCCTGAATTTCTTTTACGGTTTCGTCGGCTCTTTTTATTGCATCTTTTGCACCATCTGCAAGCATAGCACGAGTTTCTTCTCCGGATTTAGGAGCAAGAAGAACTCCTGCAATAGCTCCGATTGCACCGCCGACTATAAAACCTGCTAAAAATTTAGTTGCTGACATAATGACTCCTTTTCTGTTTTATCGTTTTTCATTTTAACTTTTTATTTTGAATTATTAATCACCGGAAACGGCTATTTTTTAAACAGCTTATAAGCAGTCACAAAACCGTTAAACAACCCGCCGATTAAACTTCCTGACACTGCTTTTGTTTTATCAATAATTTTTCCTACAGCTGTTTTAAAATCTCCGACTCCTTTATCAGTACTTTTAACTATTTCATTTATAGAGTTTAAAGTTGTATTTAATTCTTTTAATGTCGGCTTTAATTCCGTATTAACTATAATTGAAGTTTCATTTAAGTTTTTTGCCAGTGTTGACAGGTCTATCAAGAGTTTTACCAGAAAACCGGCAACAACTATGAAAATTATACCTGTTGCCCAGGCTAAAAAGGTTAAACCTTGATTTAGTGCAATTTGTGACATTTCCATTTAAAAATTTCCTTTACTTAATTGTATTCAGTGTACTCATCATCCATTTCTTCAAGTGCTTTAGCTTTTTGAAGTTTCTTTGATTTTAACATATTATTAAATTTTCTCAATTGCCTTTCAAGCTTATATTTCATTAGATCAATGTTTTCCAGTGCCTGTTTTTTAGCTTCTTTAATTGCCGGGGAGTTTTTCTCATATAATTCACAGGCAGTTTCTTTAATTTGACGTCTTGATTCTTCACCTGACTGCGGGGCATAAAGAACTCCGGCAATAAGTCCGCCGACAACGCCTGCGAGCAAGCCCATTCCAAACATTAATGATTTGTTTTTACTCATAACATAACCTCATCTTTCATTTATTATTTTATCATATTTTTATTAAGATTACAAGCTAAATTAGGAAATTGCCCGCTATATCTTGGATTACGCCTGCTAAATGATAAGCGTTTGAATATTTTTTTGATTTTGCCTTGAATAAGAACAGAATAATATAAATTCCTATTAATATCAGTAATTTATTAAAAATCTGTTTTCTTTTGTGCCTTACAAAAGTTACAAATTTATCAAAATTTTGTCTGAAACTTGTTGTAAGACATCTTGCATACTGCAGCCAAAGCTCGGCAAGCGGGTTGAAAGCTTCTACACAACAGTTCAGGTCATTGACTTTTTTATCAAGTTTTGAAATTAAATTAATTACCGTTACTGCGATTATTAACTCTGCTATAAAAATTATTGCGATAAATAAATACATTTCTCTTATTCTTACTTTTGTATTATATTATTTAAGGATAGAATAATTTGATTGAAAATAGAATACGTCTAAAGGACTATTTATGATAAACAAACTTAAATTTTACCTGTCATTAATAATTGCGAGATGCGCATATCTGGGGATAAAAATTTTGAATAAGTCATCAGGCACCTCCTTTGTCGGGATGCTGGTATTGAAAATATGCCCAGATTTTCTTAAATATTGTCCGAAATACATAAAAAAAAGAATTGTTACTATAACAGGCACAAACGGGAAATCTACAACTTCAGGAATTATTGCTCATATTCTTGAAACGGCACATCAGAATGTCATTCATAACCTTAAAGGCGCAAATATGCTTACCGGAGTTGCAAATGTTTTTGCACTTTCTGTCAGACCTCTTAAAAGATTTGACTATGCAGTTATTGAATCTGACGAAGCTTATTTATCAAAACTCTATAATTATATGAATGCCAATTATCTTGTTGTAACAAATCTTTTCCGCGATCAGCTTGACAGGTATGGAGAATTAAATACTACTGCAGATTTTATAAAAAATGCGATTGATAAAAACCCTGATTTAAAACTTATTTTAAATGCGGATGACCCGATTGTTGCAGCGTTTAACAGAACCAAATATGCCGTTTATTACGGCTTTGAAAATATTGAATACAAATGCAGTTACGAACACAATTCAAATGCACCGTTAGAAGTGTTTAATTGTTCTTGCGGGGAAGAATTAAAGTACTCTAAGCAGTTTTTTGCCCAGCAGGGGCACTATTTTTGCCCTGCCTGCGGATACAAACGACCTGAATGCAATTATCCTGCAAATGTTGTTGTGTATGATGATTACTCAATTATAAATGTCCAAAACAGAGGAATTTATTTTGAATTCAAGGTAGGACTTGCGGGTCTATACAATGCATATAATGCTCTTGCAGCTATATCATTTGCTTTTGAATGTGGACTTAATCAGGAAGAAATTCAAAAAGCTCTTGACAGCTACCATGCAATTTTTGGCAGAACAGAAAAATGTGTTATAAACGGAAATCCGACGGTAATTCAATTAATAAAAAATCCGACCGGAGCAAGCGAAGTATTAAAAACAGTTGATTTAAAATCAAATATTGTAATTGCGATAAATGATAATTACGCTGACGGTCGTGATATTTCGTGGCTGTGGGACAGTGATTTTGAACAGCTCAAAAATGCCGAAAAACTGGTTATTGCATCGGGCTCCCGAGCAAACGATATGGCAACAAGACTTAAATACGCAGGAGTTCCGAAAGAAAAAATTATTGTTGAACCGAATATAAAAAAGGCAATAAATAAAGCAACAACGGCTGGCAAAACAACTATTTTGCCTTCTTATACAGCACTTTTAAAGCTGACTAAAGAAATACGATAAAATGTCATTCTGAACTTGTTTCAGAATCTCAATGTAAAATACAAGAAAAGAGGTAAACATGCTATTAGGTGTAAATATAGATCATATCGCAACATTAAGAAACGCAAGAGGAGGCGTTGAGCCTTCTGTTGAAAAAGCAGCCGAAATTGCGGAAGAAAACGGCGCATCTTCAATTACGACTCACTTAAGAGAAGACAGACGTCATATTAAAGATGAGGATGTTTACTCGCTTATCCATAAGCTTAAAACACGTTTAAATCTTGAAATGGCTATGGCTGATGATATTCAAAAAATTGCGTTAGACATAAAACCTTATTCAATCTGCCTTGTTCCCGAAAAACGTCAAGAAATAACAACCGAAGGCGGGCTTGACGTAGCAGGACAGCTTGAAAAAGTCACGAAATTTATAAAACCGCTTCTTGATGCTGAAATAATTGTAAGTCTTTTCATTGATCCTGATGAAGAACAGGTTAAAGCCTCTGCCAAAACAGGGGCACAGTTTATTGAAATGCACACAGGAACATACTCTGAATGTTTCGGCTATCCTGAAGAAGAAGAGGAATTTCAAAAACTAAAAAAATCAGCAGAACTAGCTCAAAGTTTAGGCTTAAAAGTAAATGCAGGTCATGGACTCAACTATGAAAACGTCTACAGAATGCATGAAATCAAAGGACTTCACGAACTAAATATCGGACACAGCATAATTTCGCGTGCAGTATTTACAGGTCTGCCGGAAGCAGTATCAAAAATGAGGGATTTAATAAAATGAAATCAGAAAAAGAAATAGCAGAAGAAATGGCACTGGTTGTTGAGCAAATGCGACTTGACGATATAGAAGATAACCCTGATATTATAGATGAATACTTTGACTGCGATTGCTGCGGTCAAAACAAATGTCTTGCAGGCTCAATAGAATACGACGGATACAGGCTATGTAATGACTGTGTTCTTCTTGCCGAAACCGGTTTTGCTCTGAATAAGATAAAATCTGTTAAAGAACTAATTGATGCAATAGAAGATCGCCACCTTGCAGATCTGGTAAAATTTGTACGAGATGAAGAAAAACGCGAGAATAATTAGGCAGTCATTTTAGTTAATACTATAGGATACTAAAATTATAAAACTAATTCTCAAGAATTAGAAACATTTCTTTACATATAGTTATAAAGAATTAGTTTCGTGGTATATAATATATATACGGAAGATATAGGGAGCGAAACTAACAATACATATATAATTCATAAGCGTGACGGGTTTGAATCGCAACCCCGTCATTTTTCTTTATTACATAAACTATGTTAT
>CALUPR010000111.1 GCA_944322705.1 Candidatus Gastranaerophilales bacterium
CTTATAATTATATGGAGCGTAGGGGATTCGAACCCCTGACCCCGACACTGCCAGTGTCGTGCGCTACCAACTGCGCTAACGCCCCATAAATTAGATATTAAAAAAGAGGTAATAAATACCTCTCTTTTATATGGGCCGCAGTGGACTCGAACCACCGACCTCACCCTTATCAGGGGTGCGCTCTAACCACCTGAGCTAGCAGCCCGCAACTTTTTTTAGTTTATCGTATGAATTTGTCAAATCAAGTCTTGTCGTTTTGCGGGACCCTTATCAGCCTCTCGCAAAACGTGACATTTAGTCACCTTTTGCTCGGCACAGTGCTCTAACTACCTGAACTGGCAGCCCGCAACTTTGTCAGCAAAATTAAATCTAGCATGAACATTTTTTAAAATCAAGCATTTTATTAAATTTTATCATTTCACCACAAAAAAGGACAGGTTCAAAAACCTGTCCTTAAAATGTATTTAGTAAATATAATTATTTTACCGTTAATTTCTTTTTTACATCTTTTTCAGCATATTTTTTTGGTGCATGGATTTTTAACACACCATGTTCAAGTTTAGCATCTGTCTTATCGACATCTATTTCTTCAGGGAAATAAACCGTTCTTGAAAACTCGCCATATCGGAATTCAGATTTTTTATAAGATTTTTCATCATCTATTTTTTCTTCTTCTTTTTTAGCATTGATTACAATGTAATTTTTATCAATGTCAATATCCAAGTCTTCTTTTTTTACACCCGGAAGTTCTGCTTTTACTTCATAATCACGACCTTTATCCGACATTTCTACAGGCATTGAATATTTATCCATTTCTTCCCAGTAAGCAGCTTCCGGAAAATAGCTGTCAAAATGTCTGTTTAATAAAGAACTTATTTCATCATTTACCGTTCTTATAAAGTTTTCAGGAGCTTTTCTAACTAAAAATTTCATATTTAACACTTCCTTTCAAATAACTTACTGTCAATTACATTTATATTATTTACCTTATTTGAAAGAAAACCCGTTTTTTTAACTAAAATTTAACAATCCTAAAAATTACTTTCCATACCAGACTTTAAAACTCTCAATATCTTCAAAAAGTTCATTATAATTGCCGTTAAAACATACACATCTGTCATCCACAAAAAGCCAGCAAAGCTCTTTTGTATTTGTAACATCACTGATAAATTCGTTTAAATTATTTTCAAGAAGCCACATGGAAGCCAACATTTTATTACGCGTTGTAAATAATTTTATTTTATATTTTTGAGAAAGTTTTTCCAGAAACTGCCTCGCACCGGTGCGTAACGGCGGAATATAATCAGGGTTATAATCCCGATTGTAAGTATTAATAACCCCGTCAAGATCAAGAAGAATAGTCTTTTTTCTTTCTGCCATATTAACTCCGTGTATTATCGTGTTCGCGAAAGCGATAATTTAACTATACATATAAAATAAAAAAATGCAAATTGATGAGAAAAAACAAAAAATATTAAATTCGCTTGCACAAATTACTAAAAAATTAAGAGGGAAGCAGAGTCAATTTATGCTCGCAAGTGAGAATGATATTTCAACATCCATCATTAGCACTGTTGAACGTGCCTTAAAAGATCCTCAGATAACAACGTTTTACAAACTGGCGGAAGCATTAAACATTAAACCGCATAAATTAATGAAAATGATTGAAGATAATCTGCCCGAAGATTTTACATTGATTGACAGATAGCCCCTGTGTGTTACAATGAATTTATGATTTTTGAAGAACAAATAAAAGTAAAATATTCCGAAATGGATTATAAACTTGCTTTAAAACCGTCGTCTCTTTTAAACTTTTTACAGGATCTGGCAAGTGCCAATGCCGAAAGTCTGGGATTTGGCTACTCTTATATAACACCAAAAAATTTGGGCTGGTTTTTGCTCAAATACAGAATGGAATTTAATGACTATCCTGTATCCGTATATGATTTGACCTTAAAAACAGAACCGCGCGGATGCCAAAAACTGTTTGCATACCGTGATTTTTATATTTGTGAAGGAGAAAAACTTCTCGGGAAAATTTCAAGCGTGTGGGCTGTTGTTGATATGACAACAAAAGCTCTTGTCCCTGTGCAGCCTGCTCTCAATAACCAATACATGCCGCTTTATTCAAAAAGAGAAGATGATTTAACGTTTAAAAAATTAAGACCGGTTGAAAAAGTTGATATTGAAAAAACTTTTGAAGTCCGTTATGAAGATATAGATGTAAATTCTCATGCAAACAACGGCAACTATATAATCTGGGCATTCGAACCTTTGAGTTTTGATTTCAGAAGTACACATAAAATAAAAACTCTTGATATCCAGTTCAAAAAAGAAATCAAATACGGATCAAAAGTACTTTCTCAAATTGAATTCATAAATGAATATACAACATTACATACAATTAAAAATACTCAAACTGATGAAGATTTATGTCTTTTAGAAGTTTTATGGGAAAAAGAGTAACAAAAAAAATTTTTTTTATGTTTTGGTAATATTACTTAAAAAATCATTGAGGTTAACGCCTTAAAATACTATAATAATAAAGCACTAAAACTTGAAAGGAATTATGATGGTTGCAGAAATGACATTTCCTCAATTAGAACGGACAATTAACCCGACACATGACATAAAACTTTTTGCGGGACGTTCTAATACTAAACTTGCGCAGGAAATCGCAGATTATTTGGGCACAACAATAGGTCCTATGATTGTAAAAAACTTTGCTGACGGAGAAATTTACGTTCAGGTTAAAGAAAGTGTCAGAGGAGATGACGTCTTTATTATTCAGCCGTTGTGCAATCCTGTTAACGAAAATCTAATGGAGCTTTTGATAATAATTGACGCCTTCAAAAGAGCCAGTGCCAAAACAATTACGGCTGTAATACCTTACTACGGTTATGCAAGACAGGACAGAAAAACTTCAGGACGTGAAGCAATTACCGCAAAACTCGTTGCGGATTTGCTGACAACAGCCGGTGCTGACAGAATTCTTGCAATGGATTTACATACTGGACAAATTCAAGGTTTCTTTAATATTCTTGTTGACCACATTTTTGCTACATCAATTTTAACTAATTATATAAAGAGTTTGAATATCAATACTGATGATATGGTTGCTGTAAGTCCTGATACAGGCGGAGTTCAGAGAACAAGACATTTTGCCAAAGCAATCGGATGCCCTCTTGCAATTATCGACAAACGCCGCGACAAACATAATGAAGCTATTGCATCACACGTTATCGGAGATGTTAAAGATAAAATCTGTGTAATGTTTGACGATATGATTGACACTGCAGGCACTATTTGCGAAGCTTCAAAACTTCTGAAAAACGAAGGTGCAAAAGATATATATGTTTGTGCAGTTCACCCTGTATTTTCGGGACCTGCAATTGAAAGACTTGCAAATGCTCCCATAAAGGAATGTATTGTAACGAACACAATTCCTCTGGATATGGAAAAAATGCCTCCGAATATCAAACAGCTTTCTGTAGCACCGCTTTTAGGGGCTGCTATTGCAAGAATTCATGATGATGAATCAGTCAGTTCGCTGTTCGGTTTTGAAAAAGAAATGCAGGTACAATAGAGCGTAGCCGCTCCATCCATAACAGCTTACGACTATGCATAAGCCGCTTTTTTTCAGTGTTCTAAAATATTTAAATATATTCTTGTTATCGCTTTGTTCAGTCAATGCACTCGGGTTCGTCGTTCTGAACTTGTTTCAGAACCTCAAAACTTATCCCTCGCACCTGTTTTGCTTTATATAAAATGATTTATCGCACAAATGAGTACCTCATAACACAGCTTACGGGACTGCATAGAAAAATTTTTTAAGTTTAATACAAACCTGTGTGTCTACGCACGTAGTGTCAAAAAAAAGCCATTCTTTTTGATGAAGAACGGCTACCAGACTTGGGGAGGAGGTATGAAAAACAATATGTTTTTCATATCTAATAATTCATTACACGACAAAGCAAGTTGAAACTTTTATTTTTAATAAAAATCTCATACGAACGATGTATAATAAATATTCCATCCGCCATAGC
>CALUPR010000112.1 GCA_944322705.1 Candidatus Gastranaerophilales bacterium
AGCTGTCATGGGTGCAGCGGTTACGCTTCTTTTCATATTTTCAGTTTATGTTAAGCAAAACAGGTGCGAGGGATAAGTTTTGAGGTTCTAAAACAAGTTCAGAACGACAAACCCGAGTGCACTGACAAAATAAAGCGATAACAAGAATATCTTTAAGTATTTTAGAACACCGAAAAAGCGGCTTATGCATAGTCGTAAGCTGTCACGGGTGCAGCGGCTACGCTGCCTACGTGCGTAGCACAAAAAAAACGCCGATTATGTCGGCGGTGTAAATGTATATGTATTGTTATAAATTTTTACTATCCCAAATCTCAGCAGCTGTTCTTCTTAACAGTAAGCGGTTATTTTGCAAAACCTTCTTTATGAAACTTCATCAATTTTGCAAGATGCCATTCTTTCGCATCCAGTTCATCTATTCTGTTTTTAATATCCTCAAGCTCCGCAAGCAGTGTTGTCAAATCTTTACGCTCGGGAATTTGAGATGCAAAATGTTCTTCGTCTTCGCACCACGAAATAGGAAAACAATTGTTTTCAAAAAGCTCTTTGTTATTCATTGCACACTCCTTAAATAATTAATTATGCATTTTCTTTTTTCTGATACTGTGTAATAAATGAGTGAATCATATCAACAAGATCAAAATGACCGTATTTAAATGCATAAGGTTTGTTTGAATATTCGCTTTCGGAAATTCTCTGCAAATCTCTAACCTGTTGGTAATCCAATGAATTAAAATCAAAACTCGTCATTTCACCGTAATCTACCATCAAATCTTCCATATCCGTAAAATTTTTTTCTTCCATGAGTACACACTCCTTATAAAATCTATTAACAAAATGTATATCGGCAATGTTAAAAAAAACTTTAAAAATTTTATAAAGTTTGTTACATAATTTTACAAATCATACATTTAGAGGTTTGACTTTTTGTTGAAAATCATTAACATGACATTGCAAAGGTAGAAATTGAGGGCGTAGTATGGCTAATAATAATTTACTTGCCGGTGTTTATGCCGGATTGACAAATACATATTCATATCTTGCATCACAGTACCCGAACGGTCTGACACTTGAAAATCTGACCGAAGCAAGAACAAACACATCTAATTTAGGGGTTCTAAATCAGACATTTGCTTCTTATTTGCAAAATAATTTTGGTACAATTGACAAAGATGGTGACGGTACTATTACTGCAGAAGAAATGAACAATCTTTCAAACAGGATATCAACTCAGGGACTTACAAAAGCTGAATTAACCCAGTTGTATGCATCAGGATGTTCCGGAATTTCAGAAAGCACAATGTCAAAAATTCTTGAACACTTTGATGAAATGGACACAAATCATGACGGCAGAATAACGAGTGCTGAAATATCAGCTTATGATATCAATTGCGCAAGAATGGAAGTGGAAGATGAATTTAACAACCGCCGTGCAACTGATATGTCAGTATTTTACGGTGACTCATCATCATCTGCTGATACTTACAGTCTTTTAAGTTATAAATATAAATCAAACAAAGATTAACTTTAACTTAGTAACAATACATATTGGAAAGGAAATGACTCCATAAAAGGGGTCATTTATTTTGACTAATATTGTAAATTAATATATTATTATTTAAAAGATATAATTGGAGTTAAGCATGAAAAAATATATATTAACAATATTGTGTCTGTTTTTTATAACATCCGGCGCTTTTTCCGTTACTGATGAAGAAATACTTGAGGAGCAAAGTATTCAAAACAGAGTAAATAAAATCGGAATACAAATTTTAAACGCAAATAAAATTGACGGAAGAATAATTTTCGTCTATGACAAGGATGCAAAAGATTCTCTTTTAAAAATGGACACAACCGTTACAAGCAGACAGATTGTTATGTTTAAAGAATATTATAAATATATTGAAGATGACAATGAACTGGCAGCATATCTGGCAAGAGAAATTTCAAATGCTTCAAGAACTTTTGACGGAATGGGAAACGGCTGGCTGACAGCTCTTCAAATTAAAGCAGCACCGAAAAAATTTGAAATAGTTGCGGATAAAAGGGCTGTAGATTATATGGTTAAGGCCGGATATAACCCGCTTGCACTCATAACATTCATAAACAAAACTTTTCCGCAGCATTATCAGGATTTAATTTCAAACAAAAATTTGACCTCCAAAAGACTTGCACATATTTATGAGTATATCTTCACAAAATACCCGTATTTTCTGGCTGATAACGAATATTTAGAAAATCCTAATTACCAGAATTTTCTTCTGACATCTGTTAATAACAGAAAATTACTTGAAGAAAAAATTAAAAGCGGTTCAAAGGGAAAATTAAAATATGAATAAGACTATTTTTATATTTTTACTTTTGTTTTCAATAGCGCTTCCAAGTTTTGCTGACATAGTAAAAGATGAATTTGCAGACACATATTTTAAAAATATTCAGACAGAGAAGCCTCTGCCTCACTTAAACTACAACTATGAAAGTACTGTAAAAATTCCTATAAGAATGCATATAACAGAAGATATAAAAAATGAAAACCATGTATACGCAGGTCAGCCGGTAACATTTCGTGTTGTAAATGATGTTATTTATAACGGAAACATAATTATACCAAAAAATACGACTGTTCCGGCAAGAGTTGAAACTATAATCTCCAGCGGTATGAACGGAATTCCTGCGAGCATAATTTTCGGAAATTTTGAATTTGAAAATATAGATGCAAATAAAATTGACTACACCTATGAACGCTTCGGACAGGACAGAAGCCTGTGGGTATACCCTTTAAAATGGGCACTTACTATTCTTCCTCCGACAGGTTCACTGACAAACTTTATAAAAGGCGGACATGCAAAGCTAAAAACAAATAAAATAATAGAGATTAATTATTATCCTGACTGGATTTAAAATCTAAAATATGTTCAAAAATCTTTTCATTGTATCTGTGATCTTCTGCACTGAATGGAAGAACAATCCCTCCGAATTCTTTCTGTACATATTTTATTACATTTAATGTCTTTGATCTCGGAACATAATCCATTTTTGTCACAACTGTAAATATCGGAAGGTTATATGCTTCCACCCATTCTCTCATCTGATAATCATTTTTTTGAATTTCATGACGACCGTCTATAAGCTGAATTAAAGAAGCTATCTGCTCACGCTTCAAAAGGTATTCTTCCAGATACCTTTGCCATCTATCCTGCGCTTCTTTAGAAACTTTTGCATATCCGTATCCGGGCAAATCCGCTATCATAAATTTATCCGAAAACTGAAAAAAATTTATCAATCTTGTTTTACCGGGAGTATTGGAGGTTTTGGCAAGTTTTTTTTGATTGGCAAGTGCATTGATAAATGAAGATTTGCCGACATTGGAACGTCCTAGAAGCGGAAATTCAGGCAAAGTGTATGCCGGACACTGGGATAACTTTTCCGCACTTATTAAAAATTTTCCTTGCATATACTTTGTCATTTACCCAGAACCTTTTCTTTCTGTTCTTTCAATTTTTTCTTAAATAAAACTTTCTGAAAAAGATTGTACATCTTTTCACTGTTAACTACGGTAATTTGAGTTTTTTTATTTACAAAATCAATATTTACGTAAGGTTTTTTGTTAAAAATATTATTCTCAATACTCACAAGTTGAAACAGCCCTTCAGTTAATACACTGATGGGCTCTCTCAAAAATATTTCAAATGTCTTTCGTATATCGAATTTTTTCATATCCCGGTCTGGTGTTTTTATATAAAATTATTTTGCTTTATTTTTATATTTTTCTATCTTTTTCGTAACAGCGTCTTTATCTGAAGCATTAGGGTTCATAGCGAGATACTGCTGGTAATATTTAACAGCACCCCTGTAGTTTAGTTCTTTTTCATAAGACATAGCCTTAAGTTTAGCAATCTGAGAACTGTTATGATAGAAATCTATTGCACGGTTGCAGTATTCAATAGCTGATGCGTAATTCTTTTCCTGATACTGTCTTTGTGCAATATCAAAGAATTC
>CALUPR010000113.1 GCA_944322705.1 Candidatus Gastranaerophilales bacterium
CGGAGATTTTTTAGGCATTGATGATATTGATTATATCTTTGAAGACCTGAATTTACCTTTAATAAAGAATTTTCCCGCATCACATTCAGATAAAAAGGCTACTATACCTTACGGTTTTGCGATAGATTGAATAATTTTGTATATTATTACAAGTTTATCATTATCCAAATTATTTAAATATTCATAAATATCATTTAATAACTCTTTATTATGTTTCAAATGTTCAAAATCAAAAAGTTGCTGCACACTAATATTTAAAGCCGGTAACAATTTTTCCAGAGTATCAGCAGAAAGAAAATTTTCTCCTATTTCAATTTTACTGAGTGAATTTTGAGAAATATCAATCATTTCAGCAAGTCGTTCCTGTGAAAAACCATTTTGCTTTCGAAGCTCTTTTATTCTTAACCCTAATTTTTGTTTGATGTTCATTTTATCTCTCATAACTTTTAATAACGTTTAAAATATATATTTTAACAAGTTTACAAGAATATTTTATTGACTTTTATCCCTTTTAATAGTAAAAATAACATTTAAAAGAATAAACAAATAATTTCAAAAATTATGAAGAATAAAAAACGAATATTACTTGCAAAACTATTAACTTGCTGGATATTATCAAAATATAAAAGAAAACAACTTCGAAAATTTATTATTAATTTTTCATTTGATGATTATATTTATTACAAAGGGCTTAATTATAAAATAGTATCACTCGGCGGCTTCTGCCTGCCGCGAATACTTACTACCGCAGCCAAACTTAAGCCGCCAAAATATTATGGAGAAAAAAGCTGCCCGTTTGATATTTGTATTCATAATGATATAAAAAAAATTATTGAATGTATTAATTCAGATTTCAAAAACTATACAGATAATATTACATACAATTCCAGCACACAATTCTATGAAAATAAATATTTTGATGCCATTTACAACCACGATGCAAAACTCAATCTCCACGAGGTAAAAAAAAGATACATAAAAAGAATTAAAAATTTTAGGGATATTTTAAATGAACCCACAAAAATCTATTTTATATATTCATTATACTATTTTGGGAACTATCCGACAACTGAAGATATTCTGAACCTTTATTCAAGCCTTAAAGCTAAAAGAAGAAATAACGAATTTGAACTTATACTAATACTACCCCAAAAAATTGAGCATATAAATAACAAAAAAATACACCAGATTATTAAAGATTGGACTATGGATGGAACATGGGTAGATGATTTTTTTAACTCCGAAAAAAATGGAATTATAAAAAATGAACAAAACAAAGAATTTTATGAGTTCTTAAAAGGCGAGTTAAATAAAATTATAAAATAATTAATTTTATATTAAGCATGTACTCCCGCAAAAGTTTTTGAGATAAAATACTATTATAAAATCAGCCTGTCATTCTGAGCCGATATTTTGAGATTCTTCGGCTAAAGCCTCAGAATGACTGCAAGGCGAAGAATCTCAAACAAAGATAATAAGGATAAAGACTATGTGGGATTACTCGGATAAAGTTATAGATCATTACAGAAACCCAAGAAACGTGGGTAAAATTGACAACGCAGATGCAATCGGCGAAGCTGGCTCTTTGGCGTGCGGGGATTCTTTAAAAATATATTTAAAAATTAACAACGGAATTGTAACAGATGCTAAATTCCAGACTTTCGGATGCGGCTCTGCCGTTGCAAGCTCAAGTATTCTGACAGAAATGATTATTGGAAAACCGATTGAAGAAGTAAAAAAAATTACAAACAAAGATATTGCAGACCAATTGGGCGGACTTCCTCCGGAAAAAATGCACTGCTCAGTTATGGGATATGAAGCATTGGAAGATGCTTTAAAAAATTATGATGATTACACTGATCTCGACGACATAAGAAACGAAGAAGAGGCAAATAAACAGCGCGAAAAAATCGTGTGCACCTGCTTTGGAATAACAGAAAATGTTATCTGGGATGCAATAAAAATAAACGGGCTTAAAACGGTTGAAGAAATTACAAACTATACAAAAGCTGGCGGAGCCTGCGGCAAATGTAAAGGCTTGATCCAAGATATAATTGACACTTATTATAAAAAAGAAGAACACGAAGAAAAAATAACTACAACTCTAAGCCCTGCTCAAAAGATTTTGAAAATAAACAACGTTATAGAAAACCAAATTTCACCTGAATTGAGAAAAGATGGCGGCGATATTACTTTAGTCGATATTGATGGTAATAAAGTTATGGTGAAACTTCGCGGGAAATGCTCAGGATGTAAAAATTCACACCTGACTCTCAAAGCATTTGTAGAAAAAACTTTGAGAGATACAGTTGATACTAACATTGAAGTTGTAGAGGTATAAAATATGAGTAATTTAATATATCTTGATAATAATGCGACCACAAAGGTGGATCCACAGGTATTAGAAGCTATGCTTCCATTTTTGCAAGAAGAATATGCAAATCCTTCAAGCGTCTATGATTTTGCCAAATGTGCAAATCACGCGGTAAAAGAAGCACGGGGAGTTATGAAAGACTTTTTTAACGCAAAAAATGAAAAAGAAATCATCTTTACTTCCTGCGGTTCAGAAAGCGCAAATATGGCAATTCGCGGTGTTTTAAACATGAACAAAAACAAAAGACACATTATAACAACAAAAGTTGAACACCCTTGCGTTTTAAATTTATATCAAACACTTGAAAAAGAAGGCTATAACGTTGATTATATCGGGGTAAATTCAAACGGAGAACTTGATCTGGCTCAATTAGAAGAATCCATTAATGATGATACCGCTCTTGTTTCAATAATGTATGCCAACAATGAAACCGGCGTCATTTTCCCGATTGAAAAAATATCGGAAATTATTAAATCAAAAAATAAAGAAACAAAATTTTTCGTAGATGCAGTACAGGTATCAGGGAAGATTCCGATTGATGTTCAGGCTCTCGGCGTTGATTTGATGGGAATTTCAGGGCATAAATTCCACGCCCCGAAAGGTATCGGCGCTTTATACGTAAATTCAAAAACGCTTATAACTCCGTTAATTATTGGCGGGCATCAGGAACGCGGCAAACGTGCGGGAACGGAAAATGTTCCCTATATTGTCGGAATGGCAAAAGCTGCTGAACTTGCTCAAGACCATTTGAAATACGAGGCAACCGAAGTTAAAAGACTGCGTGACAAGCTTGAAAAAAATATCGTTAAAAACGTATTCAATGCAAGATTAAACACAGGTATAGTAAACAGGGTTCCTAACACGACAAACATAGGCTTTGAATACATTGAAGGGGAATTAATTCTTCTTCACCTGAGTGATTTAGGTATCTGTGCAAGTTCCGGCAGTGCCTGCACATCAGGTTCTTTAGAGCCAAGTCACGTATTAAGGGCAATGAATGTTCCGTTTACTGCAATTCATGGAAGTATAAGATTTTCTCTGAGCAAATTTACAACAGAAGCTGAAATAGATTATGTTTGTGAAAAACTGCCCGGAATTATTGAAAAATTAACCAATTTATCCCCCTTCCAGGATGAACTTGAAGCGTTGAAAAAATTAAGACATTAACCTTGAATTTACGGGCATATATCGAAGTCTATACTAAGCGACATCTAAATTGTCACCCTGAACTCGTTTCAGGGTCTAATTGCTGCTAGATGCTGAAACAAGTTCAGCATGACGTTTTTACGCATAAATAGTATAGACTTCGATATAAACACTTAATTTAATACTTTATACTAATTAAAAAAAAATCGTAGTGCTTAAGTCCTCCGATTTTTGGTGCATTTTGCAGATTTTTCAAATCCCGACCGTGTAGAATAGCTTTGAATGACGTTCAAGCTTATTCTGTAGCATAAGGAGTTTTGACATG
>CALUPR010000114.1 GCA_944322705.1 Candidatus Gastranaerophilales bacterium
AATAGCAAGGGAGAGATTCGAACTCTCGACCTCACGGGTATGAGCCGTGCGCTCTCACCAACTGAGCTACCTTGCCACAAT
Organism: Candidatus Gastranaerophilales bacterium; assembly: GCA_944322705.1. GTDB lineage: Bacteria > Cyanobacteriota > Vampirovibrionia > Gastranaerophilales > Gastranaerophilaceae > Stercorousia. The sequence continues at coordinate 82 of CALUPR010000114.1, forward strand.
TATATTTTAGTTGTTAAAAGCAGTTTAAGAAAGTTTGTTTCCCTCAACCGCCGAGTTAAATCTTCTCATAAACAATTTTAAATTTCAAGCTTTTTTTATTTTTTTTATTGAATAACATTATAATTTGTAGTTATAATGATTGTATAATATAAAGTTTATAAAAGGTTGTTTTTATGATTACCGATATGACGAAGGGAGACCCCTTAAAACATATACTGTTATTTTCCGTTCCGTTACTTATAGGCAATATTTTTCAGCAATTATATAACATTGCCGATCTTGTCATTGTAGGAAGAACTTTAGGTGTTGAATCCTTTGCTGCAGTCGGGGCAGTTGCACCTGTATTTTTTCTTATTACTTTTATTATTGTAGGTTTGACTAACGGATTTGCCGTAATTACAGGACAAAGATACGGCGCAAAAGATATAAAAGGTGTAAGAAATTCCGTTGTAGTTTCAACGATATTAAGTACTGTTGTAACCCTTGCTTTTACTCTTGTATGCTCTTTATTTATCAACCCTATTCTGCATTGGATGAACATTCCTGATAACATCTATCACAACGCTTTCTGGTATGCTGAAATTATTATACTGGGGTTAATCATTACTACTATGTATAATATGGTTTCAAGCATAATCAGGGCTTTGGGCGACAGTAAAACACCTTTATACTTTTTAATTATTGCATCTCTGGCAAATATTGTTCTCGCTTTAATATTTATACAAATATTTCACATGGGAGTTCCCGGTTCTGCTATTGCGGTCTTGTTATCACAGGGAATATCGGTAATTTTATGTCTGCTGTTTGTAAAATATAAAATGCCGATTTTACAAATACACAGGGAAGAATGGCTGATAAAATTTGACAAAGATTTTTTTAACTCTGCATATGAACATCTTAGAGTCGGAGTTCCGATGGCTGTTCAATTTTCAATAATCGGAATAAGCGTTCTGATTATACAGAGTGTGTGCAACTCTTTCGGATCAAATGTTATCGCGGCATTTACCGCAGCTTTAAGAATTGAACAAATTGCTACATTGCCTATGATGTCATTCGGAGTCGCATTAGCCGCTTATGTTGCTCAGAATTTTGGGGCAATAAAGTTTAAAAGAATAAGATTAGGTGTTATTCAAGCTTCCATAATAAATATCATTTTAAGTGTTGTTATGGCATTTGTAATGCGTATATGGGGAACTGATATTATTGGCGCATTTATAGGTACAGGAACAAAAGACATTATTGACATTGCACATAATTATTTATTAATAAGTACAATATTTTATTTTTTCCTCGGACAAATTTTTATATACAGGAATGCACTTCAAGGAATGGGAGAAACGTTATTTCCCCTTCTGGCCTGCATTGCAGAGCTTGTAGTAAGAGTTTTTGCTGCGGTTTACCTTGCCATAAAATTCGGTTATGTCGGAATATTTTATGCAGGACCTATTGCATGGGTAAGTGCATCTGCAATAATGTTTTTCGGATATTTCGGAAGTATCAAACATGTAATTTATAAAGTTAAAAATAAACTTCATTACTATTTGTCAGATAATAATTAAACTGTTATACTACTTGCAAAGTTAAAAATTTTATGACAAAATTGCATAAAAGATAGATGGTGAGCGCTACGCTTCTAATGGTAAAGGAGAAAATTATGTCAACATATATTGAAGATGTTTATGCAAGACAAATTTTGGATTCACGCGGCAACCCGACAGTTGAAGTGGATGTAAAATTAACAAACGGAGTAAGAGGCAGAGCAGCTGTTCCTTCCGGTGCTTCAACAGGAATTTTTGAAGCACTGGAACTCAGAGACGGCGACAAATCAAAATACATGGGAAAAAGCGTTCAAAAAGCGGTAGATAATGTAAATAACATTATAGCACCGGAACTTATCGGTGAAAAAGCCTCTCATCAGAAAGAAATAGATACCTTCATGATTGATATGGACGGTACTGAAAACAAATCAAAACTGGGTGCCAACGCAATTTTAGGTGTTTCTCTTGCAGTTGCAAAAGCCGCTGCAAAAGCTTACGGAATGTCTTTATACAGATATCTGGGCGGCATTAATGCTCTAACTCTTCCTGTACCTATGATGAATATTATAAACGGCGGAGCACATGCAGACAATAACATTGATTTTCAGGAATTTATGATTGCACCTGTCGGAGCTGAAAGCTTTTCACATGCAATCGAAATGGGATGTAACGTTTTCCATACCCTGAAAGGAGTTCTAAAAAATAAAGGCATGACAACATCCGTCGGTGATGAAGGCGGTTTTGCTCCAAATTTAAATTCTAATGAAGAAGGTATTGAAGTTATACTGGAGGCCATAGACAAAGCCGGATATAATACAAATCAGATTAAAATCTGCCTTGATGTCGCATCATCAGAGTTCTATGAAGACGGAAAATATAACTTAAAAGGCGAGGGAAAAACATTTGATAATAAAGAAATGACTGACTTTTTGGAAGAATGGGTAAAAAAATATCCAATAATTTCAATAGAAGACGGCATGGCAGAACAGGATTGGGAAGGCTGGGAAATGCTTACCAGACGTGTTGGTTCACACTGCCAGCTTGTAGGAGATGATTTATTTGTAACCAATACAAGAAGATTGGCAGATGGAATAAAACGCGGAGTTGCAAACTCTATTCTGATTAAAGTTAATCAAATCGGCACTCTTTCCGAAACTCTTGATGCAATTTCAATGGCGCATGCGGCAGGATACACAACAATAATATCTCACCGCTCCGGAGAAACAGAAGATACCTTTATTGCAGATCTGGCTGTCGCCGTAAACAGCGGACAAATTAAAACCGGCTCTGCTTCCCGCTCTGACAGAATGGCAAAATATAACCAGCTTTTAAGAATTGAACAAAAACTTGGCTCTGCAGCAAAATTTTTAGGTCTGCAGGCGTTCAACGGACAAAAATAGATAAAGAAGCTAAAAAGTTAAGATGCATAGTTCCTATTTTATGGACTATGCATCTTTGCATCTACGCCTCTGAAATCTAAAAAATCTCCTCTGTTTGAAGGATTAAAACAAATCTCTGACAGGTTAAAATATAAATGGGTTAGTAATTATCTTTTAGGAGTGGCTTTTATGGAGGAAATTTTTTATCCGCAAAATAACGGCGAAATCTCAAATTCTATTACCCAAAGCTGGACAGAACAGGCATTGGAATGTTATTCAATCAAATGCGACTGTTCAAAATGTTCATTAAAGAACGGAAACTATTCTTTTAAATGCCAGATGCCGAAAGTCATTGATATTCTAATCGGCTCTGTAGGAAAACCTCGCATCAACCCCGCATAATGTACAGCTCCTTTTATTTAAGCAACATATTTAACAGACGGATTAAAAAATCCGTCTTATTTTTTATTGATAAAAGACAAACATTCTTTCTCTAACTAGGGAAGGTCAAGATGAGTGGTAATTAGATGCAAAGAAGCAAATAGGCATAGAAGCAAAGCTGTTATCAAAAATAAATTTTGTTGCAATTTTACCAAAATAGCTATAAATAAAACTAGCTTGCCCTCCTGCCTTCCTGACCTCCGTCAGCTTTAATTGCCTGCCTTCCTGCCCTCCGGTCTTCTGTTCTTCTGACCTCACCCCTGCCCTCCACGTCCATGGAGAGTGCTACGCTTCTTCTCACGTAATCAATTATATAAAACACAGGTACGAGGGATAAGTTTTGAGGTTCTGAAACAAGTTCAGAAC
>CALUPR010000115.1 GCA_944322705.1 Candidatus Gastranaerophilales bacterium
TCTATAATTTTAGAACGAAAACTTACATTTTGATTTGATATATTTTCAACTTTCATTTTATTTATATCTCTTATATGCAGAATAAATACAGATTAATTAAAACACATCTGTCTTAATAGGATTTTTAAATTTGGTAATATTGCCCTGAAACAGCAGTTTAACATTACCTACAGAACCGTTTCTGTGTTTTGCGATAATTACTTCGGATTCTCCTTTAGATGCAGCTTTTGCAGCTATATCATCCTCGCCGTCCTCGGCTTTTCTGTAATATTCGTCACGGTATATAAACATTACAATATCAGCATCTTGCTCAATTGAGCCTGATTCTCTTAAGTCTGACAGCATAGGACGTTTGTCGGTTCTGGATTCAACCGCACGGGATAACTGCGACAGCGCAAGTACAGGGACATCAAGTTCTTTTGCAAGAATTTTTAAACCTCTTGAAATAGCCGATATTTGCTGCATTCTATCTTCCCTGCCCGAACTCTCCATCAATTGAAGATAGTCTATCATTACTAGTCCGAGATTTTTTTCTTCCATTTTTAATCTTCTGCATTTGGCACGTATATCGGTAATTGTACAGCCGGACGTATCATCAAGATAAATCGGAGCCTGTGCAAACGCATTCATCGCTGTTGCAAGTTTTTCCCAATCCTTACTCTGCATATTACCTGTTTTTACTCTCTGTGAATCAATTTCAGCTTCCGAACACAACATACGCTGCATCAATTGTTCCTTAGACATTTCAAGTGAAAATATAGCAACAGGTGTTTTGGCTTTCAAAGCCACATTTTGAGCAATGTTCAAAGCAAGTGCCGTTTTACCCATTGCAGGACGGGCCGCAAGAATTATCAAATCCGATTTTTGCAGACCGTTCAAAATAGCATCCAATTCATAAAATCCGGTCGGAACACCTGTAAGTTCATCTTTATGTTCATATCTGTACTCAATTTTTTCATAAGTATTCAGTACAAGATCTTTAACATGAACTAAATCTGATGTAGCTTTTTTTGAGGCTATATCAAATATAAGTTTTTCCGCACTGTCAAGAGATTGGTCAATAGGATTTACGTCATAGCCGAAAGAAACAATTTCCGAACCTGCATTAATAAGTGCACGCTTTATAGCCTTTTCCTGAACAATTTTGGCATAATATTCAATATTTGATGTTGTAATGGTCTTATAGCACAAATCATTAACAAATGCGCGACCTCCGATTGTTTCAAGTTTTGAATTATAACTCAAAACATCAGAAACCGAAACAATATCAATTCTTTCATTTGAATTAAATAATTGGAGCATGGCATCATAAATATATCTGTGAGCCGGTTTATAAAAACTTTCGGGCTTTAATATTTCAACAACTTTTGTTATAACGTTCGGATTAACCAAAATTGCGCCGAGAACAGCCTCTTCAGCCTCTATATTCTGCGGAAGCATTCCAAAATTATTTTCTTTTTCTTTTACAGCCATGCTTTTATTTTCTCCTGTTGCTACATGATATTACATAAAAAATAAAAAATAAAATTACATGTAAAATTTTGTTGACAAAAAAAATTTATAAACAACAATTTATATATGGTAAAAAATATTCTTAACCTTAAAGCATTTTTATTGAGTATAAAATCTGACATTCAAGAAAAAATCGGCAAAATTCTTTTGAGAAACGCCCTGAAAATTGCAACGGCAGAATCCTGCACCGGCGGACTTATCAGTTCACGGCTGACGGACGTTGCCGGCAGTTCAGCCTACATTCATGCCAATTTTATTACATATTCTAACGAAGCAAAAAAAAGATTCCTAAATGTATCACAAGAAACACTAAACCAATACGGTGCAGTAAGCGCCGAATGCGCCAGAGAAATGGCAGAAGGACTTTTAAAACTTACCGGAAGCGATATTGTTTTGTGCACAACAGGAGTAGCCGGACCTTCTTCCAGCGAACAGAAACCTGTTGGATTAATGTTTGCCGCTTGCGGGTATAATAATACTATCACGGTTAAAGAATTCAGACTTAATCCTGATTATAACCGCAAAAATATGAAGTTTATGTTTTCACAAGAAGCACTAAAGTTTTTGTTTGATACCCTTAACAGTTGAGCCCAGACCTTTTATTAATCCTAAATAAGAAGCGACAAAAACAGCCTGTGCCCTGTTTCTGGAATTTAATTTACGCAAAATTCCGGTTACAAGAACCTTTATCGTATGGGGACTCAAAAATAAAATAGCCGCAATTTCCGCATTAGAATGTCCATTAGCTATTAAATACAAAATCTCAAGTTCTCTAGGTGTTAACTCATTTGACATTTTTAAGTACTCATTAACTAAATAGATATTTATAAGTATCCGCCATGCGTAATTATAAGTTACAAGTAAAATATTGTCAACATTTGTAAAATAGGTATATATGTATAACGATAAAGAAATTTTAAAACAATTCGGCAGAAATGTAAAAGCAGAAAGAGTTCGTTTAGGATATTCTCAGGAAAATCTTGCCGAAAAAATGGGGGTTAACCGTGAATTTATAAGCAGAATTGAACGCGGAATTCAAAATATGTCGCTTGCAAAAATAACGGCTCTTGCAAATTACCTTGAAACAAATATTAATAACCTTTTAAGATTTTAAACTTATTTCATTATTATATCAGCCATAACCTCAGGAAATTCATTCATCAAAATTTCCGCGAACTTTTCGGTATCAATCTGTGTTATAACAATAGACAAAAGATCGTTCGGAAGTTCTTCTATCATTTTTTGAATGTGTTCAGGCTCTATAACTGACATTGCTTTTATTACTTCAGGTTTTTGTTTTTCACGGTTAATAATTGTTGTATAAGCATTTGCATCAAAAAGCTGAAACCATTCATTATGCTCTTTTGCTAGTGATAAAACCAGCTGTTGTTTCTGGGTAGGTTGAAATGCTTTCAGTGCATCTTTATATTCAAGCGGATTAAGCTCGCCAAATTGTTTGCTTAAATCAATACTGTTCATACTCTCTACAGGCTCACCCGAAATCTGTTCAAGCACCTGTGCGACATATTCTTCCGGTATTGATTGAATATGTTTTAAAATTTTATTTTTGTCAATATCAGTACTTGTTAAAAATTTATCAAGCTGTTCATCCGGCATTAACTGAACAATTTCCTCCTGAGAAAACATTTCAAACACAGTATTAACTAACTGTTCCGGAGGTAGTTCTTCCAGCATTTTCATTAATTTGTCATCAGTGAAAAAATACAACCCCTGTAATAAATCTTTTTCTTCCATCTGGGGTAAAAACTGCCTAAGCTGTAATCCTGTCATTTCTCTCAAAATCATATATTTGTTATTTGTATCAGCAAGATCAAACAACTCCATAACAAGATTAACATTTGAAGTCAATTCTTGAGCTAGTTCAATTGCGAGTTGATTACCCTGAGCTGCTTCAGCTTCAATAATCTCTTCAACGGACATATTTGCATATTCTTCCTGAAACTTAACAGCACTAATATGCAAAGCCGTTTGCAAATATTCAATATTTGAATCAATAACTAAACTCATAATACTCCTGATATTTATACTAAGAGTATTAACGGCATATATTTTCAAAAACTTTAAACATTGTAACGTTTGTTAATAAATTTTTCTTACGCAATTAAAATATAAAAATAAGATAGGAAAACCTATCTTAT
>CALUPR010000116.1 GCA_944322705.1 Candidatus Gastranaerophilales bacterium
CTTAATAATTTGTTATATTTTTGTGTATCTGCTTTTCAAGATGTAGAATTATTGTATGAAAATAGATAAAACAAAAAGTGATAAAATAAATTTTGGTTTTAATTACAATACTCACAGAAAAATAGCACAAAAACTTATAAATAATGAATTCCCAAAACTTCAAAAGTATTCTCCAATTATTAAAAAATCAGTGGTTGATCCTGATTTTGACGAATTGGGCTTCAAGTCGAATTCACATTTTTATTATCAGTGTAAAAATTATTTAAAGCCAAGAGAAAGTTTTTTGGATATTGACGGTGCACATAATGCCTATACCAGATATAACATTCATGTGAATAATTTTCTTCAAGCTTTAAAAGTTGCTGATTTCCCGTTCATGGCTGAGGAGATTGGCAGAGCAAAGCATTTTCTTGATGATATGTGTGTGGGTTTTCATGTAAAACACGGGAACTTCTTGCAAAAATGGAAAGAAAAACCTCTACATACAGCTTTTGAAAATTTTATTTATAAAAATGAGGACAGGCTTATCGCAAATGCTTCTCCGTCTGAAGCAAAATTAAAATCTGACAATTTTGAGGATTTATTTATATCAGTTGTGGAGCAGTCATCAAATAACATTTTACCTGATAAGAACAATTTATTTAAATGGCCGCAAATCGCACAGGATAGTATAAATCTTGCTATTGACAGTTCAAGATTGTTTTTCTCTAAAATTTCGGATTTAATTAAATAAAATTTCATACTCACGGATAAATTTTAATGTAAAACTTTTATAAGGATATGTATATTTAAATCTTTCAATGTTATAATATTACTATTCTGATAAATAGTTATTGAGAGGAAATATATGTGCGGAATAGTAGGATATGTAGGGAATAAATCTGTAGTAGATATATTGCTTGACGGATTGGAACAGCTTGAATACAGAGGATATGATTCTTCAGGTATTGCTGTAATGTGTGAAGATGAAATAAAGGTTTATAAAGCGGTAGGTAAACTTCAGAATTTACGTGATGAACTCAAAGGTCATGAACATGAATATAACAGTTCTACAATGGGAATTGGTCACATAAGATGGGCAACCCATGGTGCACCCACTCTATTAAACGCTCATCCTCATACATGTACCTGTGGAAATCTTGTTGTTGTTCATAACGGTATCATTGAAAATTATAAAGAACTCAGAGAAGAATTATCAAATGCCGGCTGCATTTTCCGTTCCCAGACAGATACAGAAGCTGTTGCACATCTTGTCGCACGGAAATATGCTGAATGTAAGGATCTAACAGAAGCTGTCAGACTTGCTTCCGAAGAAATAGAGGGTGCTTATGCTCTGTGTGTAATGCATAATGACTGCAAAAATAAACTGGTTATAACAAAAAGAAATGCTCCGCTTCTTGTTGGAATTGGCGACGGTGAATATTTTGCAGCTTCCGATGTCCCCGCTATTATTAAACATACTAAAAAGGCGGTTTACCTTTCAGATAATCAGATTGCAACTTTAACTCCTGATTCTATGTCGATTATTGATGAAAACGCTGTTAAAATCGAACCCAAAGTTGAACTTTTGCCCTGGGAACCTATTGCTTTGAGCAAAATGGGATATAAACATTTTATGCTTAAAGAAATTCATGAACAGCCTGATGTAATAAGGAATATTCTTGTTGGCAGACTGCACGCTCCTGATGAGCATATTATTTTGAATGAGGTTAAATTAAATAAAGAAACTCTCAAAAAATTAAACAGAATTCAAATTATTGCCTGCGGAACCTCTCTGCATGCCGCAATGATCGGTAAATATTTAATTGAAAGCTTTTGCGGTATAGCAGTAGATGTTGAGGCTTCAAGCGAATACATTTACAGAAAAACTGTTACGGATGAACATACTCTTGTAATCGGTGTATCTCAATCAGGTGAAACAGCAGATACTTTGACCGCAATAAAGCAGGCTAAGGCTAAAGGTTCGCATATTTTAATTATTACAAACAGACCTGACAGCGCTATGGCGCGTGAAGCTGACAGCTTAATACCTGTAAATGCAGGTATTGAGGTTTCGGTTGCCGCTACAAAATCTTACATTGCGCAGTTGATGGCATTTTATTTATTGTCATTATACATGTCAGAAATCAAAGACAGTATTGCGGCTTCAACTCTGACTTCTCTGAAGGCGGAATTAATGCTTCTCCCTCAAAAAATTGAACAAATTCTTGCTCATAAGGAAGATATTCAAAAAGTTGCGAAAACTTATGCAAATACGAAAGATTTTATCTATATAGCAAGAGGTATTAATTTCCCGACTGCTCTTGAAGGTGCTTTAAAACTTAAGGAAATCAGTTATATTAATGCAACAGGTTATCCTGCCGGAGAATTAAAACACGGTCCGATTGCAATGCTTGATGAAACAATGCCGGTTTTGTCTATATTGATGAACGGTTCTGTTTATGAAAAACTTCTATCAAACAGCGAGGAAGCAAAAGCCCGTAATGCAAGAATGATTGCCCTGACAAATTCAAAAGATGAAAAACTGGTTGATTTGTTTGAACATATAATAAGAGTTCCTGATGTTCAGGAATTGTTCTCGCCAATTATTGCAATTATTCCATTGCAGTTAATGGCTTATTATATAGCTGAGTTTTTGGGCAAAGATGTTGATCAGCCGAGAAACCTTGCAAAATCTGTCACTGTAGAATAAAATAAAAGTAAGGAGCCGATCCGGTTTTTACGGTATAGTTAAACTGAACGTTTTTAATAATGACAATAGAATACAAAAGCAAGCCGATATAGCTCAGTTGGTAGAGCAACTCATTCGTAATGAGTAGGTCAAGGGTTCGAGTCCCTTTATCGGCTGTCTAATAATAGTATACATGAAAGGCGGTTTTGCCGATTCAACTCCTTTGGATTTTTGTTTACTAGTAATAATTTATTTTCCAGCCGTCCTGCATAATCCTTTGAGCGCAGCATGTACCTGCTCCTGTTGCATCAGAGCCGTCACCTTCCGTTGAACATTGACGTTCGATAACCCATTGATCAGAATTATAACAATGAGGCATTATACCTTTACCTTCAATCCGTCGAAACATGAAAACATCTTTGCCGAAGGTATTAGGTTTATTGCCTCCGTTAATATCAATTAATATACCGTTGTCAACTGAACCTTCCCCTTGAAGAAAAGAAAATGTATATGCAATACCATCACTTGTTAAAAATGGTACTCTATATTGCCCTGTGAGGCTTGTAGTCGAATGTGTACCGTTAAGTGCTGAATATGGTGCATTGTTTTCATATCCGCAGTCTTTGGGAGTTTCACAAAACTTTATTACTTTAAAATAGGGTGCCCAGTATTTTTTTGTATAATCAATTCCTTTCCATCCGCTTTCACTAACCCACATACTCATTTCCCCGTTGTCAATTTCGGACAATTTTAATGCCTGATTCATCGCAGAATAAGCTTTTTTAAGTTTAGCAATAGTTTGCTGTTTTTTATAATTTCCAACAACAGCAGGCAAAGTTAAAGC
>CALUPR010000117.1 GCA_944322705.1 Candidatus Gastranaerophilales bacterium
TTTTTTAATGCGGCAATATTTTTTGTGTCATTAAATTTCGCCATCAAACCAAAGATTGTTAAAGATGCTATAACTCCTATTATAGCTATTGTAAATAATGCTTCTGACAGGGTAAGTCCTGAATGTTTTTTGCTTAAACTTTCATAATTCATAAGCGCCTCATATCTTTTGATAAAAGACTTTTTTCAACAATACATATATATTAGTTATATACCCAATAATAGCAAGGGTATAACAGAATTATAAAGAAAAATTAAGAAATAATAATTATTCTAAATATTTTATAGTCCACCCATCTCTTATAATTTTAGAAACACAACTCCATCCATGTCCTGACGTTGTGCAGTCAGAAACATCGTCAAGACCGGCAGGCTGCAAGCCTCGATCCGTAATTATAAATGCAAAAATATCTCTGCCTATCTGATTTGGCAGGGTGTCAGCATTAACATCAACCCATATAACCGGACATGCTTTATCCACATCAACTCCAAAACTTCTGGCATTTGCCGTATCGTAAATATCTATTAAAATATTTACACCATCAGCAAGCGTATAAGAATATTGATACCAGTTTGTGTTATGCGCATCCCAATAAACGCTTCCGTCAAGATATTTTGTAGGATAAGCCCAGCAGCCGGGAACATTCGGACATTCTCTCATAGCATTAAAGTATGGTTTGTAATAATTATAAATAATTTTTACAGGTTCTTCCACATCATCTTCAATCCACCAGTATGCAGGAGATTCATGTTCTGCAATAACCAGATTTGTAGCCTGCTGCAGAACTGAATATGTTTTTTTTAAAGCTGCCATGTGTTTTTGATCCGGCACTTTATTGGTTAAAGACGGAATGGTCAATGCAGCAACGACACCTATAATCCCAAGAGTAACCAGAACCTCAGCCAACGTAAATGCATTTTTTGTATACATATTATAATTTTAACACTTTTCATAAATTATATCAACATTCAATTGGACTTTTTTTAACTTTTATTATAAATTACAGCTATGTTTGAACATTACTCTGAAATTCTGAAAGATTTAAAATCTCATTCTCATTTTAGGAATATAAAAGATTTTACAGAAAAAGATGCAAAATACATTTATTTGAAGGATAAAAGACTTATTAATCTTTCTTCAAATAATTATTTAGGTTTTGCAGACAATAAAAAGATTACAGAAGAATTTTTGAATTACACAGGAGATAAATTTTCTTTGGGAAGTGCATCGGCAAGACTGTTAACAGGAACACTCCCCGTTTACAAAGAATTGGAAAAACTTATAACAACCTTATTCTATAAAGAAAGCGCTCTTCTATTTAACAGCGGGTACCATGCAAATGTTGGGATAAACAGCTCAATAGCCTCGAAGGGAGATGTTATATTTTCCGACAAACTGAATCACGCGAGCATTATTGACGGAATGCGCCTTTCTGAAGCTAAATTTTTCAGATATCCGCACAACAATATGGAAGCTCTTGAAAAACTTTTAAACAGAGAACGAAAAAATTTTAATAATGCAATAATTGTAAGTGAAAGCGTTTTTTCAATGGACGGAGATATTGCAGATATTGAAAAACTTGTGGAATTAAAAGAAAAATATAATTGTCTGCTTATCCTTGATGAGGCTCACGCATTCGGGGTTTTCGGCAAAACAGGACTGGGAGTTGCGGAAACTTTAGGTCTTACGGATAAAGTTGATTTAATTGTCGGAACGTTCGGAAAAGCAATAGGTTCTATGGGAGCTTTTGCTGCAGGTAATAATATAATAATTAACTATCTTACAAACAAAGCCCGTTCATTTATTTTTTCGACGGCACTTCCACCGATTAACATTGCATTTTCAAAATGGATTATAGAAAATAAACTTCCTTTTACATACGAAAAGAGAACAAAAATGCTTGAACTGGGGCAAAAAGCCGGAAGTCAAAGCCATATCATACCTCTTGTAATAGGGGATAATAAAGAAACAGTTGATACTTGTGATATTCTTTTCCAAAACGGATATTTTACTCTGCCTATAAGACCGCCTACCGTTCCGGAAGGGACATCAAGAATCAGAATTTCTTTGACTGTTGATATTAATGAAAGGGAGCTGTTTGATGCAATATCACTGGCTAAATCAAAAAAATAATAAAAGTTTAATAATATTTTTAGCAGGCTGGAGTTTCGATTATTATCCTTTTGAATTTCTTGAATGCGGAGAATACGATGTATTAATGTTGTATGATTACAATAATCTTAATCTTCCGCTAATACCTAAATATAATAAATACTATCTCATTGCCTGGTCAATGGGAGTGTTCGCGGCATATATTATTAAAGATAAACTCCCGAGATTTGAACAAAAAATTGCAGTAAACGGAACTCCATATCCGGTGGATGATGAAAACGGCATACCTTTAAAACCTTTTTTGCTAACACTGAAACATGCAAAACAGGGATTGGAAGGGAAATTTTACAAAAACATTTTTGATAATACAGAAGATTTTATGCGTTATTCACAAAGCACTGTAAAACGACCGGTTGAAAATAGAGTTGAAGAATTAAACAATTTATACAAGCTGATGCAAAATGCAGATGTTAACTATGAAAAGTTCTATGACACAGCCATAATAAGCAAGAACGACATTATCATACCCTCTAAAAACCAAATAAATTTCTGGTCAGACAAAGTAAAAAATATAAAAATGCTTGAAAGCGGACATTTCCCGTTTTACAATTTTAAAAGTTGGGACGAAATTTTAAAATGCAAATAAACCCTAAAATTATAAAAAAACAATTTGAAAAAAGTATGGAAAAATACAACGATAATGCCGTTGTACAAAAAATTACAGCACAAAAACTGGTAACAAATCTTGCCGGAATAAAGAATAATTTTAACAATGTTCTGGAACTTGGAAGCGGAACAGGTCTTTTAACGAAAGAATTTGCAGAAAAAATTACATACGAAAACTATTACGCAAATGACCTGACAGAAAAATCAAAAAAATATATTACTCAGATAATCCCGGAATTTACTTTCATCTGCGGGAATGCTCAAAAAATAAACATATCAAAGAAAATGGATTTGATAATATCTAATGCAATGTTCCAGTGGTTTAACAACCTTGAACAGGTCAGTATCCGTTTAAGCAATATGCTTACAAAAAACGGTATGCTTGCATTCTCAACATTTTCCCCTGATAATTACAGGGAAATAAAAAAACTATGCGGTCTTTCACTGGATTACAAAAATACAGAAGAATTACAATCTATATTTTCCAAAAATTTTGAAATAATTTATACAGAAGAATTTGAATATACAATGAAATTTTCTAACCCGCTGCAGTTACTTGCTCACATGAAAAACACAGGTGTAAATTCACTAACAATGAAACAATGGACATTTAAAGAAGTGAAAGAGTTTTGTGAAAAATATAAATCCGCCTTTCCGGATCTTACATTGACATATTCGCCGATTATTATTATTTGCAAAAAAATTGCATAAACTATGTTAT
>CALUPR010000118.1 GCA_944322705.1 Candidatus Gastranaerophilales bacterium
ATCGAACCTACAACCTACGGTTTACAAAACCGTTGCTCTACCATTGAGCTATGCCGGCGTCAGTCACATGTCTTATTCTATTAAGAAAATATTTGAATGTCAATACTATTTTTTATTTGTGACTATGCTGTGTATCGTTAAAAAATAAAAAATTGCCTTAATGCTTTAGTGAGCGCTTTAAAAGTTGCATCTTTTAATTTTAAATGTTATTATTGAATAAAGTCATAAGTCTGTATTTTATTAGGAAATGCTTGTGAAAATATATGACGCTAAATATTACTAATACAATTAAAAGATGCTTGGGAAATGAATTATTAATGAAAAAATTGCTGACAGGATTATTTTGGGGCATAATTATTGTACTTATTATGCTTTCTGCTTTTTGGGTAAAGTTTATTAATTTTATACTTATTCCAATTAATATTCTTCTGGATTTAAGCTTTGTTTTACTGCCGGTGTTTTTTACCGTAATTACCGGTTTGTTTTTATATACTTTTATCAGCAAAAATTACAGAAAATTTAACAGACTTTATGAAGGTTTATTTATACTTATTTTGCTTGGTTTTTCAAGTATATTTTTTGATAATCTTTTTTTTAGGACTGCTTTTTTCGGAAAAGCAGAATGCATAGAGTTGTATACAATTCTTTTTGTCCTTTTGTTATTTATATCTCTGGTTATTTATCTAAGGCAAAAAAATGATACAAGATACTATCTTATTCCATTTTTAATATTGTTGGTAATATGTTTATACAAATTTATTCTTTTTTTTGAGTAGAGGAAATTTATGCAGGCAGTCGATATAAAAATTTGTAAATTTAATATTGCTTTATTTCTGCGTGCTGCACTTTTAATGCAGCCTGTCATGCTGCTGTTTTATCAGGAAAACGGATTATCAGTAAAAGAATTATTTTTCTTTCAGGGTATTTTTTATTTAACATCCCTTATTTTTGAAATCCCTGCCGGTTATTTATCTGACACAATTTCAAGAAAAAGAGTGCTTATTATATCTTTTATCATATTTCTTTCAATAAATGTTTTATGGCTATTTTGCCATGGATATTATGCGATTCTTACCGGAGAAATATTATTTGCAATTTCAAAAGTAATGATGGATAATTCTATGTCCGGATATTTGTATGACTATATAAATTTTGACGAAACTAAAAAAAGTATGGTAAAGTATTTTGGATATTTGAATTTTTATCTTGCTGCCGGTACAGCTCTTGCAGCACTTGCAGGTACTTGTATGTATTCTAAATACGGTGCTGATGTTATTTTAATTTCTGAGATTTTTTTGATATCAATAAGCATTTTTTTAGTGATTTCTCTTCCGTCAATAAAACCGCCTTCAAATAAGGTTGCGGATATTTCTCAAAAAATAAAAAAATTTTTAAGTATAACGAATAATTTGTATCAAAATGCTTCAATAAAGTATTATGTTTATTATTCCGGCTTACTGACATCTTTTTCTATACTTTTTGCTTTAAGTTTTCAGCCTGTTATGCAAAATGCATTATTCCCGATTTTTTTATACGGGGTTGTTGCCTTTTTTAATCATGCTGTAAGAGGTTTTGCCGGTGTTGCGGCAGGTAAATGGTTCAGAAATTTTGATATAAAAAAAATGGTTGTACTTCTGTTTTTACTTTATGTAATTGCTTTTATGTGTATATTTGAAGTATTATCCCTCAAGAATGTTATGCTGGTAACTTTATTACTGTTTTTAATATGTATTATTATTGGAATTCAACTAATATTTACAATATTGCATGTCAGCAGACTCCACGGATTGGTTCCTATTGACGGAAGAGGTAGTCTGATGGCTGTTAATAATTTTGTTTCAAGAATTCTTGCAGCATTTGTGCTCATCTTTTCAAAAATATTTATAGATAAATGTGGATTGTATACATTTTTTCTTGCTGCATTTTGTATATTTTTAATTTCTTGTTCATATTTTATGGTAAAAATTTTAAAGGAGTAAGATGAAAAAGTTAATTGTTTTATTAATTATATTATTTTTTTCGTTGCCTGTGCCTGCTAAAGAAAACACAGTGAACGTTGCGTTTGCTATAGATAATAATTACCCTATTTTTACGCTGCTTGCTATAAATTCTATACTCCTTAACTCGGATGCTAGTTATACTTTTTTTATTGTTGAAAATAATTTAACAGATAAAAATAAGAAGAAAATGAGACAGTATGTCAGGAGAAAAAATCAAAATATTGAATTTATACATATAGATACAAAAAAAATTGATGATGGGGATAATTTGTTTGCTTTTTCAAACAGGATTACTCCAATTGCTATAGCAAGAATACTTTTACCTGATTTGCTGCCGGATGATGTTCATCGTGTTCTTTATCTTGACGGTGATATACTCGTAAATGGTGACCTGCAAGTGCTTTATAATTCAGATTTATGTGGACGCCCTGCCGGTATGGCATTAAATATAGCTACTAATAACTTCTACAAATTTATTGACTTTAAATCAAAATATTATAATTCCGGAATGATTTTAATGGATTTAGATAAATGGAGAGAAGATGATATCTCTGCAAAAATGTTATCTTATCTCAAGTCAAATAAGAAAAAGTTTATATATAAAGGCGTAGATGATGATTCTTTGTTTTTATATCCCGACCAGGATTTAATAAACGTTATATTACTGGGGAAAATTACTACACTGCCGCAAAAGTGGAACAATCAAACCATTGACTATGTTATTCTTGATAAGGATATAAATGGTGTAATTCATTATATAGGTGATGTTAAACCATGGGATTTCCCAATAGAACATAATGAATTAATAAGTTTGTATTATGATTACTGGGATAAGTCATCATTAAAAATATATAAATACTATTACGGTTTAAAAGTAATAAAAAATTTATATTTGAATATACTTGAAAAAAAACTGAACCGTTATAAAGATCTTAAAACTAATATTATATTTTAGCTGGATTCTGTTCTTATTATAGAAGCCAAAAGTTAGAATAATAGAAATAGTATCAAAATTTAAATATTTTTATTCTGTTTGATTTATAATATTTTTGTCAGATTAGATTAAGAAAGGATAAAATGGTAAGATTTATTGCCCCGATTTTGTTGTTAACTATATCAAATGTGTTTATGACATTTGCCTGGTACGGTCACTTAAAGCATAGAGCAGCCGCTTTATGGGCTGTTATTTTAATAAGCTGGGGAATTGCGTTTTTTGAATATTGCTTTCAGGTTCCGGCAAACAGAATAGGCAGCTATGTATATTCTGCTGCTCAATTAAAAAC
>CALUPR010000119.1 GCA_944322705.1 Candidatus Gastranaerophilales bacterium
AGTGCCCCCCCCCCGCAAGTGTAGCCGCTTGACACGTCACATCGAAGTCCTAATAAATCTTTAAGTTCTTGAAATCTTCTCATTCTCAACCCCTCTATTAAATTACAACTACATACTTATTATAAAATACTTTTCTTTAAATCTCAACTCTGCATAACATTTATTTACATGTAATGGATTTTTAATAACGTTTAAAATAAAATGTTGTTGTGAAAGGATGATTATGGAACTGATTTTAGATATTTTATACATATATGTAGCTGTGTATTCACTCTATTTTCTGGCTTTAGCTCTCAGAAATCTCAACGACAAGCCGTTCAGAATAGAAAAAAAATACTCGCAGTATGCACAAAAAGATAACATAGCTGTTGTTATTTACGCACGAAACAACAAAATTACTCTGGAAAATCTCATCAAAGAATTAAAAATGCAAGATTATCCTATTAATAATTTTAGAGTTTTTGTTATTCTTGACAACTGCTCGGACGGTTCCGAAAAATTATTCCTTACAGAAAGATTTGTAAATCTTATAAACATTAAAGACGTTGGCACAGTAGGGAAAGATCAGGCTGTATCAATGCTTGTGGAAAGGTTGTCAAAAGACGGAACTATTGATTCTTATGTCTTTTTAGACGCTGACAGAAGCATTCCTGCAAATTTTCTTACAACTGTTAATTCAGCACTGGTAAACAACAGTGCATTAAGCGGTGAAACTCTTATCTTAACCGATAATTTAGGACCTGTTGACAAAATTAAAGCAGCTTATCAAAAGTACCATATGAACTTTATGCGCAAAGCCCGTTCGCTTTTCGGACTTGCTGCAAGTGCAGATTCAGGCGTATTTGTAATTAAAAAATCTATTGTAGATGAAATAGGATGCGTTGATTTTAAAGATATCAATGCAGAATTAAAATACAGTATGCTACTTTCAAAAATTAAGTGTCCGTGCACTTTTAACCCAAACATCCAAACCTATGTTGACACTGCTGCTTATGAGTTCAGAAAACCACGTCTGTCTGCGAGATTGGAACTTTTTAAAAACTGTTTTTCTCAAATATGGTCTAAGAATTTCATATTTGCGGAACATACATTTTCTTTGTTAAATCCTAATATCTGGATGGTATTAATCATTTATGCCGCTGTAATGAAACATTCTTACAGATATTATTTCTTTGTTGATTTCAGAATCGTTTTATTTACATTCCTGATTCTTGTTGCAGGTTTTGGCATAAGTTTGATTAATTCAAAACTGAGATTTAAAGAAATTATGCTTTTATGCTTATACCCGATTTACTCGTTGTGTCATATAATTAAAAATCTGCCGCCTGTCAGAGTTATACAAAATAAGATTACTCAAAGAGAAGAATCCGCTGACGGCACGGAAAAACTTACTGTAGAAGCTTTTGTAATGAATGCTTCCGGAAGAGAACTCCCCTGCAAACTTGAATTTATATCTGATTCAGGACTTGCAAAAATAAAATTTATGTATAAAAAGAGAAAATTTGTCACAGCAAAACATTTACGAATGATCGACTCCTTACAGGAATTGCGAGAAAAACTTAACGACTACGGATTTGTTCTAAAAATATGCAGCTGCTGCAAATATTTTACATCCAATGTTGACGGTTCAACAAATATGTTAAAAGGCTTCTGCCACAGCGATTACCCAAGCCCGTCATTAAAAGAACCCAAACCTACATTAATATGGAATTCCTGCACGGATTTTGAGCCTGCTCAATTCAGCAGTATGATAGATGAAATGGCTAATGAACAAGATTCTCAGGTATAATTTCATTCAGCATATAGAATGAACCGCAGATTATTTTCAGATAATCTTTAGGCAGTTTATCTAAATTTTCAAAAATTTTTGACGGGTAGTCACAAGCTGACTGCAATTCTTCAATAGTACAGGAATTTTTATTATTAAAATGATAAAAATATATTTCATCTCCTTTTGAAAACAAGATTTCCATCATTTTTTTGTAATCTTTATTTTTCAAACACCCGAAGACAAAACAACGTTTTTTATCAGGATAATAGAAGTCAAGACTTTCTCTCAAAGCCATAACACCATTCGGGTTATGCGAAGCATCTACAATTAAATCTTCACGGCAAATCTGAAACCTGCATGGATTTTTAACTTCTTTAAGAGCATCTTGAATAGTATGTTCAGGGATTTGCGGAAACAGGTAACGCACCGCAGCAAGTGCAAGCGATAAATTTTCCTGCTGGCAAATACCTTTCAATGACAGATTCGAAGTATCTTCAAACGGTGTAACAAGTACAAACAGGGAATTGCACTCATCAGATTTATCTTTAATTTCTTCATAGCCTTCGCATGTAAATACAGGACAATTCGGTTTTATTATACCTGCCTTTTCAAAAGCAATTTTTGATTTTGTATTTCCCAAACGCTCTGTATGATCTAAATCTATATGGGTAATTATTGAGCATAAATTTGATTTTATAACGTTTGTAGCGTCAAAACGCCCGCCAAGACCTGTTTCCAAAACAACAATATCAACATTATTATCAGCAAAATACTTAAACATTACTGCAGTTAAAATTTCAAACTCAGTCAGGTGAATATTGTTTTCATCCGCAAGTTTGCAAATTTTAAAAACATATTCTGCAAAATCATCCTTTGAAATGTCTTGACCGTTGATTTTTATGCGTTCTGTATATTCAAAAATATGCGGACTTGAGTACAAACCGACTTTCATTCCTGCTTTAATCAAAATTGCAGCAATGATTGAACAGACAGAACCTTTACCGTTTGTTCCGGCAACATGAATGCATTTTAATTTATCCTGAGGATTGCCAAGCAGCTCCAGTACAGAAGCAATTCTATCAAGCCCCAGATTTATATAAAATTTTCCCTGTGAAGTCAGTAATTTAACAGCATTATAATAAGTTTTATCCATTACAACTAAATTAAATCAAAATAAAGTTATAATCAAGTTACCATGGATAATCATCAGTAATTCTCCAGCCGCTTTTCATTATTAATGAAGTACAATGCAGATTGTTGCTGCCTTCATCCCCTTCCTCTTTGCGGCATTTTTCCCTGTTTACTTCTGTTGAATAAGTAGCACCCCAAGGTTGTAATTTCATATTAAATGTTCCGTCAAAATAAAATAAAAACAAATCACGTCCGGCAATATTAGGTCCTTTTTGAGCATTTATATCAACATAAA
>CALUPR010000120.1 GCA_944322705.1 Candidatus Gastranaerophilales bacterium
CCGTCTGTTTTTACTTCAACATTTTTTTCGTCGTTATCAAACGGTCTCAAGTCAATAATGATTTTATATGCATTGTCCATTTTCTCAACATGGAAATATTGAGATGTTTGTTCAGCCATTTTTTGCTGCATTTTCATTGTTCTTTTATCAATCCATTCTTGTTGTTTGAGCGCTCTTCGCTCCATTTTGTCAAAATTTCTTTCACGCTGCATAACAGCTTTGTCCATCCTTCTCATATAGAATGAAGGGTCTAAAATTCTTTTAAAATGCCAGTCTGCTACAGCATAAAAAGCAAGAAACGACCCCAGAAATACTAAAAGACCTGTCAGAACATGTCTTAGAGCAGGATGTTTGCATAAAAAACAATCGTCAAAGTCTTCGTGTCTATAATTGTTTTCTTCCATAATAAAGCTCCTTTCTAAATTACACATATAAGTATAAAAAGTTATTTTTATAAGTCAACTGCATAATCAGGCTACTACACTTGAAAAAATGTATTACCTGTGTTATTATAATATTAATCAGTGTGAAGTTCTTATTAACGGAGTGTGAATATGGCTAAGATTTTAGTGACTATGCCTGATGCGTTTTTACATAAGATTGATAATGTTGCGGTTAATGAACAGAGAACCAGAAGCGAACTTATTCGTGAAGCTTTGAGAACATATATGAAACGTTCAAATATAAACACGCAGAAAGCTGAAAAAGACGCTGAATTTCTTGAAACTTTGATAGGTTAATCCTGAAAAAGTTTTTGAATCCACTTAATGAGGTTTGAAATTTCGTAAGGTTTCGGGATATATAAATCTGCGCCTGTACTTAGTATTAGTTCTTTATCGTGAATAGATGAAGTAACAATTAACTTTGTTTTGTCAAAATCATGATTTTGTCTTACTTTTTTGCAAATTTCAAGTCCTTTAAGATTTTGAGAATCTCCGGCATCAAGAATTATCATTGCAGGAATTGACGGAATTTGTGACAGATTTTTTAATGTTGTTATCTCATATCCCTGAAGTTCTAATATGGTAGTCAGAAGTAATCTTGTGGCTTCATCTTCTTCTATGATAAATATTCTGTTATTAATTTCATTTTCAACTGCATTTTCTGCTGTAATTCTCGGTCTTTCTATAAGATAGTTTGATTTGTCGTGTAAATCCGCCATCCTGTGAATTTGTATCAGTGCATGTATAAGCTGGTTAGAATTTTTGTAATGTATAAATTCATTTGTGATTATGCCAATTGTCGTGTGAACAAAATTTGAACGTCGTCCGGCAATTTCATCCCCTCTCATTATCATGAATCCGCGTTTGTTGTCCTGCGGCGAGTAAAATTTAGGGGCAACTGAATCAAACGCAAATGTCAGAAAATTTGCGATTTTTTCCATTTTTAAACTGTCTGTTATTATTACAAATTCATTGTCGGAAAGAGTGCCCAGATAGTCTGCTTCTGAAAGAACCGAACTCATGATTGCGCAATACGTTTGGACAAGTTTATCCGAGGCAAGCTCTGTATAAACTTCTTTGTAGTTGTTAAAGTTTTCTATTGTTATATACATAACAGCCCATGGAGTATTTTCCGATGATATACGTTTTAAAGCTCTGAGAGTGTAATTTTTTGCAGGCAGACAAACTTTAGTATTCATGTTTGATTCAAATTCGCGTCTGAGATGTGCTTTAATACGCATCAAAAATTCTTCGGGGTTAACAGGTTCTGATATAAAGTCATCTGCACCGTTTTCTAAAACATTGAGTTTGTCAGACAATTCGGCAGACTTTGACATCGCAATAATAACGGGGCGTATATTGTATGTAAGTGCTCTGATTTTTTTGCAAAAATCAGGGAGATTACTGTCTATGCTATCTGATATGATGATTAAATCAGGCTCTTTGTCCTGAATAATTTTTAAGGCAGACAAAAGATTCTTGGTAATAATAACAGAGTTATTGTTACTCTTAAGCAGTTTTCTGTATTTGACGGAGATTTCGCGTCTTTTGTCAATAATCAGAGTTACCGGCTGCATTTTTCCCTCGCTTGAATTTCAATATTTGATGCAGGCAAATTTATTTCAAATGTTGTTGTATGATTTTCTGATTTCACTGAAATGTTGCCGCCCATTTTCTCGGTCAAAGTTTTTGTTATGTATAATCCCAGTCCGCTGCCTTGAACTTTACGTGTCAGAGGGTTATCGATTCTTGAAAATTTAGTAAATATTTTTTCATAATCGTCTTGTGAGATTTCAATACCTGTATTGATAACTTTTATTGATACCATATTTTCAAAGTTAGAAGTTTTTATAATAATTGTGGAGTTTTCATCCCCGTATTTGGCAGCATTTTCAATAACATTTGTCAGAATTTGTTCAAACTTATCTTTGTCTGCAAGAATTGCGGATGTATTAGGATTGGTTTCAACATCAAATTTTTTGTCTTTATATTGATTTTTTACAATAGAAATTATTGTATCAATAGCCGGTTTGACCTGAACTTCTTTTAAAATCAAGCCTGTATTTTGCAGTTTTGTAACGGAAAGCATGTTTTCAACAAGGTTAATCAGTCTGTTTGATTGTTCAACAATAATTTTTAAAAATTTCTTTTTGCTTTCATCGTCAAGTTTGTCCCATGATGCAAGCATAGTTTCTGAGAACCCTCTGATAGAGGTTAAAGGCGTCCTCAATTCGTGGCTGACTGTTGATATAAAATCTTCGTAATCCTTATCATTCATAAATTTATTATACCAGAGTTTCAATTTGGAGTCAGAAAAATTAATCTTTTTTAAATAATTTTTTGTAACACAGTTGAAAACTTTTTAAAAAAGCGTTATAATAAGAAAAACAATCTGAATAAATATGAGGAAAATTTTAAGGAGTGAAAGTATGAATAAAAATATACATAAACCATTTGGCATTGGATATTTGGGGTTCACGTTAGCCGAGATGATGGTAGTAATGCTAATTTTGAGTATCGTCA
This sequence comes from Candidatus Gastranaerophilales bacterium, assembly GCA_944322705.1. Lineage (GTDB taxonomy): Bacteria > Cyanobacteriota > Vampirovibrionia > Gastranaerophilales > Gastranaerophilaceae > Stercorousia. The sequence continues at coordinate 2,967 of CALUPR010000120.1, forward strand.
TGGCAGCTATGGCACCTGTAATGACTAC
>CALUPR010000121.1 GCA_944322705.1 Candidatus Gastranaerophilales bacterium
TTTGAAATAAAATTGCTGGAAGATGTATATCTTTATTGAGGATACTAAGGCTGTAGGATACTAGGGCGCTAAGGCTTTATATTCTTATAAAATATCTTTTTAGTATATTAGTTTATCAAAACCTTAAAAAAACTTATCTTACTCTTAGAGTCCTAGTGCCTTACTATTCTGGTATCTTATAATTATAATAATTCTTTACATTATTGTAAAAATTTTAGTTTGTTCTATAATAAATTTATTAAGTGTATTAGTTTATGGTAGGACAACTTATTTTAGTGAAGGAGAGATTATGATTAAAAAGTTGACTTCTCCAAAAGCATTGATGGCTCTTTTGGCTACTATGCTAATGGGTGTTTCGCCTGTACTTGCAAGCGAAGCAGATTTAGTTGTTCCGAGTATCAAAAATGCAAGTCCCGAAAGCTTTAACTTACTGCTTATCGGTATTGCAATCTCTGTTGTAGGTTTGATATTCGGATTTATTGAATTTTTACGAATTAAGAAATTAGATGTCCACAAAGCAATGGCTGATGTAGGAAATACTATTTTCGAAACTTGTAAAACGTACTTAATCCAGCAGGGTAAATTCCTTCTGGTGCTTGAAGTTTTAATCGGTCTGTGTATCGCATTTTACTTCGGTTACCTGCAGAAAATGCCTTTGACAAATGTATTGATTATTTTGGCATGGTCTGTAATTGGTATTTTAGGTTCTTACGGTGTTGCATGGTTCGGTATCAGAATGAACACTCTTGCAAACTCAAGAACAGCATTTGCATCATTGAAAGGCAATCCGTTAAATGTTATGAACATACCATTGAAAGCAGGTATGTCAATCGGTGTTTGCCTTGTATCCGTTGAACTTATCATGATGTTAATCATTTTGTTATTTGTTCCGGGTGAAATTGCAGGTGCATGCTTTATCGGTTTTGCAATCGGTGAATCTTTAGGTGCTTCTGCACTCCGTGTAGCCGGCGGTATCTTTACAAAAATCGCTGATATCGGCTCTGACTTGATGAAAATTCAATTCGGTATTAAAGAAGATGACCCGAGAAACCCCGGTGTTATCGCGGACTGTACCGGTGACAACGCAGGTGATTCAATCGGACCTACGGCTGATGGTTTTGAAACTTACGGTGTAACAGGTGTTGCTCTTGTTTCATTCATATTGCTTGCTGTAGCAGGTGAAGCTAATCAGGTTCAATTGTTGACCTGGATTTTCGTAATGAGATTCTTAATGATTGTTACTTCAGTTGTTTCTTACTGGATTAACAATATTGCTGATAAATTCTACGCAGCAAAAACTGAAAAATTCGATTTTGAAAAACCGTTAACTAACCTTGTTTGGTTAACATCTATTTTATCAATTGCTATGACTTTTGGCGTAAGCCACTGGTTATTGGCAGATTTAGGCGGAAATTTATGGCTTGTACTTTCTTCAATCATTTCTTGCGGAACACTTGGTGCAGCCTTAATTCCTGAATTTACAAAAATCTTTACTTCTCCGAAGGCAAAACATACTGAAGAAGTTGTAACAGCATCAAGAGAAGGCGGAGCTTCATTGACAATTCTTTCAGGTATCGTTTCAGGTAACTTCTCAGGTTTCTGGATCGGTATGGTTATTGTATTGTTAATGGGCTTGGCTTATGTAGCTTCATTACATATTCCTGAAACATTGATGATTTATCCTTCAGTATTCGCATTCGGTCTGGTAGCTTTCGGTTTCTTAGGAATGGGACCTGTTACAATAGCTGTAGACTCTTACGGCCCTGTAACTGATAACGCTCAATCAGTTTATGAATTATCTTTAATTGAAGATATTCCGAACGTTGGGGAAGAAATCGAAAAAGAATATTCATTCAAACCCGATTTTGACAATGCTAAGAAATACTTAGAAGAAAATGACGGTGCAGGAAATACATTCAAAGCAACTTCAAAACCTGTACTTATCGGTACGGCTGTTGTTGGTGCTACAACAATGATTTTCTCACTTATCCTTGTTATCAAATCAACTTTAGGTATTGAACCTGAAATGATTTTGAATATGTTAAATCCTTATACATTGCTTGGTTTCTTATCAGGCGGCGCAGTAATTTACTGGTTCTCAGGGGCTTCTATGCAGGCTGTAACAACAGGTGCATACTCTGCAACTGAATACATTAAGGATAACATTAAACTCGGTGAAGCTGATTCAAAGAGTGCTAACGTTTCAAATTCAAAAGAAGTTGTAAAAATTTGTACACAATACGCTCAAAAAGGTATGGTAAATATCTTTATCGCATTGTTTGCATTTGCACTTGCTTTTGCATGCTTGTCAGCTCCAAGCGGTTTAACATCAGCTCCTGTAGCATTCTTTGTAAGCTACTTGATTGCAATTGCCGTATTCGGCTTATTCCAGGCTGTATTTATGGCAAACGCAGGCGGATGCTGGGACAATGCTAAGAAAATCGTTGAAGTTGACTTGGCAGAAAAAGGAACCCCGCTTCATGAAGCAACTGTAGTCGGTGATACAGTCGGCGATCCGTTCAAAGACACATCATCTGTTGCAATGAACCCGATCATTAAATTCACTACATTATTCGGACTTCTTGCAATGGAAATTGCGATTTCTGAAAGTTTCAGAAATATGGCTCCGATTGCAGGATGGATATTCTTAGTAATTGCATTAGTGTTCGTTGTTCGTTCATTCTATGCAATGAGAATTCCGACAAAATCAAAATAAGAAAAAGTAATTTCTTATATAAAAAAAGTCCGTCTTGAAAAAGTCGGACTTTTTTGTTATAATAAAGAAAATTAAAGGAGGCTGTATATGAAAAGATTACAAATAATGAAGAGATTAAAAACAGCGTTATTACAGAACTTCGGGGGGGGGGCACTGTAAGCTCCGCCGGAGG
>CALUPR010000122.1 GCA_944322705.1 Candidatus Gastranaerophilales bacterium
AATGTAAAATTAGGTACAACAGCCGTTTTATGCGGGTTCGGCGCAGGCATGACCTGGGGCGGAGCAATTATAAGACTGCGTGAAGGTATTTGTTAATATATAGTTTTTAAGGAGTATATTTATGACAAAAAAAATAGCTTTTCTTTTCCCCGGACAAGGATCACAATCTGTAGGTATGGGCAAAGATTTGTATGATAATTTTGAAAGTGCGAAATCCGTATTTGATACAGCAGATAAAGTTTTAGGGAAAAGTATTACAACCCTGTGTTTTGAAGGTCCTGAAGATGCCCTCAAACAAACAGTAAATACTCAACCCTGTATTGTGACTATGTCAATTGCGGCATTGGAAGCTTTGAAATCTCAACTGGATATTACTCCAGACTATGTTGCGGGGCATTCGCTAGGTGAATACTGCGCGATGTATGAAGCAGGCGTTATGTCTTTAGAAACCGCTTTAAAAGCTATTCAAAAAAGAGCTGATTTAATGAATTCCACAAGTACAAGTGAAGTTGGTGCAATGTGTGCAGTTATAAATCCGCCTGAGGAATCTGTATTTAACATGTGCTTAAATGAAGCATCCGCTTTTGGTTATGTAGATATTGCGAACTACAACTCTCCTGCTCAGGTAGTGCTGACAGGAAAATATGATGCTGTATCTAAAGCCGGAGAACTAATGATGGAACACGGTGCAAAAAGATCTGTTATGCTTCCTGTTTCAGGCGCTTTCCATTCAAAACTTATGCAAGAAGCAGGAAAGAAATTTGAAAGTTTTGTATCAGAACTTGAATTAAATGATGCTCAAATCCCTGTTGTTACAAACGTTGATGCTTCTGCAACAATAGAAAGCTCTGATTTTAGAGTAAAAATGCCAAAACAGATATATTCATCAGTTCACTGGACTCAAACAATTCAGAAAATGGCTGCTGATGGCGTTGAAATTTTTGTAGAAATCGGTCCGGGCAAAGTGCTTGCAGGTTTAAACAAAAAAATTGTACCGGATGCTAAAGTATTCAATATTTACGATAAAGAATCACTTGATACAACAATTGCTTCTTTAAAAGCAGAACTAATGTGTGTATAAATGTAGGTTGGGGACTATACCCCAATAATAAATAAGGAGAAAGATTAATGACAGAAAGAAAAATTGCATTGATTACAGGCGGTTCGCGCGGTATTGGTCTTGCTTGCGCGCTTGAACTTGCAAAAGCAGGATGCGACATTATTATCAACGACATTTGTGAAGCTGAAAAAGCACAGCCGGCTCTTGACGAAATTAAAGCTTTAGGTGTAAACGCATATTTTTATAGATTTGATGTTTCTAATGATGAAGAAGTTCAGGCTAATGTTGATAAAATGATTGCAGAACACGGCAGAATTGACGTTTTATTGAACAATGCAGGTATTACAAAAGACGGTCTGTTCATCAGAATGGATATGGAACAGTGGGAAAGAGTTATCAAAATTAACCTTACAAGTGCTTATTGCGTAACCCATGCCGTTATCAAACACATGATGAAAGCTCGTCAGGGTTCAATTATCAATATGTCAAGCGTTGTAGGCTTGCACGGAAACCCCGGTCAGGCAAACTATTCAGCTTCTAAAGCAGGTCTTGTAGGCTTAACAAAAACTCTTGCCAAAGAATTCGGCTCAAGAAATATCAGAGTTAATGCAGTATGCCCGGGCTTTATCCAGACAGCCATGACAGCTAATCTTCCTAACATCGAAGAATATATGAAAGCTATTCCGATGAAAAGACTCGGAACTCCGGAAGATATTGCAAAAACTGTTAAGTATCTTGCACTCGATGCAGACTATGTTTCAGGTCAGGCAATTGAAGTTGCAGGTGCGTTAATTATATAAGGTGAAAAGTGAAAAGTGAAGGGTGAAGCGAGCACTTCACGTTTTCACTCTTCACACTTCACTTCTAAAAAAGTAAAGATTTTTAACAAAATGATGAGAGGATTGTAAATTCCTTGCAAAAAATTTTTGCTCTAAGTATAATATTAGAGAACAAATAGTATAGTAATTAATTATGAGGAAATTAGAAATGAGTACATTTGAAAAAGTTAAAAAAGTAGTTGTAGATCAATTAAGTGTTGATGAAGCATTAGTTACTCCTGAAGCTAGCTTCACAGCTGATTTGGGTGCAGATTCTTTAGACACTGTTGAATTAGTAATGGCTTTTGAAGAAGAATTCGGATGCGAAATCCCTGATGAAGAAGCTGAAAAAATTCAAACAGTTCAAGATGCTGTAAACTACATTGATGCTCACAGCAAATAAATAACTTTTGGCGTCAGATATGACGTCAATCAAATAAATTTTATGCGGGGGCGAAAATTTAATAATAATTTTCCCCTCGTATATTTATTAAAAGATAGTTTTAAAAAGGTAAAGAGATGACAAAAAGAAGAGTAGTTATCACAGGACTCGGAGCTGTTACACCATTCGGTGTCGGCGTTGATAAATTTTGGAATAGTCTTGTTGAAGGGAAAAGCGGAATAAGCACTTCCGAACTTATTGATGTTTCTAAACATGTTGTAAAAATATCCGGTGAAGTCAAAAACTTTAACGCGGAAGAATATCTGGATCCTAAAGAAGCTAAAAAAATGGATAGATTTATTCAGTTTGCAATGATTGCTGCTGATGAAGCCGTAAAAGATGCTAAACTGGAAGAAGTAAAAGATGTTGACCCTTATAAAATCGGTGTTATGGTCAGCTCTGCCGCAGGCGGTTTCAGAACTTTTGAAGATAACCATATAAGAATTCTTGAAAAAGGACCTAATAAATGTTCTCCGTTTACAATTCCTATGATGATTGTAAATATGGCATCAGGCAGAATTTCTATGAAATACGGTTTTAA
>CALUPR010000123.1 GCA_944322705.1 Candidatus Gastranaerophilales bacterium
TTTCTGCCTCTGGGGCTGTCTAAATTGGCGCGTGCAGCGTCTAAACTCGCAAGAAGCATCAAAGAAGGGCTTGTTGTGTGTAAGAGTTTTAAAGCTTTTTCAACAGCGTCAGCATCAATCATTGAATTTTCAGCAATATGGAGCATAGAACTCTGGCTCATACTTCCGCCTGTTTTATGCAGAGAATGAACAACCGCATCAGCGCCTAATTTTAAAGCAGATGTCGGAAGATGGCTGTTAAAATTCCACAAACACGCGTGTGCTTCATCGACAAGCAGCGGAACATTGTGTTTTTTACAGATTTGTGCGATTGATTTTATATCCGACACAACCCCTTCATAAGTCGGGTTTGTAATCCATACCATTCCGGCATCAGGATTTTGTGTGAGCATTTCTTCAACGGATTCGGGGGTAACATTGCCCCAGATACCCCATTCATCAAATTTTTTCGGGATAAGCCACAAAGGTTCCGCACCTGAAATTATCATACCTGTAAGGATAGAGCGGTGACAGTTGCGGTTAGTGATAATTTTTTTGCCTTTTTGTGTTAAGGCCATTGCAAGTGCAAGGTTCCCGGCAGTTGAACCGTTAATTAAGAAGAAAGTTTTTTTAGCTCCGAAAGCCTGTGCGGCTAATTCCTGCGCCTCTTTTATCGGACCTGTTGCAGGGTGAAGTGTTCCGAGCCCGTCAAACTCATCGGTTGTATCAATAGAAAGAGCTTTTGCACCTATAAGTTTTTTGAATTCAGGCAAAGAACCGTTGCCTCTGGTGTGACCCGGGATATGAAACTGATAGGAAGGTGTTTCATAAGCTTTTTTGAGGGCTTCTACAATCGGGGCTTTAACTTTTGTATATTTATTTTCAGAAATTTTCTTCATAGATTTTTTTGTTACATTTGTCATAATAATTAATATACACTAAAAAAAATTTTTTTTGCACATATTTTGTGTTACATTAATATTTGTGAACTATTTTTTAAGAACAGCTATAATATATTTGCTGCTTTTATGTGCCCCGCCTGTGTTTGCGTTCGGAAAAAGTAAACACGGTGATGTTAAGTCTGCAGAAAAACAGGAAGTCATTCATCTCGATGTTACAAAAAATGATACAGAGCAGTCTTCTGCAAATGATGCCAGAAAGAACAGTGACTGGGTTCAAAAAGACGTTGTCAGAGATAACGTGGACACCGAGTTTTCTATATTTGATCACCTTTTTGATACTGACAAAGACTTTGATCACCCTTTCAAGTTTGAAGAAGAATCTTTGTTCGGCAGAATATATAAGAAAAAATTGGAAAGAACTTCAATCCCTTCATTTTTGCTTCAGGATGAGTTGACATTTAAATATAAAAAAGGACCAATAGACAGAGTTCAGTTTTACGGTGCTTATCAAGGTAATTTCGGTTTTGACTTTGAAGGCGCGGATTATGATACAGATTATGGTTTTGGATTTATGGAAGCCGGTGTTGTCGGTGATTTCAAAGATAAAAACACAGACTTTAAATTGCAATTAAATTTTAAACCCGGAGAAAACAGAACATATCTTCAAGGTCTTGTGACAGATGCTTATATAATGAGCACACACATTCCTCATCACAAAATTATTGTTGGTAATTCAAGAAATCAAGTCGGATTTGAAGGCGGTATGGGATCTTATGTTTTGCCGTTTGCAATGCGTTCTCAGATTTCAAGAACCTTTGGCAACACAAGGGCGCTTGGGCTAAGGGTTGTAGGCGACTATGATTTAGTGGACTATAGTTTAGCTCTTAACAGTTCCGATAGATTTTTTAAATCTTTTTTCCCCGGTGCGGAATTTACGGGCTGGGTAAACTTTAAACCTCTGGGTAAAACTGACGGTAAATACGGGATACTTGTACTGGGCGGCGGTTTAAACGCAGGACATAACGATACGGATTACACTGTCGGCGGTGCTTATGCAAGTTACAGATACAAGAAGTTTATGGCAAACTTTGAATACGCAATAGCAGACGGATACAACGGGCTATACAGAAGCACTGATAAGGCAGAAGGCTTTTATACAACAATTGCATACAGAATTACTCAAAAGCTGCATATTTTAGCGCGTTACGATCAATTTGACCCGAACCGCGATATTGCGGATAACAATCGTCGGGAATATTCGGTTGGTTTGAATTATTTTATAAAAGGTCAGGCATTAAGGCTTATTTTGAATTATGTTTTTTGCGACAATGAAAATACAGAGGACAGCCACAGAATTATTTTAGGAACGCAGATACTTTTGTAAATTTATTAATTCTCTCTGTCGCATTTTAGTAAGTACTTTATATAATCCAGTTTTGAGCGTATTTCAATAAAAGATTCACTATTTATTTCAACTACATTGATTAATGCTTCTTGAATTATGTTAATACTTTTCTCAATTTCTTTGTATCTATCTTTTGTTTGTGCCATATAAACTCCTATACTTGTCTGTTGGTACTTTTTATTTGATTATTAGTCAAATTTATACATACTATAGCAGAGTTAAAATAGACTGTCAAATATATTAAATTTTAAATAATGAATTTTGACAAGTTTAAAAAGCATATAGGTTTAAAAATAAAATTTTACAGAAATCTAAGAGATTTAACGCAAGAGGTGTTGGCTGAAAAGATAGGTTGTTCTGTAAACTACTTAAGTTTAATTGAGAATGGACGTAAAAACATCAGTCTAAAAATGATTTACAGAATTTCGACCGCACTCAACATAAGTGCATCGAAAATTTTTGATGTTGAGGATT